>NZ_JBBCAT010000001.1:971717-1295623 GCF_037203705.1 Prosthecomicrobium sp. N25
CCGCCAACGCCCCCGAGATCGCCGAGATCCTCCGGCTGGTGCTCGGCTGGGCCTGGACCTACGTGATCGTCGCCGAGCTGATCGGCTCCTCCTCGGGCATCGGCCACATGATCGTCGACAGCCAGGCGCTGCTCGCCACCGGTCAGATCATCTTCGGCATCATCGTCATCGGCGTCATCGGCCTCGTCTCGGACTTCCTGTTCAAGGCGATGAACCGCCGGCTCTTCCCCTGGACCTTCGCATGACGAAACTCGCCGTCGAGGGCGTCTCCCGCGTCTTCCCCGGCCGCCGCGGCGGCAAGCCCACGCGCGCGCTGGAGCCGACCGACCTGACGGTCGCTGCCAACGACTTCATCACCGTCCTCGGCCCCTCGGGCTGCGGCAAGTCCACGCTCCTGCGCATCGTCGCCGGCCTCGACCGGCCGACCGCCGGCCGCGTCCTCCTCGACGGGCGTCCGGTCACCGGGCCGGGCCCCGACCGGGGCATGGTGTTCCAGTCCTACACGCTCTTCCCCTGGCTGACGGTCGCCGAGAACATCGCCTTCGGGCTCGCCGAGAAGGGCATGCCGGCGGCCGAGCGTCGCGAGATCGTCGCCGCCTACATCGACAAGGTCGGCCTGCGCGGCTTCGAGCACCATTGGCCGAAGCAGCTCTCCGGCGGCATGCAGCAGCGCACCGCCATCGCCCGCGCGCTCGCCAACGATCCCGAGATCCTGCTCCTCGACGAGCCCTTCGGGGCCCTCGACAACCAGACCCGCGGCCTCATGCAGGAACTCCTGCTCGGCATCTGGGAGCGCGAGCGCAAGACCGTGCTGTTCGTCACCCACGACATCGAGGAGGCGATCTTCCTCGCCTCCCGCGTCGTCGTGATGACCGCGCGCCCCGGCCGCATCAAGGCCGACATCCCTGTCGATCTGCCCCATCCGCGCGACTATCGCCTGAAGACCACCCCCGACTTCTCCGCCCTCAAGGCCCGCCTCACCGAGGAGATCCGCGCCGAAGCCGTGCTCGCCGCCACGGAGCATTGAGTCGCGCGCGACGCCGCCGGCCTTCCCGCCGCCATGGCCCTCCCGCATCATCGCCTCGAGACCTGATTCGGGATGCCGATGTCCTTCTTCGCCCGCCGCCCCGTCCTGCCGGCCCATGTCGACCTGGACCTCGGGGACGGGCGCACCGCCCGTGTCGCGGTCCGGCAGGAGCCGCGCGCCCGCCGCTATTCGCTGCGCATCCCGACCGCCGGGGACGCCCCGGTCCTGACCTTGCCGCGCACCGGCCGGCTGCCCGAGGCGCTCGCCTTCCTGGAGCGCCACCGCGGCTGGCTCGCCGACCGCCTCGCCCGCCGTCCCGCCGCCATCGCGTTCGAGCACGGGGCCCTGCTGCCGCTGCGCGGGACGCCGCACCGGGTCTTCCATCGTCCGGACCTGCGCGGCACCGCTTGGGTCGAGACCCTCGGCGAACTCCCGCACATCATGGTCACCGGCGCCCGTGAGCACTTGCCCCGGCGCCTGACCGACTTCCTGAAGCGCGAGGCCCGGCGCGACATCGAGCCCGCCGTGGCGCTCCACGCCGGCCGCCTCGCCGTCCGCCCGACCGCCATCCGCCTCAAGGACACGCGGAGCCGCTGGGGCTCCTGCACGGCGACCGGGGAGCTCTCCTTCTCCTGGCGGGTGATCCTCGCCCCGCCCTTCGTGCTCGACTACCTGGTCGCCCACGAGGTCGCGCACCTGCGCGAGTTGAACCATTCCCACCGCTTCTGGCGCGCCGTCCGCGAGACATGCCCGGACATGGACCGTGGCCGGGTCTGGCTGAAGCGGCACGGCACGCTGCTCCACGCCTACGGCGCCTGACGGCCGGCCGCCTCCGCCAGGAAGGCCATGACGGCCTCGAGTTCGTGGAAGAGCGGCACGTCCGGCCGCGGCGGCGGAGCCACGAGAATGACCGGAAGCCCGAGCCGCCGCGCCGCCTCGATCTTCGGATAGGTGGCCGCGCCGCCCGCGTTCTTGGTCACCAGGACGTCGATGCGCCGGTCCTGGAGGAGCCGGATCTCCGCCGCGAGGTCGAAGGGCCCCCGGTCGAGGAGCAGGTCGGCCTGCGCCGGCATCTCGGCCGGGTCCGGCGCGTCGATCGTGCGGACCACGTAGTGATGCTGCCCGGCGGCCCGGAAGTCGGCGACCCCGAGCCGCCCGATGGTGAGGAGCACCCGCCGCGGCGCCGGCCCCAGCGCCGCCGCGGCCGCGGAATTGTCGGGCACTTCGGTCCACTGGTCACCGTCGACCGCCTGCCAGGGCACCCGCGAGAAGGCGGCGAGCGGCACCCGGGCCGCGCGGGCCGCCTCGGCGGCGTGGGCCGACATGCGCGCCGCGAAGGGATGGGTGGCATCGACCAGCGCGCCGATGCCCTCGGCGGCGAGATGGCGCGCCAGCCCTGCGGCGCCGCCGAATCCGCCGATCCGGACCGGCAGTGCCTGGGCGGCCGGCTCCCGCGTGCGGCCGGCGAGCGACAGGGTGGCGTCGAAGCGCGGGTCCCCCGCGAGCCGCCGGGCGAGCAGCCCCGCCTCCGTGGTCCCCCCGAGGACCAGCACCCGGAGGGGTTTCAAAGCTCCGTCCTCAGCGCCCAGAGTTCCGGGAACAGCACCACCCCCAGCATGCGCTTGAGGTAGTCCACCCCCGAGGTCCCGCCCGTCCCGCGCTTGAAGCCGATGACTCGCTCCACCGTCGTCACGTGGTTGAAACGCCAGCGCCGGAAATAGTCTTCGAAGTCCACCAGCTTCTCGGCGAGCTCGTAGAGCTTCCAATGGGTGCCCGTGTCCCGGTAGACCGCCGTCCAGGCCGCCTTCACGCTCTCGTCCGGCGCATAGGGCTGCGTCACGTCGCGGTCGAGGACGGCGGGGTCGACCGGCAGGCCCGACCGGGCGAGGAGCCGGATCGCCTCGTCGTAGAGGCTCGGCGCCGCGCGGATCGCTTCCAGCCGGGCGACGAGGTCCGGCCGGTGCTCGTGCGGCTTCAGCATCGCGGCGTTGCGGTTGCCGACGAGATACTCGATGGCGCGGTACTGGTAGGACTGGAAGCCTGAGGACTGGCCGAGCGCCGTCCGGAACGTGGTGTAGTCCGCCGGCGTCATGGTCCGCAGCACGTCCCAGGCGTTGTTCAGCTGCTCGAAGATCCGCGACACCCGCGACAGGATCTTGAAGGCGGGCTCCAGGTCGTCCCGCGCGACCGCCCGCATCGCCGCCGTGATCTCGTGGATGGCGAGCTTCATCCAGAGTTCCGACGTCTGGTGCTGGATGATGAAGAGCATCTCGTCATGCGCCGCGGTGAGCGGATGCTGGGCCGACAGGATCGGGTCGAGCGACAGATAGTCGCCGTAGGACATGCGCCCGGCGAAGCCCGTCACGGCCCCGTCCCGGGCCGGATCCTCCGGATCGCCGCTCATGTCACCTTGGCCCTCACCTTGAACTCCGGCCGGTCCCAGAGCCGGTCGCTCATGATCGCCGCGAGCGTCGCGGCGGCGTCGAGCACCTCGCCATGCGAAAGGTACAGCGGCGTGAAGCCGAAGCGGATGATGTCCGGTGCCCGGAAGTCCCCGATCACGCCGCGCGCGATCAGCGCCTGCATGACGGCGTAGCCCTCCGGCGTGCGGAACGAGATCTGGCTGCCGCGCACCGCCGGGTCGCGTGGGCTCGCCAGGACGAGATCCGGGCAGGTCGCCGCGACGGCCGCCACGAAGAGCGCCGCCAGCGAGGCCGACTTGGCGGCGAGCACCGCGAGGTCGACGCCCTCGAAGACGTCCAGCGCCGCATCGAGCGCCGAAAGGCCGATCACCGAGGGCGTGCCGGCGCGCAGCCGGTCGATGCCCGCCGCCGGCCGGTAGTCGAGATCGAACGCGAAGGGCGCCGCGTGGCCCATCCAGCCCGAGAGCGCCGGCTCGACCGCCTCCTGGTGGCGCGGCGCCACATACGCGAAGGCCGGCGCGCCCGGCCCCCCGTTCAGGTACTTGTAGCCGCAGCCGATCGCGAAGTCGGCGCCCGCCCCGGCGAGGTCGACCGGGAAGGCCCCCGCCGAATGCGCCAGGTCCCAGATGGTCAGCGCCCCGGCCGCCTGCGCCCGCGCGGTGAGGGCCGGCATGTCGTGCCGACGCCCGGTGCGGTAGTCGACCTCCGTCAGCATCAGGACCGCCAGGTCGTCCCCGATCGCGTCCGCGACCGCCTCCGGGGCGACCACGTCGAGACGGTGCCGGTCGCCGAGGAGGCGGATCAGGCCCTGCGCCATGTAGAGGTCCGTCGGGAAGTTCCCCCGGTCGGAGAGGATGCGGGTCCGCCCCGGCCTCAGCCGCAGCGCCGCGGAGAGCACCTTGAAGAGGTTGACCGATGTGGAGTCCGCCGCCGTCACGCTGCCCGGCTCCGCGCCGATCAGCCGCCCGATCTTGGCGCCGACCCGCGCCGGCAGGTCGATCCAGCCGGCGCTGTTCCAGCTCCGGATCAGCCCCTCGCCCCACTCCGTCTCGACCGTCCGGGCGACCCGCGCCGGCACGGCCTTCGGCATCACGCCGAGCGAATTGCCGTCCAGGTACACGATCCCGGGCGGGACGGCGAAGAGGTCCCGCCGGCCGGCAAGCGGATCCGCCGCGTCCCGCGCCGCCGCCTCGCGCCTCAGCGCTTCCGTGACCACGCGCGCCTCCTATTACTTTAAGTTTAAAGTAAACCCCCTCCGAATAGCCGTCAAGCGCTCGCAGACCACGTCCGCCGAACGAATTGCTTGAAACTCGGACCGTTCAGGGTTCAAACATTAGGCACGCGACCCGGGGGACGACATGGACGGCGACGATCAGATCGACATCGAGGCGATCGTCCGGCACGAGCCGGCCGGGCACAAGATCGAACTCCGGCTGTGGCTGCGGGTCCTGTCCTGCGCGAACATGATCTCGGACGAGATCCGCCGCCGCCTGCGCGCCGAGTTCGACGTGACCCTGCCGCGCTTCGACCTTCTCGCCCAACTCCGGCGGGAGCCCGAGGGCCTGCGGCTCGGCGAACTCTCCAAGCGCATGATGGTGACCAACGGCAACATCACCGGCCTCGTCGACCGGCTGGTCGAGGAGGGGCTCGTCCGTCGCGAGCCTGTGCCGGAGGACCGCCGGGCCGCCGTGGTGCGCATGACGCCGGACGGCGAGGCCGTGTTCGCCCGCATGGCGGCCGCGCACGAATCCTGGCTCGGCGAACTCTTCGGCGACGTCGAGCCGAAGCTGCTCGCCGAGCTCCTGAAGGATCTCGAGGTGCTCAAGGCTTCCGTGGTCCGCCGCCGCTCGGCTCCGGACTGAGGCGGCAGGCCGCCGGTACGCCGGTACGGCCTGCCGCGCAGGCCGCTCAATGCCCCATGTGCGCCTTCGGGTCGCCGGCCCCCGCGCCCATGTCCGCGTGGCCCGCGGGCATGGCCCCGATCGCCTCGACCTTGAACTCCACCGCGATGGTCCCGGCCTTCTCGAAGGTCAGGCTGCCCTTGACGCTCTCGCCGGCCGCCAGCGGCCGCTTGAGCTCCATGAACATGAGGTGGTAGCCGCCGGGTTTGAACTCGACCGTGGCGCCCGGGGCGATCTCCACGCCCTTCGGCATCTCGCGCATCCGCATCACGCCGTCGACCACCGACATCTCGTGAATCTCGACCCGTCCGGCGACCTCGCTCGTGCCGGACAGCAGGCGGTCGGGCGTGCTCCCGGAATTGGTGAGCTTCACGTAGCCGCCGCCGACCTGCGCCCCGGGCGGCGTCGCCCGCGCCCAGGGATGCCCGATGGCGATGTCACCGAGCGTGTAGCCGTGCGCCATGACGAGCGCGGACGAGAGGGCGAGCCCGAAGGCCGCCGCCGAAAGGGTGCGGAACATGAAGCAACTCCGATCAGGAACCGCTGCGGCGGGTTCGTCCGCGCCAGCCGGTCCCGGTATAGGGATAAGGGGTGAAATCCGGATCCGTCAGGCGGACAGGGGCGGGCCGCGCGAGGCCGGCGCATGGCGCGTCGCCGGCTCGGCGAGGCTCGCCGGGAGGGATCCGCCCAGGATCGCCTTCCCGTCGGGGGCGACGAGAGACGGTGCGGCCGGAGCCGGCAGGCCGGGAGCGCCGGCGATCAGGCAGGCGTCGCACATCGCCAGGACATGCGGGCCGGCCGGAGCCCCGTCGTCCACGGCGCAGATCGCCGGGACCGTTCCGTCCGGCAGCGCATAGGCCGCCAGGAGCGCGGGCGCGGGCCGGTCCGGCTGCAGCCCGAGGGGCCGGTGGGCCGTCCCGAACAGGACGGCGGCCAGCATCGCTAGCGCGGCGACGGTGGCGGCAAGGGTCCTGTGGCGCAGGGCGGCGAGCATGCCCGGCACCCTGCTGCCGGCGCCCGGCCTTGTCAATCGGCGCTGCTCCGGATGCGTGCGGCGCACCGGAGCACACGCCACCTACGGTCCTCCGCGCCGCACCCGCGGCTCGCGGCCGGCCCGGAAGGGCCGCTGCGGCGCCTGGCCCTTGGGATGGCCGGGCTCGGTCCGCCAGCCCACGCCGGCGACCACGACCGTGCGATTGCCGCGGAAGTCGGTCTCGGCGCGGATCAGGCCGCGCTCGCTCATGTAGCTGAGGAGCCAGCGGCCGCGCGAGGGCGAGTGGCTGCCGTAGGCGCGCGCCAGCGCCTCGTCGGCCGGGCAGGGCGCCTGTTCGTGCGCCGCGCGGGCGACCAGCAGGAAGACCCCCTGCATCTCCTCCGGCAGCACCTCCGCCATCGCGAGCACGGGCTGCCATGCCGGATCCTCGGCCTCTCCCGAGAGGCCGGCCCGGGCCAGGGCGAGGCGCCGCCGAAAGGCGCCGAGATCCTCCGCCGCGCCGTCCAGCCGGTGCACCCGGCAGTGGAACAGGAAGTCCTGGTAGACGAGCGGGACGGGCCGGAACCCGGTCTCCGGGTCGGCCAGGATGTCCCGGTAGATGCCGTCGAGGATCGCCTGCTTCTCCGCGGCGCTGCGCTGGTCCGCCGGTTCCTCGATCCGCTCGGGCACGCGCGGCGCGGCCGCCCGCGCCGACGCCACCTTGCCGAGGATCTCGGCGGTGCGCGGCGCCTTCGGCGCGACGGGGGCGGCAGGGGCGGGAAGGGGAGCCTGGCCGGGATCGAAGATCAGCGCCTCCAGGTCCGCCGGTGCCGTCTCGGGCATCGGCATCAGGGACGGGCGACCGCTCCGCGACGCGGTCTCCACAGGCCCGATCCGGACCTCCACCGGCCGCCGCGACAGGGCCGGCCCGAGCGCCACGAACTGGCCCGAGGACAGATCCCGGAAGGCCTCCGCCTGCCGCCGCTCCATGCCGAGGAGGTCGGCCGCCCGCGCCATGTCGATGTCCAGGAAGGTCCGCCCCATCAGGAAGTTGGACGCCTCCGCGGCGACGTTCTTGGCGAGCTTCGCGAGGCGCTGCGTGGCGATGATGCCCGCGAGGCCCCGCTTGCGGCCGCGGCACATGAGGTTGGTCATCGCCCCGAGCGAGGCCCGCCGCGCGTCGTCCGCCACCTCGCCGGCCGCCGCCGGCGCGAAGAGCTGCGCCTCGTCGACGGCGATCAGCATCGGGAACCAGGCCTCGCGCTCCGCGTCGAAGAGCCCGTTCAGGAAGGCCGCCGCGCAGCGCATCTGCTCCTCGGCGTCGAGGCCCTCGAGATCGAGCACCGCCGAGGCCCGGTGGCGCCGGATGTTGAGGGCGATTCGCGCGAGGTCCTCCGGGCTGCGCTCGGCGTCCACGATCACGTGGCCGTAGCGCTCCGCGAAGGTGACGAAATCCCCCTCCGGGTCGATGATCGCCTGCTGGACGTGGGGCGCGCTCTGCTCCAGGAGGCGGCGCAGAAGGTGCGATTTGCCCGAGCCGGAGTTCCCCTGGACCAGGAGGCGCGTCGACAGGAGTTCCTCGAGATCCATCAGCAGGCTCTCGCCCGTGCCGCACCGCCCGAGTTCGATTCCGATCCGCATCCCGCGACCCGAGTTCTCAAGGATTGTCCGGCCGGACCCTAGCACGCCGAACCCCCGCGCAATCGGCCAAGCCGCGGAACTCCACAGGAGATCGCACCCTGCCGCTGCCGCTTCGCGCCGTCATGGCGCCGGCGCCAGGAGGCGCGTCCTCCGCTAGAATGGCGCGGGGGCGCGCGCGGCGCCCGGAGATCCGCCATGACCGACCCTGCCGAACGGCCCAACACGATACCCTGGCCGCCGCTCATCCTCGTGGCCGCCGCCCTCCTCGCCTTCGGGCTCGGCCGGCTCGCGCCGCTGCCGCTCCCGGGCGGCCCGATTCGGGTCGGCGCCGGGGCCATCGCCTGCCTCGCCGCCCTCGGCCTCGACCTCGTCGCCATGACGGCGATGAGGCGGGCCCGCACCAACATCCTGCCGACGCGCCCGGCCCTGACGCTGCTGACGGACGGCGCCTTCGCGCTCTCGCGCAACCCCATCTACCTCGGCAACGCGCTCCTCCTCGCCGGCCTCGGGCTGGTCTTCGGGGAGGGCTGGTTCCTGGTCGCCGCGCTCGCGGCCTCGCTCCTTGTCGACCGCCTCGCCATCCGGCGCGAGGAGGCGCACCTGGCCGCCCGCTTCGGCGAGGCCTGGCGCGCCTACGCGGCCACGACCCCGCGCTGGATCGGCCCGATCGGCCGCCGGCCGGCCGGCCGCGATGGTGAACGCCCCGTCAACGCCGGAAGGTGATTCGCGCTACCGCTTTGAACGGAAAGGCAGGACGGGACGCGTATGGTGCTCCGTGACAGACATTCGAACGGAGCATCCCGATGCGCGGCTTCGTCTTCCACTCGCTCACGGCCCTCTCGCTCCTCGCCTTCGGCGCCGTCGAGGCCTCGGCCATGAACCTCGGCGGTTCGGCCGGGCAGGTCCGCAAGGCGCGGGCGTCCTTCATCAGCGAGCGCGGCCCCGTGCTCGCCCCCATGGGCCACGTCGCCTTCTGCCTGAAGATCCCGACCGAGTGCCGCAAGCCGGACGGCACCTCGGGGCCGGTCGATCTCACCGCCGACCGCCGCGCCGAACTGGTCGCCGTCAACGAGGCCGTCAACCGGACCATCGCGCCCCGCCACGACCGCTCCGGCCCGGGGGTGATCGACCAGTGGACCCTGGCGCCCCGCGCCGGCGACTGCGAGGATTACGCCATCACCAAGCGCAGCCGCCTGATCGAGCGCGGCTGGCCCGCCTCGGCTCTCCGCCTCGCCATCGGCCGCACTTCGGCCGGGGAGGGCCACGCCGTCCTGGTGATCCGGACCGCGTCCGGCGACCTCGTCCTGGACAACCGCACCGACGCGATCCTGCCCTGGTACGCCACCGACATCCGCTGGGTCTCGATGCAGTCGAGCGAGGATCCACGCTTCTGGCGCGAGATCTGAAGTCCGGCGCCGGTCGCGTCCGCCTTCGCGGTTCGGAAGGAACAGCGATGGGCCTAGGTGTCGGACGGCGCTTGGGGCCGCGACGACCGGGCCGATCCCGTCAGGACTCGTGCTGTTCGTAGTAGTTGTGCGCGTTCTTCTTGTCCTGCATATAGCCGGCGAAGGAATCGTAGCGCTTAAGCTTCTTCATCGCGACCTTCGAGAGCACGACGCCGAGGCACTTCTCGGCGATCCCCGTCTCGAGCGCCAGCGTGGACGCGGTCGACTCCTTCGGCGTCTTCCCCCATTCGATGACGAGCAGGAACCGGTCGATCGTGGGCGAGATCGCGCGGGCGTCGACCACCGCGCCGATCGGCGGCAGGTCCAGGATGACGTAGTCGTAGACCGCGGAGGCGTGTTCGAGGACGGCCCGCATCTTCGGCGAGGCGAGCAGTTCGCTCGTGTGCGCGACGCGGCGGTGGGTGGCTCCCGGCAGGAAGCTCAGCCCGCTGCGCTCCTCGACGATCAGGGCCTGCTCGAGTGGCACCGCGCCCGCCAGCACGTCCAGGATGCCGAGATGGGCCTGGGGCGCGATGTTGCGGGTGAGGTCGGGGTTGCGCAGGTCGGCGTCGATCAGCAGCGTCCGCGCGCCCTGGGTGGCGAAGAGCGACGCCATGTTCTTGGCGACGGTCGTCTTGCCCTCGCCCGGGAACATGGAGACGACCCCGATCACCACCGGCGAGCGCCGCGCGATCGACAGGTCCGACGCCACCTTGACCGAGCGCAGCGTCTCCGCGAAGGCGGTCAGCGGTGCGTCCAGCGTGTAGTTCATGATCGGGTTGACGGACGACACCCCGGTCGCGCCGGGCTTCCGGGCGTCCGGCCGCGCCGCCTTGGTCTTCGGCACCAGCGGCAGGTTGCCGAGGAAGCTCAGGCCCAGGATGTCGCGCACCTGATCGCCGTTGCGGAATCCCTGGTCGCGCAGTTCGCGCAGAAGGCCGATTCCGGTCCCGAAGCCGAGGCCGACCATCAGTGACGCGAGCACGATCAGGTTGGTCTTCGGCCAGCTCCGCAGCGAGGGCGCCGCGGCGGGCGTGATGATGCGCGCCTCCGTCACCGGGAACGACTGCTGCTGCATCGCGTCCTGGAACCGGGCCAGGTAGGTCTGGTAGAGGTTCTGGTAGGTCTGCGCATCGCGCTCCAGTTCGCCGAGACGGACCATCTGGGCGCTGTCGGCGACGTTGCCCGAGACGGCGGTCTTCAGCGAGGCCTCGAGCGACTTCTCGCGGTCGGCCGCGATCTGGTACTCGCTCCGCGCGTTCTCGAGCAGGCGTCCGAGCTCGTCGAGGATCAGCCGCTCGTACTCGCGCATCTCCTTGCGCATGTTGGAGGCCTGCAGGTGGTTCGCCCCGAGCCGTGACGAGATCTCGGACTCCTGCTTGGACACCTGCAGGTACTTCACCCGCAGCTCGTTGATCACGGGGCTGCCGAGCGATTCCGTCACGCTCGCGAAGGGCTGCTTGTCGTCGAGGATCTGCTGCAGGCGCTCATAGCGAGCCTGCAGGCGGGACGTCTCCGAGCGGGCCGCGATCAACTGGGTGTTGACCTCGGACAGCTGCTGCTCGTTGATCAGGCGTCCCGAGGCGGCCACGAGGTTGTTCTTGGCCTTGAACTGCTGGACGGTGTTGGCCGCTTCCAGCCACTTCGCCCGCAACTCCTCGATCCGGTCCTCCAGCCACACGCTGGCGCGCCGCGTTGCGTCGAAGCGCGAATCGAGCTGGTCGACCAGGTATTGCTGCGCGAACTCGTTGGCGATCTGGGCGGCCAGGTCCGGGCTCGTCGACGTATAGGAGACGTAGAGCACGTAGGTGCGGCCGAGACGCTGTGCCGAGACGTTCTTGCTCACGTAGGCGGCGGCGATCATCCGCAGAACGCCGGTCGGATAGTTGGGGTCCTTGATGGACGCCCGGATCATCTGCCCGAGATCGGCTTCCGGCTCCTCGGTCCCGAGCAGCGCGTTGACGTTGACCTTGCGGACCACCTTGTCGAGGAAGAGCTTGAAGGGCGAGGTCTCGCCGAGCATCAGCTCGCGATTCTGGTAAAGCTTCAGCTTGTCGACGACCGCATAGACGATCTTATCGGAGAGCAGGACCTGAACCTGGCTCTCGATGGCGCCGGATTCGAAGATGAGCGCGCCCTCGACCGCGTTCTGGGCGGCCATGCCGGCCTTGCGCGAGTCGATCAGGATCGTGGTGCTGGCCGTGTAGAGTGGCACGGCTGTGGTCGCGTAAGCGATGCCCAGGCCGAGGAACAGGATTCCGCAGGCGATGATGATCCTGGCCTGCCGCACGAACATGGCGACCAGCTGACGGATGTCCGGCGCGGAGGCTGCTGCAACGTGTTGGCTGACATTCGAGAACTGGATGACACCGTCGCTCGGGGTCCTCGTCAACATCCAGTTCGTCCTCCCAGCCGCGAATGATTCGCCCGATCGCAACCCATGCCGGGGAACTGTGTCGGCCTCAAGGCTGCCTCAGGGCTGGGCTTCCGAAGGGCTCCCGTTCCGCCGCGTCCGGATGGTCAGACCGCCGCCCCCGAAGCCGCTCGAGTTGACGCCCGCGTTCGGGCCGGTCGTCGACCGGAAGGTGCCTTCGGTCCACATCGTGGCGGGTCCCACCGATCCGGCCGCGATCGATGCGGCGCCCGGCCCGCGCGAGGCCGAGAAGGCGAGGGCGGCCGTGTCCAGTTCCTTGCCGCCCCGCAGGAAGGCCTCCGTGATCTCCGCGTCGCCGAGCTCGGCCACGAAGGTCTGAATGGCGAGCGCCGCCTCCGGGCTGATCGTGGTGCAGAGACGGGCGACCTCCATCAGGGCCCGGCCCACGATCCGCTTGTCGTTCGAGGGCAGCGTCTTGGCGTAGGCGCCGAGAGGCGCAAGGGTCTTGGTGTCGGACCCCACGAGCCGCCGGATCTGCCGGCCGACCGAGGCGGCGCGCCGATCGTCCCCTTCCGGCGCGTCCTTGAACAGGAGCGACGGGTCGCTGCTGTAGTGCTGCACTTCGGCAGCATCCATCTTCGCCGGCGGCAGCAGGCAGGCCGCCGCGACCGCGGGCTGCGAGCCGGACGGGCTGGCATTTTGCTGGGCTGCAGCCACAGTTGCAAAAGACGCGAAGGCGATCAGATACAGAGCACGCATACCGGACCTCGACTCCCCTTGCCATTTCGTAGCATGAGCCCCGCTCCTTTCCAAGACTTGCGGACAAATTGAGTTAACCTGTGTTCGGGAAGTGTTAGGCGCCGATCAGCGCCCCCGCTCGTAGAGGCGTCTCTGCAACAGGAGACGTCGTTCCGGCTCGGTGTTCTCGAATTTCTTCAACAGGAGCCCTCCCGAGGACGCGGGTATGTTCCCCATCAGGAACACCGCGTCCGGCACCGTCGCCTGGTTCGCCACATAGTCCAGGTCCCTGTCCAGCACCGCCCGCAGCGCCTCTCCCTTCGGCTGGATCTGGCCGAGGAAGGCGGCGCGGGCCATCACCACCTGGTATTCGGCCGGCGCGTATCGCTGCGACAGCACCGCGAGCGGCGCGAGATTTTCCGGGTCGGCCCCGGCGAGCGCCTGCACCATGGCGAGCCTCAGCCAGAAATTCCCCTCGGTGGGAAAGCAGGCGAGAGCCGCGGAGAGCAGCGCCTCGGCGCGAGCGAGGGCGGCGGCCCTGTCGGCCTCGAGGTCCGCCTGCTTCAGCGTGATCGTCACGGCCGCCCGCAGGCTGTCGGACCGGCAGCTGCGGGCCACGGCGGCGAGCCGCGCCGGCTCGAGGTAGGGCGCCACCGCCTGTGGATCGACCGGGTAGTTGCTTTCGATCTGCCCGGCGATCCGCAGGAGTTCCACGTCGGACAGGCTCTGCGACGCGGCATGCAGCGCCGGCTGGGCGAAGGCGACGCCGCCGGCGAGGAGTGCGGCTCTCACCAGCAGCATGGCGCCGTGGTCGACCAGGCGCGGACCGACGGTCGAGGGGCCGTTCCGCGGCGCCGGCAGGCACTGGGGCACGCCCGCCGCCAGCGCGGCCGCGAAGAACACCGCGAAGCCGTTGATCTGCATCGAGAAGTCGACCAGCCCGTGGACGGCCGCGACCAGAACCATGCCCAGGGTCGCGAGAGGCGCGAACCGGTACCGCTGCCTGACCGCGAAGCCGCGCGCGACCGTGACGGCCAGCACCAGGAGCCCGAGCCCGATGATCGCGGCCGCGGCCGGCCAGCCGAGCCCGAAGGCCGCCTCGAGATAGACGCTGTGTCCCCGGTCGAAGGCGCTGCCGGGCGCGCAGTCGGCCGCCCTGTAGGCCGGGAAGGCTTCGTAGAAGGTGCCGAACCCCGTGCCGCCCAGCGGATGCTCGTCGAGCCCCCGGGCGATCGCGTCGTAGAGGCACCAGCGGTCGTCGTCGAGCCCGCGCGTCACCGAGCGGAAGATGATCCGCTCGCCCGCCACCAGGACGAGTGCCGCAAAGCCGACCGCCAGTCCCAGTCCGGCCTTGATGCGCCCGCCGGGCCCGTCCTCGCGCCCGGCCTGGACCACGTAGAGGACGAGCGGGACCCAGCCGGCGACCGTCGCCGCCACGCCCATCCGGGAGGCGGTCAGGATCAGCGCGAAGAGCACCAGCACAAGCCCTCCGGCCCAGCGCAGCAGGCGCCGGCCCGCCGGATCGCTCCAGCCGAGCAGCGACCAGAAGGCCGGCAGCGTCGGCAGGTAGCCCCGGTCGACCAGCGCGCGCACCATGACGGCGAAGACCAGGAGCGACGACACGCCGAAGAAGGTCGCGGCGGTGTTCCGGTTGACGAAGGTACCGGTCAGCGAGGTGATGTAGGCGGTCTTGGTCTGGAACAGAAGCTGGCCTGGGTCGAACAGGAATTGCAGCACGCCGACCGCAGCCACCGCGATCCCGAGGAGCGCCAGCCACCGCCAGAGCCGTCCGGCTTCCCGGTCGCCGCCGAAGAGGACGAGCCCGGTGCCGAAGGCCAGGAAGGGACCCGCGATCGCCAGGAGCGAGGCGAGCGTCGCGGTCGGCGCGACCGAGATTGTGCCCGGCAGTTCGCGCCCGAGGGCTTCCGCGGCCTCCGCCCAGACCGGGTGCTCGAGCGCCCGCAGCACCTCCGGCCAGTCGTCGTCGATCGGGGTCGCCTGCAGCACGATCACCGCGCCGAGCAGCGCGAAGACCGCGATCGCCGCCACGCCGACGAGCGCGGCGCGCCGGGTCGGAACCGGGGCCAGCGCGGCGAGGCCGGCCAGGATCGACAGCAGCAGGGTGGACTGGGCGAGGTCGGAGCTGCGCACCGATCCGTAGGCCGCCACCGCGTAGGCGACCGCGAGGATGTAGGCGATCCGGAGAGCCGTCCGATAGACGTTCGCGACGCGGCCCCCGAGGCCCGGGGCCTCCTGCAGCGAATCCCCGGGCACGCCGTCGAGGGCGTCCCGGGGAGCCATGCCGCTACTTCTTGCCAAGGTCCCCGATGCTCTGCTTCGCCCTGGCAAGGCCCTGCGGCACGTTGCCGATCGTCGCCGAGGTGTTGTTGAGCAGGCCCAGGAACTTGTAGAGCTCCACCGAGTCGGCGTTCGAGACGTACAGGATGTCCTGGTTCTGCAGCGGGAACTGCTGGGCCAGGAAGAACATCGCCGGCTGCCGGAAGTTGGCCCTGAAGATGACCGGGATGTCGCCCTTGTCGGCCGGGAACTGGGTGAGGTCTACGCCGAGCTTGGCCAGGATCCGCCGGTCGACGATCCGGTACAGGAAGGCCTGGGCCGGATCGGCGCGGTCGTCGTTGAGCCCGCCGGCCTTGGCGACGCCCTCCGCCCAACTCACCCGCTCCGCCTCGAAGAAGAAGAGGCCGTTGCCGCCGGACGCGCCGAAGGCCAGGAACGAGCGCTGCTCGCGGTAGACGTAGATCGTGTCGCCGGGCGCCACGTAGATGTTCTCGCCCGGATTCTCGATCAGTTCCTTGAAGTAGACGGTCGACTTGCGCTTGCCGCGCTGCAGGGTCACGAAGGTCTCGTAGCCCGGGTAGCGGATGCCGCCCGCGCGCGAGATCAGGTCGAGGACCCGTTCGCCCGCCGGGTTCAGCGAAATCTTGTTCGGAGCGTTGACGTCGCCGACGACGGAGACGTCGGACGCCCGCTGCTGGATGAAGGAGACCACCGCCTGCGGCTCGATGGCCCGGTTGGCGAGCTTCAGCTCGATGTCGCGCTGGATCTCCTTGAGGGTCCGTCCCGCGGCCTGGATCTGCCCCGCGTAGGGGACCGAGACGCTGCCCGAACGGTCGACGAGCTGCGGCGGGAACGTCACGAAGTTGCCCGGGCGCGACCCCGCCTCGCGCGGGATGAAGAGGCCGCCGGCCTCCGACTCGAAGATCGTCACCTGGATGCTGTCGCCCGCACCGACCCGCAGTTCCGGCGCGCCGGCCCGGCCGGCCCCGAAGCTCGCCAGCAGCGAGCCCGACGGGGCCTGGATGACGTGCTCCAGCACGTCCCGCGACAGGTCGACGAGGGCGTAGTTGAGAACGGGTGTCGCCGGATTCTGCCCGACCGTGGCGGTCGCCTCGGAAACGATCGCCTGATCGTCCGGACCGTCGCGCGACAGGGTTGAGCAGCCGGCCAGAAGCGCTGCCGTTACCATCAGCACGAGAACTCGGAACAAGGTCGCCATCAAAGGTCGCTTCCTGGAGCACGGCCACAAGGGTACCAGTGGAACTTACAGGATACGTCGCCCGGCACCAGCAGAATATGGTTCACGGATCTCCATCGAACGTCGTTGTGTCGGTTATGCAACGACCGCGGCACCCGGGCTGGCTTTAGGGCAGTCTAACATCCGGCATCTAGAATACCATTGACGTTAACCATAACTGATGTCCGGGTCGCAGCGAGTAACGGGTGTTCCGACCAACTCGGATTTCCTTGCGTTTGCCCGGGGCGAGATCGGCCGCCGACTCGGCCTTGCCGGTGAAAGGACATGAACATGATGGGCATACGAAGCGACGGCCGGGCCTGCCGTGTCGGCCTGGGGCCGATCGCGCGCCGTGCGGCCGCCGGCGCGGCCCTCGTCGTCGCCTTGCTGGCCGGGCAGCCCGGCGCGCGCGCGCAGCTGCAATCGGACTCGGACGCCGTCCTGTCCGCCTGGACGAAGGTCGCCCAGCAGGCCGGCGCCACCGTCACCATCGGCCGGCGCGGCTATGATCGCGCGACCCGGACCCTCGACCTCGCCGACGTGGTGATCGCCGTCCCGGCCGCGCCCCCCCGGCCCGCCCTGCGGATCGAGGTCCCGGCCGTGACCCTGGTCGGGCTCGAGGAGCGCCGCGACGGCCTGGTCGCCGCGCAGCGCATCGCGGCTCCGGCGATCCGCATGACCAATGCCGCCGGCACCGAGACCGCCACCCTGGCCGACCTCGAGATCCGCCGGATGCGCGTGCCGAGCGTCCTCGGCGGCCTCGATCCCGCCCGGCCCTTCACCAGTCATCTCGCCCGCCTCCGGCAGCAGCTCGCCTTCGGGCTCGAGTCCCTGACGACCCGCAGCCTGCAACTGGAGCAGAAGACCGGCGACGGCCGCTACGGCCAGACGGTCTCCGTCGCCGGCCTCTCGATCGAGAACGCCGGCATCGGCAAGCTCACCCGCCTTCGCCTGGAGGCGCCCGCCCTGATCGTGGTGGCGGACGGGGAGACCCACACGACGGCCGCCGCCGCCCTCGAGGCGACCGCCCTCGACCTCGGCGCCTACCTCGCCGCCTTCGACGACGCCGAATACGCCCCGTCCGGCAGCGACCGCCGCTGGCGGACCCTGCTCGGCTCGCTCACCTTGGAGGGGGTCCGGCACACGGCCGGCAAGGCGAGCCTGACGCTCGACAAGGTCGAACTCGCCGATTTGCGCCTCCGTCAGGCCACGGCGCCCTTCGCGTCCCTCATGGACCTCGCCAACACCGACGCCGCGGCGCTCCAGCGCAAGCCGGACGAGATGGCCCGCCTCGCCGCCTCGCTGCTCGAAAGCATCGGCTTCGGGCGCCTTTCGGTCGCCGGCCTCGCGATCGGCGGCTATTCGCCCGCCACCGTCGCGCTCGACGAAGTCACGGCCACCAATGTCTCGATCGGGGATGTCGGCGAGATCTCGCTCGCCGGCGGCCGCCTGGCCGAACCCGGGGGACGTCTCGGCTTCAGGACCGTCGCGCTCGGCCGGATCGAGCTTCCGCCCCTCGCCGTCCTGTCGCGGGCCGCCGTGGCGGCGCGGGCGGGCGAGCCGGTCGACCGCTCGGCTCTCGTCCCGCGCCTGGGGTCGGCACGCTTCGAGGCCGTCGAGATCGCGCCGGCGGGCGCGGAGCCGCTGAGCCTCGGCCTGGTCTCTCTCGATGCCGCCAGCTTCTCGGGCCCGATTCCGGGCGACGTGCAGCTGAAGCTGCGCAAGGTGCGCCTCCCGCTCGGGTGGGTGGACGGGACCGGGCTCAAGCAGCTTCTCGTGACTCTCGGCTACAGCGTGGTCGACCTCGACGCGGACGTGAACTTCGTCTGGAACGAGGCGACCCGGGAGATGAAGCTCGATCCGCTGGACGTCAACATGGTCGAGGCGGGGCGCCTGGTTTTCAGCGCCTTCCTGACCGGGGTCGGGCGGGACGCCTTCGAGGGCGGGGCTGGGGCGGAGGCCCTGAGCAAGGCCGCCGTGAAGGGCATCCGCCTTGAGTATCGCGACGGCTCCTTCTTCGACCGCTTCGTCAACGCCTGGGCGGCCAACGCCGGTCAGCGCAGCGAGATCGTCAAGCGCAGCCTCATCGAGTCGGCCCAGAACCTCACCAGCGCCATTCCGGACCAGCCGATCCAGCGCCGCATCTTCGAGGCCCTGTCCGCCTTCATTCAGACACCGAAATCTCTCACCTTCACCTCCCAGGTCACCACGCCGGTCCCGCTCTCGGTCATCGCCTCGCTTGCCAGGTTGACGCCGGGCCAGATCCCGGTGCTTCTGAAGATCGACGGCGAGGCGAACCGGTGGGTCCCGTCCGTGCCGGGCGCGGTGCGCTGAGGAGGAACGGGCCAGACGTGGACATGACGGCGACATTCCGGCCGCGCGACAGGAGCCTGGAGGCGATCTGCCTCTATGCGATCTTCGCCGCGACGCTCTCCATCTTCCTCGACCTGTCGCTGAAGTCGGGGGTCCGCATCCGCCCCTTCGATCCGCTCGTGCTCGTGTCGGGCGCCATCCTGCTGGTCGCCGCGCGGGCGGGCCTGCGCGTCTCCACAGGCCTTCTCCTGTATGCGATCTACGCGGGCGTGAACGCGCTCTCCGCCTTCAAGGGCGGCACGGGCAACGGCCTGCGCGAGACCATCCAGTCGATGGAGATCGTCCTCTACGCGGCGATCATCGCCTCCTACCTCGACCAGATCGACTGGCGCAAGGCCGGCACCCTGTTCCTGGCCGGCCTGGTCGCCATCATGATCTACAACATCCTCTGGCACGTGAGCCACGGCTTCTATTCGGGCTGGAAGATGCTCAACGAGCCGAAGTTCACGTTCACCTACATCCAGGTCGCGCTGTTCATCTATCTCTACATCAGGAACCGGTCGCTCAGCCTGCTCGAGGCGGTGCTTCTCGGCGTGCTCTTCGTGATCCTGGTCCAGTCGGGCGAGCGCAAGGCCCTGCTCCTCTTCGTCGCCTATACGGGGCTCATGGTCCTGTTCGGACGGATCTCGTTCCTCCTCGTGGTCGCCGCCCTGCCGGCCGTCCTTCTGGTCGGCTCCATCCTGGCCTCGTCCGACGAGTATGTCGGGCGCCAGTTCAATTCGATAAAGGCCTACCTGACGACCGATCGCGAGACGATGAGCATCGACGAGTTCGTGGTCACAGGCGACGAGCAGACCCTCTCCAACGCGCAGCGGCTCTTCGCCAAGCGGCTGTCCGAGGAGATCTACGAGGACAAGTACTGGCTCGGAGTCGGCACGAACGGCTACCTGGACTACGTGACCGACCGTTTCTCGGACCTGCCGCCCTACCTCCTGGTCGGCATCCACAACGAGTTCCAGCGTGCCCGGACGGAGGGCGGCATGGTCGGCTACGTCGTCTTCCTGGTGCCCTGGCTGCGGGTCCTCGCCTTCATCGCGCTGCGCTTGTTCTCCCGAAATCCGAACGAACGCGATCAGGCCCATGTGGCCCTGCTGGCGATCCTGGGCCTTTTCGTCCATGCCCGCTTCGAGGGGTCGGGGCTTCACTCCCAGGTCAACATCGTCTTCGCCTTCCTGCTCCCGGAACTGGCCGCGCGGGTGCGGGTGCAGCATCCGGGGCTGCAAATCGCGGGACCCTTGCGCCCGGTCCTGCGGGGCCGGCCGGCGCCGGGAGGCAACGCCGGCTGACCGGGGGGCGGGGCCGTCGTCGGGCCGCCTCGCGGGCCCCCTTCAGCCCTTCCGGGCTGTCAACGCCTTCTGCTCCTCGTAGAACCGGATCGCGTCCGCCGGCCGGATCGATTGTTCCGACCGCTCGCCGTAGAAGTAGGTGCCGGAGGCCGCATCCGCGGCGAAGCGGCCCGGCGCCAGCAGGTCGAAGAAGCGCAGCCAGAAGAAGGCCGCCGCCACGGCCCGCCCCGCCCCGCTGCTGCGCGTCAGGGCGCGGGCGAGATAGCCGAGCAGCCACCGCGCCGACGTTCCCGGACCGCCCGTGTAGCCCGCGTCGATGAGGGTGAACCGGCGAAACAGCCAGCGGTGGCCGCTGAGGCTGAAGCGGCAGAAGTCGTACGGCCCCTCGTGCACAGGCTGCATGAAGGGCGTGTCGGCGAAGACGAGCCCCCCGGGCTTCAGGACCCGGTGAATCTCGGCCACCACGGTCTGCGGATCCAGCACGTGCTCGAGCACCGCCTGGATCCAGACCCCGTCGAAGGCGCCATCCAGGAAGGGGAGCTGGTGCCCGTCGGCCACCAGGGTCGTGTTCGCGGAGGCGTAGATGTCCGTGCCGACCAGGTCCACCTCGGCGGCCGCATAGAGCGCGCGGGCCCCCGAGCCGATCTCGCCGCCGCCGACCACCAGGATGCGCGGCCGTGCCGTCCGCGCCCCGAGGGCCCTCACCATCTCCACCGAGATGCGCTCCGCCGACTGGTTGGTCCCGAACAGGAACCGCTTGGCCCGGCTCGAGACCGTCTGCTGCGACGGGTCGCGCGGCAGGTCCGACCCGGCGGCATGCCGGAAGAAGACCTCCTCGTCGAGCACGCTCTCCCGGAAGTCGACCAGGATGGGGACCCCCTGCAAGACTTGGAACGGCCGCCCGTGCTGCTCGCAGTCCGGGTTGTCGCAGCGCAGCGTGGACGTCGCGTCGCGCGCCAGCTTCGTCCGGCAGCGCGGGCAGGCCAGGATGTCGGTGATTGCGGTGTAGTCTACAACCATGTCGCGTGCTCCCGCCCGCTTATCATCAAAGAGATCGGGGCGGCCGGGTCAGCGGCCGTCGGCCCGCCCGGCCTTGTCCCGCACGAGGTCGTCCGTTACCGCGGCGGTGAACCGGGCATAGGCCTCCCGCGAGAAGAGCTGCTCCATGCGAGCCCGCGCCCGGGTGCCCAGGCGCTGCCGCAGGCCGGCGTCGTCCATCACCCGCCGGAGGCTCCCGGCGACCTGCTCGGGGTCGAGCGAGGTCAGGATCGCCTCCTCGCCGTCCCGCGCATAGTCGGCGATGCCACCGACCGGGTTCATGACCGCCGGAAGCCCGACCATCAGGGCCTCCGCGGCGACGATGCAGAACCCCTCCTGGTCGCTGAGGTTCAGGAACACGTCGTGGTCTGCCGCCCGCCGCCACCAGTCCGGGACGAAGCCCTCGAACACGACCGCCGAGCGGATCCCGAGCCGATCGGCGAGCGCCTCCAGGTCCGGCCGGGTCGGCCCCGTGCCGACGATGTGGAGCGCCAGCCGCCGGCCCTCGCCGGTCAGGCGCGCGACGGCCGCGAGGGCGAGGTCGTGCCGCTTGCGCGGGATGAGCCGGCCGGCCATCACGATGCGCAGCGGGTCCGCGGCTCCGTAGCCGGCCTTGGCGAGCGCCTCGGGATCGGCGACGAACAGCGGAACGACCCGCTGGCGCCGCGGGCGCTCCCGGAAATATCGGCCGGTCTCTTCCAGGGTCGCCTGGCAGTCGGCCCAGATCTCGTCCACGCGCCCCGACAGGGCTTTCAGCAGGACCTCGTAGACGCCCGTGAGCCGGCCCTTCTCCAGGACGGCGATGTGCTCGAACGCCACGCAGCGGACGCGCGGGAAGGCCATCAGCACGGCCCGGCCGACGATGTTGGCCTGCTTGAGGGACAGCACGACCGAGGCCGGCCGCTCCCGCCGGATCAGGCGGAAGAGGACGACCGCCAGCTTCAGGAGGGCAACGATCGTGAGCTTGCGCGACCGCGTCGCCTCCACGATCCGTGCCTCCCCGACCGTCGCGGCGAAGTCGCGCCTGAGGTCCTCCGAGAGGGTGGCGGCCACGACGATCCGGTAGTCGGTGCCGGCCAGGAAGCCGTTGCGCACGAGCGTCAGGAGGCCGAGCTCGGCGCCGCCGTGCCAGAAGCCGTTGAGCACGTAGAGGACCTTCGCCGCCATCCGGACCTACCTCCCGGATCCGCCGCCGGCCGGGTCCTGCACCCCGAGTGCCTTGCGGCGGCCCGCCACCGACGCCATCCGGCCCACGATGGGCCGCATGACCGGCGCCGTGGCCACCCGCGAGAGCCAGGATCGGAGACTGAGCGGGTCGAGCCGCAGGGCCAGCCGCGCCAGCGCGACGGCCTCCTCGTAGTCCCCGGTCAGGAATCGGCTGTTGGCGAGCTTGCTGGCCCGTTCGGCCAGCCGCGCGGGAACGAGCGGCATCAGCCGCGGATCCGCGGCGGCCGCCCGGAACGCCACGAAGGCATGTTGCGCCATCAGGTCCCGGTTCGAGCCGGTGATGCTCGACCGCCGCACCCGCTTGTAGAGGAGCGGCTTCGGCGTGAAGGCGAACCGGCAGACCCGTGCGAGCCTGTTGAACAGGTCCGTATCCTCGAACACCTTGACGGACGGGTCGAAGCCGCCGACCTCGTCGAGGACGGCGCGGCGCAGGATGGTCGTCGACGGCACGATCGGCGGGTCGACCTGGAAATAGGCCTTCGCCAGGTCCGCCGCGCCTGTGATGTCCAGCGCCTTGGCGAGATGCGCGGAGGAGAGATCGCCGTCCGCGAAGAGGTAGAAGTCCGAGTAGACCAGCCCGACCTGCGGATCGGCCTCGATCAGCGGCAGTTCCGTCTCGATCTTGTCGGGCGTCCACAGGTCGTCGCCGTCCAGGATCGCGACGAACGGCGTCGAAGTCCGGGCGATGGCGAGGTTGCGCTGTCGCGAGATCCCGTTTCCGCCCGTCCCGTAGAGGACCTCGACGCGTCGGTCCGCCGCCTCCAGCTCCCTCAGCACCGCGATCGTCTCCGGCGCGGAGCCGTCGTCGGCGATCACGATCTTGTCGACGAGGTCGGCCCGCGTCTGATCCGTCACGGACCGGACCGCCGCGCCGATGAACGGCCCCTCGTTGTAGCAGGTCATCACCACCGAAACGCGCGGCGAGGTGCCGGCGACGGGTGCCGTCGTGCTCACGGGCCGCTCCTTTCGCGCTGGATGTCCGCGATGGTCGCGAGCGTGCGCTCGGCGACCGAGTCGATTCCGATGTGGGCCTCCGCGAAGCCCCGCGCCGCCCGGGCCATCGCGGCCCGGCGATCGGGATCGAGCCTGAGGGCCGCCCGCATGGCCGCCGCGAAGGCCTCCGGCGTGGATTCCGGGACCACGAAGCCGGTCTCGCCCTGCGTCACGATCTCGGCGACCCCGCTCGCCGCGTACACGATGGGCACGACGCCCGCCGACATGGCCTCGAGCAGGGCGTTGGACTGGCCCTCCCGCATGGATGCGGACACGAAGAAATCGGCGCCGAGAAGCTCCCCGTAGACGTCGGCCGTGTAGCCCGGATAGCGCACCGCCGCGGACCCGTCCTTCGCCAGCGTCGGCGCCAGCCGGTCCCGCTCCGGGCCTTCCCCGACGAGCCTGAGCTCGACCGCGTCGCCGCCTTGCTCGACCGCCAGGGCGGCCTCGTGCAGGACCGCGATGCGCTTGTCGGCGACGAGCCGGCCCGCATACACGAAGCGCCGCCCCGACCGGCCCGCCAGCGCCGCCTCGAGCCGCTCGGCGGGAGGCAGCACCACCCCGTTCGGGAAGCGCGCGATGCGCCGGTCCGGGATGCCGAGCGCGAGGAGTTCGTCTGCGATTTGGCCGCTGTTGGCCACGAAGCGGTCGACCCGCCGCCGCAGCAGGGCCTCGACCCAGTCCCCGTAGAAGAAGCGCTTCGCGCGCAGCGCCGCGAATTCGGACGCCTCGCCGCCGCCGCCGAGCTTGACGAGGAGCGGCGAGCCGCTGCGCATCGCAGCCAGCGCCGGTCCGGCCGCGTGCAGCCGCGCATGAAACACGTAGACGGGCACGCCCCGCCATGCCGCACCGCCGAAGCGGGCCGCGAACCAGGCGGTCCAGGCCAGGAACGAGGCGATCCGGCGTCCGCCGAGGTTCGGGTAGTGGCGGACCTTGCGCCGCACGATCCGCCCGAATGCGGTTTCCTCGACCTCCGGCACATCCGGCGCGACCGTCGGAGCGACCAGGGTGACGTCGACCCCGCGCCGGCCGAGCGCGTCGGCCAGGATCTGCGCCTGCCGCTCCGCCCCGCCGTAGCTGTCGGGGAAGAACGCGGCGACGACCAGGAGCAGGCGATCAGTCATGCACTCTCCGGCGGACGCCCGGGGGCGATCCCGACCCTGGGCTTACCTGTTCGACGGAGCCGCCGCAACCGACCCGTCGCCGCGGTGCAAAAAGCGAGAGGGGAGGCCGACGCGTCGCGCCGGCCTCCCCCCGCATTCTTCGAGCCGTCCTTCAAGCCGTGGCGGCCCGCGCCCGGCGCCGGCGCCAGGCCATGAAGCCGCCGAACCCGGCGAGCAGCGGCAGGGCCGCGCCCGCGACGGGCCCGGGGACCGATGCCGCGCTGAGCGAGAAGTTGTCGAACGACACCGACGAGGTCGGACCGCCGAAGCCGAACGCACCGGCGCTCAGCAGCACGGACTGGACGCCGTTGCTGTAGAAGGACCCGGAGTTGGTCCCCGAGCTCGGCGCGAACAGGGTGCCGCCGAAGTTGGCGAGCGTCGTGCCGCCGGCCGTCACGCCCCAGGTTCCGAGCGACGACCCGGTGACCTTGTAGTCGAACGAGACGTTGTACCAGCCCGCCGCCAGAGACAGCGCTTGCGAGAACAGGCCCGCGAAGCCGCCCGATCCCGAGTTGCCGATCGTGGCCCGGCCCGACGAGGCGTCGACGGTCCCGAAGTTGATCGTCCAGCCCGTCATGTCGTTGGTGGCGAAGTCGCCGTTGGTGACGCCGGCGGCCTGCACCGGAGCCGCCGCAAGCCCCGCAAGCGCCGTACACGCGAGGGCGCGTACAACCTTTAGTCGAAGTGATGTCATGTATGGCCTCCTGACCGACCTCGATAGTGATTCGAGGCCCCGCAACCATCTCTGATATCGCAGTTGCGAAATAGCCGTCAAGAAGGGGAGTCGAATCCGTTTAGGAAAATGATCCCGCTACTTTTTCAGGTACGTAGCCGCGAAAGCTGATCGTGGGGCGTTCATTACACTGGCCAGGCCCGATAACCATGTCAGGCCTGAGGGAAAAATTCTGCGGGTTACGGAAGGAACGTTTCAGAATAGCCTCGGTTCCAAACTTATGGCAAGAATATGGCAGCAGAAATCTATTGTTTGGCAACCGCCGAGATGATTGAATAGGATGTCGAAGCGTTCACCGGTCGGGCAGGGAGATACAATGGCAGGGTGTACCGTCGTCCACGTCATCACGCGCTTCATTCGCGGCGGTGCGGACGAGAACACTCTCATCACCTGCAACAGGCAGGCGCGCGCCGGCCTGGACGTGGTGCTCGTGGTCGGACGGGAGCATCATCCCGACATGGTCGCCAAGCTCGATCCCGCCGTGCGGCTGGAGGTCGTCAGCTCTCTCGTGCGCGAGGTGAACCCCTGGCACGATGGGGTCGCCCTGGCGACCCTGGTGGCGCTCCTGCGCCGCCTGCGCCCCGATGTCCTGCACACGCACGAAAGCAAGGCCGGCATCCTCGGCCGCTTCGCCGCCGCGATCGTCCGCGCCCCGCTTGTCGTCCACACGGTGCACATCCTGCCCTTCGTCAACGTCTCGCCGGCCAAGGCGAAGGTCTTCCTCGCCCTGGAGCGGCTGGCCGCCCGGGTGACGGACCAGTTCATCGACGTCAGCGAGGGCATGCGGGACGTCTGCATCGCCCACGGCCTCGGCACGGCCGAGACCCACGTGGTCGCCCCGAGCGGGATGAACGTGGCGCGCTTCCGCAACGCCACCGCTCCGGACCGCGCCGGCCTCTTCGGCGTCGACCCGTCATGGCTGACGACGCCGGCCGGACCGGCCGTCGTCGCGCTCGTCGCCGGCGCGCTGGAGCCGCGCAAGCGCGTAACCGAGCTCGTCGAGGAACTCGGTCGCCGCGGCATGCCGCCGGACCTGCGCCTCGTCGTCGTCGGCGATGGCCCCGAGCGGCCGGCGGTCGAGAAACGCGTCGCCGCCGGGGGGCTGGCCGACAAGGTCCTTCTCCTCGGCCACCGCGGCGACCTGGAACGCCTCATCGCGGCGGCGGATCTCTGCGTCCACGCCGCCTCCAACGAGGGCCTGCCCCGGGTCGTGCTGCAATACGTGATGGGAGGGCGGCCGGTGGTCGTGCCGGCCCTCGCCGGCATCGAGCGCGTGGTGGAGGACGGCCGTACCGGGGACGTCGTCGGCTTGGACGGGGTCGGTCCGGTGGTCGATGCGATGCTGGCGCTCGCCGCCGACCCGGACCGGCGCGCCCGCTACGCCGCCGGCGCCCGCGCGATGGACATGTCCGCCTGGGACGCCGACCACATGATGCGCCTGATCGGCGAGGCCTATGCCCGCGCCGCCGCCTCCCGCGGGCTGCCGGCCCCGATCGCGTCGGCCCTGGCCCGTTGAACCGGCCCCGGCCTCACAGGCCGTTGTAGCTCCGGTACCACTCCACGAAGGCCGGCACGCCGACGTCGACCGGCGTCGAAGGCCGGTAGCCGGTGAGCGCCTCGAGCAGGCGGTGGTCCGCGAAGGTCTCGCGCACGTCCCCCTTTTGGATCGGCAGCATGATCTTCTCGGCGGTCCGGCCGGTGGCCTGCTCGACGCAGGTCACGAAGTCCATCAGCTTGACGGGCGTGCCGCCCGCGATGTTGACCACCCGCCAGGGCGCCGCAGGCGACAGGGTGTCGACCACCCCGTCCGCCGAGACCGGATCCCCCTTGACGGGCGCATTGTCGACGAGCCGGACGATCGCCTCCACGAGGTCGTCGATGTAGGTGAAGTCGCGCTTCATCTCGCCCATGCCGTAGACCTCGATGGGCTCGCCGGCGAGGATCGACTTCACGAACTTGAAGAGCGCCATGTCGGGACGCCCCCACGGCCCGTAGACCGTGAAGAAGCGGAAGCACGTGGTCGGGATGCCCCACAGGTGGGAGTACGAATGGGCCATCTCCTCCATCGCCTTTTTTGAGGCCGCATAGAGCGTGATGGGCCAGTCGGCCTTGTGGGATTCGCGGAAGGGCATCTCCTCGTTCGCCCCGTAGACGGAGCTCGTCGAGGCGAGCAGCAGGTGCTTCGGCTGCAGCACGCGCGCCAGCTCCAGCACGTTGAACGAGCCGACCAGGTTGGCATCCACGTAGGTCCGCGGATGCTCGAGCGAGTAGCGCACGCCCGCCTGGGCGGCCAGATGCACGATCACGTCGGGCTCGGCGAGTTCGCCGGCCCTCGTGAGCGCCTCCATGTCCTCGAGCCGCGCCACCACCGCCCTGAAGCCGTTGGAACGGCCCAGGATGGCATGGCGGGCTTCCTTCAGCCGGCGGTCGTAATAGTCCGTCATGGCGTCGAAGCCAACGACGAAATGGCCGTCGTCGAGGAGCCGCTTGGCCAGATGGAAGCCGATGAAGCCGGCCGTTCCGGTGATCAGGAAACGCATGGAGTGACCTTCCGCCGAGTGGGCGCTTTCAGGCGCGGCCGATGCTGACATACGTGAAGCCGCGCCGGCGCACCTCGTCGGGCTTGTAGATGTTGCGCAGGTCGACCAGCACCGGCGCCTCCACGATCGCCTTGATCCGGTTGAGGTCGAGGGCCCGGAACTGGTCCCACTCGGTCACGATCGTGACCGCGCTCGCCCCTTCGGCCGCCTCGTAGGCGTTGTTGCAGAAGGTCACGTTGGAGAGGAGCGGCTTCGCCTGCTCGGTCCCCTCGGGGTCGTAGGCCCGGATGCTGGCGCCGGCGTCCTGCAGGGCCTGGATGACCGACAGGGCGGGGGAATCGCGCATGTCGTCGGTGTTCGGCTTGAAGGTGAGGCCCAGGATCGCGATCGTCTTGCCGCGCACCGAGCCCCCGCAGGCCTGGATGACCTTGCGGGCCATGGCGCGCTTGCGGGTGTCGTTGATGGCGACCGTAGCCTCGATCAGCCGGACCGGCGAATCATAGTCCTGCGCGGTCTTGACCAGCGCCAGCGTGTCCTTCGGGAAGCAGGATCCGCCGTAGCCCGGCCCGGCATGCAGGAACTTGGAGCCGATCCGGTTGTCGAGGCCGATGCCGCGCGCAACGTCCTGCACGTTGGCGCCGACCTTCTCGCAGAGGTCCGCCATCTCGTTGATGAAGGTGATCTTCATCGCCAGGAACGCGTTGGCGGCGTACTTGATGAGCTCGGACGTGCGCCGCTCCGTGAAGAGGATCGGCGACTGGTTGAGGTAGAGCGGCCGGTAGACCTCGGTCATCACCTCGCGGGCACGGTCGTCCGCGACGCCGACCACGATGCGGTCCGGCCGCTTGAAGTCCGAGATCGCCGCGCCTTCGCGCAGGAACTCCGGATTGGAGCAGACCGAGACGTCCGCCTGCGGGTTCTCCTCGCGGATGATCCGCTCGACCTCGTCGCCGGTGCCCACCGGCACGGTCGACTTCGTGACCACGACCGTGAAGCCCTTGACGGCCCGGGCGATCTCCTGGGCGACGCCGTGCACGTAGGAGAGGTCGGCATGGCCGTCGCCGCGCCGGGACGGGGTGCCCACCGCGATGAAGACGACGGCGGACTCCGCGACCGCGCTCTTCAGGTCGGTGGTGAAGGTGAGGCGCCCCGCCTTGACGTTGCTGGCCACGAGCGTGTCGAGGCCGGGCTCGAAAATCGGAATCCGCCCGTCCTTCAGGGCCGCGATCTTGTCCGGGTTGTTGTCGATGCAGACCACGTCATGGCCGAAATCCGCCAGGCAGGCTCCCGAAACCAATCCGACATAGCCCGATCCGATCATCGCGATGCGCATGCAGCTCTTACCTCTTTGGCTGTTGGGAGGCTTGTGCCGGCCCGCAGCCGGCGTACGGCCGCGCTCCGGCGCCGGGTCCGCCCGAGGGGTGGACAGGCCTCCGATACGTGCCCGGCAGGCCGGGCAACAGGCTGCACGTCTCCGCCGGAACGACGGTCACGGGCAGCGGCTCGAAACGCTCGCGAGCGATTGTGGATTCGGACCGGAGGAACTGGAATTCCTCGATGGCTGCAAGTCGATGCGGCCTTCCGTCACTCTCCGGACGAACCGGGGGGATCGATGGTTCCAGCAACACTTAACAGAATCGGTTCGACGTCTCACGATCGTCTCGCGTCTTGAAAACTATGCCCTGCGGTCTCGCCGCGGGAGCTTCCTGCCCCGGGCTATTGTGCGGCGCGATTACACCGGATTTCCCACCAAGCCGCAACCGCTTTCCGGACAATGTTGATTTTGGGTTAAGGCACGCCCCCGATCAGTCCTGCGGGTGGCCGGTGCAGTCCGGCCGATTCCGGCGGGAAAGGCGCGGCGCCGCCGCCCCGGGGGGCGGGGGCCTCACGTCAGGATTCGGACCAGGGCCAGCGCGAGTCCGCCCGCCAGGGTGAGATAGGCGGTGATCACCGCCGGCCGGTAGGTGATCGAGAAATACCGTTTTCCGATCAGGTGGGTCATGAACGCGAAAAAGGCGTTGACGATCACGTTGGCGTAGACCGCGAGCTGGAGCCCGCCATACCAGACGAACAAGACGCTCAGGACGACATTGAGGGCGAGCGCCGTGACGGAGATGGGGATGATCTTCTTGTTCTGGCGGGAGACGAAGAAGCCGATGCCGAAGATGTTGTTGTAGGACGTGAGCCAGGCCCCGACCACCACGGGCGCGATCGCGTCGTACAGCATCGCGTACTGGCCCGACTTGTCGATAAACGCGGCGATGCGATCATAGAAGACGATCATCACGAGATAGATCGCGAAGGACGACAGCATGTAGAAGATGGCCATCTGGCCGACCGATTTCTGGTCGTTCTTCGTCGCGGCCCGGAGAAGGGACGGAAGCCAGGCCTTCTGCAGCGGCATGGCGGCCAGTTTGGTGAGGTCGCCGAGGCGGGACAGGAAGGTATAGCCGCCGGCCGCGCCGAGGCCGAGCATGAACAGCACGACCCAGCGGCTCGCCATGCTGCTCAACTCCGTCATGGCCCTGTGGATGATGAGCGGCAGGGAGTAGCGGAGCAGGACGCCCATTTTGGAGAAGCCGAAGCCGTGCAGCGCGAACACGCGGTAGGTCGCCCAGAGGAACATGGGGGCCCAGCCGGCGATCTGCGAATAGCCCGTGACGACGAGGTCGCTGCTCTTCCGGTCGAGGAACAAGAACAGGACCACAACGTTGATCATCGACGGAATCGTCTCCAGAAACGCGTGGAGACCCGTGCGGCCGGTCATCCGGAAGATCTCGAACTCCATGTAGATGATCGGCCGGAACGCGAAGGACAGGATGTAAAGTCTGAGCGGAAACACGAGGTCCGCGTCGACGACCGTTTCCAGCACGCGCGTCGGCACGAGCAGGATCGCGGCCGCCAGCACGGCGAAGAACACGAAGCTGAAGGACGCGCCCGTGGCGGCGATGGCCCGGGAATCCTCCTCCGAGGTCGCGATGAAGCGGGGGACGCCGATCCGGGGGATGCCGAGCGTGCAGATGTCCACGACCAGGAATGCGACCAGCGCCATGGTGCCGACGAAACCGAGTTCATGCGGCGTCAGAGCGCGAGCAAGCAGGATGAAGGCCAAAAGGTCGAGACCCTTGAGGGCGACCTGGCCAAATCCGTAGAAGATCACGGACCGGACGAATCCCGCGTGGGATCGCAGGAGCTTCCGAATGCTATCGATCATAACACCGTCTTTCCCGGGAGGGCCTGCAAGCTCTCCAGAATCAACCTCGTAGACCCAATGTGTCCAACTGTGTACCAATTGAGGACAAAGCGACCGCGCATTTCCTCTTTTGACAAGAGCACCCATCCGAGCCCATTGTCGACCGGGCGATCTTGAGCAATGCAGCGCGCGACATCGTGGGTGTAGAGAAGACTACAACTTATGGGAAGTCTAGCGCTGAAAGATCGTTAAAACTAACAGGCATCGCTCGGCACGCCGGATATCCGATGGATCACCGGTGGCCGTGACGTATGCGCCACAGGAATTGGACGATTGCGTCGACGGAGGTCTGGCTCGGCAGGGCTGAGCCAAAGAGATGGGAATGTGCAGCATGAAGACAAAGACGGCGCTGATCACGCGTCTCAGTACGCAGAACGCCGGGAACGAGGCTCTGTCGACCGAGCTCATCAGGATGTTCCGGCAGAAGCCGGACCTCGAGACGCGGGTGCTCGACCGCTATCCGCGCAAGCTGGAGACGAGGTCCTTTGCGGAATTCGGTCCGGACCTCTCCGAAGCCGTCCCGACCTTCGAGCGCCTGACCGAGGCCGAACTCCCCCGGGAGCGGCCCGTGTCGAACCCGAGCCTCGCGCCGCTGGCCGACGAGAGTCTGGTCGCCCTGGATACAAGCGGCAAGGAACTGCCGGGCTGGGTGCGAAGCGTGAAGCGCCGCATCGGCGTGCGCCGCAACCTCGCCGCCCTCGGCCTGATCGGGCGCGAGGAGGCCAATACGACCCTCGATACCCTGAACTGGGCCGACCTGGTCATCTGGAATCCCGCCGGCGAATTCCACCCCACCGGCGACCCGGACCAGAATCTCAGGATCCTGATGCTGATGCGGGCCGCCCAGCGGGCCGGCAAGCGCACCGCGATCATCAACCACAGCCTCGAGATCGAGGAACCACGCCTGCGCGCCGTCGTGTCCCACGTCTATCGGCACTGCGACTTCCTGGCCGTCCGCGAGGAGCCGTCCGCCGATGCCGTGCGCGCCCTGGGCGTGACGCCGAACAGGATCCAGGTCGTACCGGACATCGTCTTCCGCGTCTCGCGCGAGCCCGGCCCGCTGCCCGCCGGGGCCATCGTTCCCGAGGGTGCCATCGGCTTCTCGATCAACGGTCTGGAGGCGGAATCCGGCCTCGACGAGTGGGACGCGCTGTTCTCGGCGTTGAAGGCCACGGGTAGGCCCTTCGTCTTCGTGTCGAACGCCGCCAACCACGATCTCGCCTTCGCCGAGCGCATGGCCCTGCGCTACGATGGCAAGGTGGTCGGCTGGCAGCCCAAATATCGCGACCTCCAGTCCATCATGTCCCGCCTCGCCGTCCTGGTGAGCAGCCGCCTGCACTCCAGCATCCTGGCCATGAGCGCCGGCACCCCGGTGGTCACCGTGGAACCCTCCGTCCACAAGCTGACCGGGATCATGCAGGAGATCCGCTATCCTCTCGCGACGAGACGATCGACCGATCCGGGTTGGTCGGAGCGCGTGGTCGCCGACGTGTCGCAGATCCTCGCCGACCGCCCCCGCTATGCCGCATTGTGCGCAGCCATCGTGGACGAGCAGGCCAGGCGGATCGACGACCTCTACGACAAAGCCTTGCAGGCCATGATGCAGCCCTGCTGACGGGCTCCTGCTCCCTTGCCGCCCCGACCGCGCGCCGGGCCGAGGCGAGGCCCGGCGGGTCGCAGGCAGCCGCGGCATTGCCTTCTCGCCTTCACAGTCTCGCCGCCTCCGCCTGCGATGACCGTCTGCCACGGCGGGAATCGCCGGAAAGGTTGACGTTTCCTGAAGGCTTCCGAGGGCCCGTCGTCTCGGTCGCCCCACCGGAGAATGCGCATGGATCACGAAGGCGAGAACTGGGCGTCGCTGCGAAAGACTTCACGACAGACCCGCAGGCCGAGGCTGATCTGTCCCGTATCTCACAGATCTCGCAAGATCGACTTCGGCTCCACCAGTCTCGGCCAACATGACCAGGGCCTGACCTTGGCGCTCATCTTGGCGAAGTCCTGCCCGGAGAATGCAAGCGCTGCGTGAAGTCCCCCGCGGCTCACGCGATCCCGACCACTCGACTAAAACCTCCGGGAAGCCGTTCGGGTCCCCATAACCATATGCCAACCCCATGAGTTTCAAGGCCAAATTGGTCACCGGCCCTTAAGGCGCCCGACCCCAGCATCGGTCCCGGAAAGCGCGAGAGGACATGTCCTTCGTCCTGCCCGGCGGCCCGCGGGGGATCCTCGACCTCCGCCGTCCGGCGCGAAGGCTCCGACGCCAAGGTCTGGTTGAAAGGTGAATGCGATGGTGGATACCCCGATCGATCCCCGGGTGACGCGAAGGGGCCTGCTCGGCGGCGCGGCCTGCCTGTTCATGGCAGGTCCGGCTTCCGCCCTCCCGTCGGGCTTGCAGAAGCTCGGCCGGGCCACGACCTCGACGGGCTCGCTGGCCTTCGTCAACGGCCGGCCGATCGCCCTGACCGATCCGGCCGGCACGCTGATCGGAGAGATCAGCGGCCTGTCGTCCACCTCCGGCGCAACCTTGGTCAGCCGCAGCCAGACCTACGAGGTCGGCGTCTCGGGCACCGGCGCGAACCTGAACCTGGGGCCCTCCCTGTTCCGGGAGCCCGGCCGATACCTGACCCGTCTGCATCGCAGCCTCACCGACACCACCCAGCCTGTCGTCGCCCAGACTCTCGTCCTCCGGCAGGGCATGTCGCCCGGCATGCCCTGGAGTCCCTACGTGAACGACCATCTGGTCGTGAACGGCTGGCACCAGGAGGACCTCGGCATCGGCCCCGTCTCCCAGTGGAAGGCGCGCGGCTGCCGGGCGGCGCTCGCCGCCCAGGCGGACCCGACCCTGCAGCCCGTCCGCACCGCCGACGGCAGGGGAGTCGAGTTCCCGGCCCGCGCCCCGAACCACCTCGTGTGGCCCAACGACGCGATGCGCCATCTGCTCGTCAGGGCCCACCTGACGATCCTGCGCATCGACCCGACGGCCGGCGCGGAGACCTTCGTGGTCGTGCCGCACGGCTACACGGGCAGCGCCAACAACCGCTGCGGCGCCGTCATCTACAACCCGACCCTGGGCAAGCTGCAGGTCCAGTGGAACGACTACACGGGCTATAATAGCCTTGTCGCGCCGACCAACGTGACGCCGAACAAGGAGACCTGGGCCTTCGTCCTGGGCTTCCGGGTGGACGGCAACTACTGCCTGAAGATCAACGGCGGCCCGATCATCCGCACCGGCAAGTACCACAATCCGGTCTACAACAACGGCTCGACCTCGACCTTCGGCTGCACGATCCACCGCCAGAACGTGGCCTTCGCGATCGACGCCCACCTCGACCTGCAAGGCGAACTTACCGATGCGGTCGTCGCCAAGCTGGAGTGGTGGGCCGCCCAGCGCGCCGGTATCGCGCTGCCGAGCGGCCATCGCTACGCCAATGCGGCCGCGGTGGTGGACGCCGACGACTTCCCCGTCTCCGAGGACAAGTTCGACAAGGGGGCTTGGGACCTCTACATCGCGGATTCGAAGAACACCGCCGTGACGGCCTCGAACCGGGGCAAGCCGGTTCCCTCGACGGTCGAGGGCGCCTTCAGCGAGCTCGTCTTCAACGACGACTTCCGGCGGGACAGCGTCGTCGACGGCCACAAGTCGGCGCCGGGCATCTGGTACAGCCAGGGCGGGCTCGCCCACAACACCGTCGGGGTGAACGCCGTGCTCGGGCACGCCTCCGACACGATCGACTGCTACCCCCACGATCCGGCCACCGGCACCCTATCGATCCGCCTCCAGTATGCGGGCGGCGCGTGGCGGACCGGTGCCATCAGCACCGTCAACCTGGCCAACCAGGGCATCACCTTCCAGGGCCCGATGGCCCGCGAGATCCGCTTCCGCTTCAAGATCCCCACCGGCCCCGTGGCGCGCGGCTATTTCCCGGCGCCGCTCTGGTCCTACGGCGTCAACCGGTCGAAGCTCTTCACCGGCATGGCCTGGGAATTCGACGACCTGGAGCTCGACGGCCGTGATCCGACCTACGTGAACGCGGGCTCCTCCCATTCGCACGAGGGCCTCATCGCGGGCTGGATGGGCCGGCGGACCCCCGACGAGGACAAGGACCGCGTCAAGCAGCTCGGGGCCCCGATGAACGGGCTGAACGGCTTCCCGAAGATCAACTTCTACGACGGCCAGTGGCACGTCCTGAAGACGATCGTGGACGACGAATTCACCTACATCGTGGTCGACGGGGTCGAGCTCAATCGGGTCCGCACGCCCCTGGAGCTCTTCCGTCGCATCCACCTCATCTCCAACTTCGCCATGGTCCTGTCCTATGGCGAACCCTCGCGCACCGCCCTGCACGACATGGAGATCGACTATGTCCGGGTCTGGAAGAAGACCCGCGACGTCGCCACCGTGGTGGCCCCCTTCTCGGCCCGTCCGCAGATCCTGGGCACCCCCGCGGTCGGCTCGACCTTGACGGTCGACGCGAAGCTCCCGGGCGTGACGACGGTCCGATACGAGTACTACCACGACGACGGCTACCCGCTGGCGACCGCCTCCGGCCCGACCTACGTGGTGCAATCCACCGACGCAGGGAAGCGCATCCGCGCCAAGGTGATCGCCATGTCGGCGACCGACCAGCCCGAGGCCTGGACCGAGTTCACCGCCGCGGTCCCGGGCGGCTCGCCCTCGGTGATCCCGTCGCCGATCTCCGGCAGCGGCTCCACCACGAGCGGCACCACCACCGGGACCGGAACGACCTCGACGGGCGGGTCCACATCGAAGAGGCCGAAGCGGTGACGGCTCTCGGAACCGGACGTCCGAAGCGGCGCCCGGTTCCGGACAAGATTGCGATGGAGAACACCCCCGGATCCTGTACAAGGCTCGGCGGGCGAGGCCGGGTCGCGGGGCAGGGGCGGATCACCGAGGGTGGGCATGGCTGACGTAGCGACCGATCTCCGGCCCACGGCGGCCTATCGCCCGGCGGGCAGCGCCGTCGACTTCGGCAGCCTCCTGGTGCCCTTCGTGCTGATCGGCTTCGCCAACGGCGACTACGCCAAGGTCGCCGCGTCCCTCGATACGCTGGGCCTCCTCGAATCCCTCTACGCCACGTTCCAGATCAGCATCGTGGTCTGGGTCGGCATGTGGCAGGTGCTCGATCTCCTGAGCCAGTCCACGCTCGGGCCGACCACCCGGCGCGATGGCGCCGTCCTGGCCCTGGTGGGTTTTCTGTTCCTGTGGCCGATCTCCAGCCTCGCCTGGGCCGGCCTCGCCCTCCTCGCGGTCTACCTGCTCCTGGTCCGGGCCACCGACGATGTCGGCCGGCGGGCCGCCTGGGTGATCCTCGCCCTCTCGGTCACGAGCCAGTGGGCGCCGATGGTCTTCAAGTTCCTGACCGACTGGATCCTGCTCGTCGACACCGTCCTGGTCGCCACCGTCAGCGGCAGCGACTATTCGGGCAACCTCGTCTTCGCCCGCGACGGCAAGACCGTCCTGAACGTGCTCGCCGGCTGCTCCTCCTTCGCCAACCTGTCCCTGGCCTTCCTGGGCTGGATCATGGCGCGCGCCCATTACGGCACCCGCGGCCTCGCCAGGTCCGTCCTGTTCCTCGCCCTGTCGGGGACGCTCGTCGTCGCCATCAACACGATCCGGATCGGGATCATCGCGCTCCGGCCCGACCTCTACGACCTGGCGCACGGCTCGGTCGGCGCGAACATCGCGAGCCTGCTGACCACCGCCTCGATCGCCGCCGTGTCCCTCTACGGGGCGCGCCGATGACGCTCACGCGGCCGCTCACGATGGCGTTCCTGGCCTTCGCCCTCCTCACCATCGGCCTGAAAGTCGCTTTCGAGAACCGGGTCGGCTACGCCCGCCTCAACCCGACCTTCCTGGCCGAGGCCGAAGCCGCGCTGCGCGGGCAGGGCTTCGAGATCCTGCGCAAGCCCGGCAACCTCGTCGTCGGCGGGGTCAAGGATGCCTGCCTGCTCTGGGTCGGGCCGGCCCGTCCGGAAGGCGGCGACGACGACTACCTGACCCTGACCTTGGGCAGCCTCGGCCGGATCGGCTACTGGTACCGCGGCACGGTCGCGGAGGAGCGGCCCGTCATCGGCCCGCTGCTGGACCGCTACAAGGCCCGCTTCCTCTCCGCCTTCGGCTCCACCATCGTGGCCCCGCCACTCTATTTCGTCGCCTACGCGAAGGAGTGCGCGCCCGAGACCGTCTCCGGCCTCGGCCTCCGCCGCGAGCCTGAAGCGGTCGACTAGAGTCCGGATTTGGAAGGCCGGACATCTCGCCTGGACAGACCGCGTGTAAAGACCGGTCAATCGCGCTCCGGTGACGGAAATGTGAGGCCCGGTTGTCGTTGAGTTTTGCAGGACGCGTCTGGTATCAAAGATCCTTGCGGGTTCTTTCCAGCGCGGATCGAGTTCATGAATCCCATTGACGTCGCCATAGGCTTCTGGGTCGACTACATCATGGCTCCCGATCCCGCAAAGGCAGCCGCCTGGAGCCGCCTCGTATACTTCCTGGCCGAAAACCCTGCCGCTTTTGAGGGCCTGTGCGGGGCGGGGTCTGTCCTTAACAAGGTCGCGGTCGACAACTTGCGCGCCGCGGTCCTGCGGGTCCTCGCGGCCCGGCTGGCGACCCGGCAACTGGCGGCAGCGGGCGCCGAGGCGCTCGTCACGGAGAGCGTGTCCGCCCGCTTCCTGATCATGCGCATGGCAACCGTCTACGGGCGCGTTCCCAAGCTTCCGACGCCGCCGCAGGTCCAGTTGGCGATCGGCCTGGCGATCATCATCGGCACGACCGGGCAGGCCTTTGCCGAGGGCAACGCCCGTAAGGCGAAGGCCGAGGCGTACCAGGAGTATATCGTCGACTATTTCCTCCACGTGGTGAAGATCGGCCAGATGCACCCGCGCGCGCTGCCCCGCATCGTCCCGCCGAAGACTTTCGACGAGTGGTACGCCGAGAACGCCTGAAGCGCCGTTGCGCTGACCGGTGCGCCGTGGCCGCTTCCGCGCGAGCCGTCGCCCGAGCCCCATCCGCCCACCATGGTCCGACCTTTCGATCCCTGATGGCCCGGCTCGTCCCGGCGATCCGCCCCCGCGACGACCGACCGCCCTCCCTGTAGGCCCGGGCCTGGCAGACATCGAGACCGTCAAGAGGGTCGAAGCCTCGCGGGCATGGCTTCAGTCCTCCACCCCCATCGCCCGCCGCCAGCGGCGCGCATAGGCTGCCAGACCCGGGAGCGGCAAGCGTGGCGCCGGCCGGTCGGGCGGCGCGGCCGGGCGGGCCGGTTCGGACCAACGGGCGAGCAGCGAGGCCCCGAAGGCGGTGCCGGCCGTGGTGGTGGCCGCCGTTATGCGCGCCTCGGGCAGCAGGCCCTGCAGCACGGCCAGGAAGGCGTCGTTGCCCGCGAAGGTGCCTTCGACGATCACCGGCCCGGTATCGGCGCCGAGCCGCTCCAGGCTGTCGGCGCTTTCGAGCGCCAGCGTCAGGCTCGCCAGAGCCGCGCGCCCGGCCGGAGTGGCGGGCGGCTCGCCCTCGAGGCGGCCCTGCCGGCCCGCGAAGGCGCCGCCCTCCTCGACGAAGGGCGGCAGCGCCAGCGTGCCCGTCGCGATCACGCCCGCCACGTCCGCGGGCCCGGCGGGCGGGGCGCCCGGTCCGGCGATCGCGGCATATTCCCGGCCGCCCATGAACCGCGCGCAGGGGACGGGGACGCCGCGCGCGTCGACGTTCGACAACATGTCGGCCGACGGGTCCAGCCGTCCCGGATCGCCCCCGACCGCCATGGGGATGACCCAGGTCCCCGTCGACAGGATCGCGAAGGGGGCCCGGCGGGCGAGCAGGTGCGGCACCAGCGAGGCGTTCGAATCGTGGATGCCGCACAGGACCGCGGTCTCCGGCGACAGGCCCGTCTCCGCCGCGACCTCCGGCCGGATCCGCCCGAGCACGTCGTAGGGCGCCCGGACCGGCGGGAAGAGCGCGCGGATCCCGAGCGCGTCCGTGAGCCGCGACAGGCGGCCGTTCGCCGGCTCCCACAGGTCCGCGTGGCAGGCGAGCGACGTGACCTCCGAGGCGAGCACGCCGGAAAGACGCCAGGCGAAATACTGCGGGTAGGTCAGGATCGCATCGGCCCGCCCGAAGGCCTCCGGGAACCGCCATTTCTGGTAGGCGAGCTGGCGCCCGACGGTCAGCCCGTGGGCCGCCGGCGGCGAGAAGGTCTCGGCGAAGGGCGGCCGGATCGGCGCGTAGTCCGCCTCGATCGCGTCCGGCCCGTCGAACTCGTAGTCGATCACCGGCAACGCGAGCCCGTCGCCGCCCCGTCTCGTGTCGACGACCGCCGCCGCTGCCCCGTGCGTGGTGACCACGACGGCGTCGACCGGCAGCCGCGCGGCCGCCTTCAGCCGGTCGACGGCGAAGCGCCAGACCGCGTCCGCGTCGGCATGCGGGTAGGGCGGCCCCGGCAGCACCCGGTTGGGCATCGAGGCCTCCGCCTCGACGGCGCCGCCAGCCGAGAAGACCATCAGCTTGACGTTGGTCTTGCCCACGTCGAGCACCGCGACGGATCGGACGGTCATGGGGCCCGCCTCACGCCAGGTGGAAGACTTCGTCGAGCGGCGCCGCCACCGGCGACCCGTCCGGGTTCGCCCGCATGATGTCCTTCATGTGGTCCCACCAGCGCCGCATGACCGGATGCGCGGGCAGCCCCGCCATGGCGTGGTCGTCGCGGCGCTCCAGGTAGCCGAACAGGATGTTCGTCTCCGCGTCGAGGTGGATCGAGTAGTTGGAGATGCCCGCGTCCTTGAGGAGGGCGGCGAGCTCCGGCCAGATCGCGTCGTGCCGGCGCTTGTATTCCTCCCGCATGCCTGGGTTCAGGAACATCTTGAAGGCGTGGCGCTGCATGGCGACTAGCTCCGTTGCGCGAGGCCGGGCATCAGCCGCCGGATCACGATCGGGGTGGCGATCGCGACGACGAGCAGGAGCCCGAGCGCGATGTTGATCACGATGCCCGGGACGTTGACCAGGGTGAGCCCGAAGGTGGCGAGCCCGAGCACGAACACGGCGAGCACGACCCCCAGGATCGAGCCCGACCCGCCCGCGATCGACACCCCGCCGAGCACCACCATGGTGACGATCTCGAGCTCCCAGCCGAGCGCGATGTTGGGCCGCGTCGACCCGATCCGCGCCGTCAGCAGCACGGACGCCAGCCCGGCCGCGAGGCCGGCCAGGAGGAAGAGCAGGAACCGGATCCGGTCGACCCGGATGCCCGAGAAGCGCGCCGCCACCGGGTTGTTGCCGATCGCGTAGAGCCGCCGCCCGAAGGGCGTCCGGGCGAGCACGACCCCGGTCACGGCGGCGATCCCCAGGAACAGCGCGAGCGAGACCGGCACCGGCGGCCAGTCGAGCACATAGCCCTGCCCGATCGCCTGGAAGGCGGGCGGGTAGCGGGTGATCGCCTGGTCGCCGAGGATCACCTGCGCGATGCCGCGGAAGAGCGACATGGTGCCGATCGTGACCACGATCGACGGCAGCCCGAAGCCGGTGACGAGCGCCCCGTTGACCGCCCCGCAGGCGAGCCCGACGCCGAGGCCGACCGCGACGAGCAGGGCCGGCGGCGCCCCGGCCTCAGCCGCGAAGCCCATGGCGAGCGAGGCGAGCGCCATCGTGGCGGCGACCGACAGGTCGATCTCCCGGACCAGGATCAGGAGCGCCATGGCGAGGGCCACGATCGCCTTCTCGGAGAAATTGAAGGTCGCGTCCGAAAGGTTGTAGACGTCCAGGAAGTAGGGCGACAGCGTCGCGTTGACCGCCACCACGGCGGCGAGCAGGAGCACCAGGATCGTGTTCCAGGCGAGCAGCCGCTCGCTCCAGCGTCCCGGGGCCCGGTCGGCGACCCGGTAGCGGGCCGCGTCGGCGGATGCCGGGGAGGGCGGGGCGACGCCGGCCGCCGGGCTCGAGGTCTCTGCCATGGTCACCCCCGCCCCGCCGCCGCGGCCCGCCGGGCCTCGGGCAGGATCAGCTTGCCGGTGCGGCGCTCCGCCCCGGCGTTGAGGATCACGGCGGCGAGGATGACCGCGCCCGAGATCGCCATCTGCCAGAAGGGCGAGACGTTGATGACCGGCAGGCCGTTCGCCACGATGCCGAGGAACAGCGCCCCGAGGAGCACCCCCGGCACGGTCCCGATCCCGCCCGCGATCGAGACCCCGCCGATCACGCAGGCGGCGATGACGGTGAGTTCGTACCCGATGGCGAGGTCCGCATATGCGATGCCGTAGCGCGACGCCCAGAGATAGCCCGCGAGCCCCGACATGGCGCCCGACAGCACGTAGACCAGGAAGGTCAGCCGTCCGGGTGCGATCCCGCAGAAGCGCGCCGCCACCGGGTTGCCCCCGATGGCGTAGAGCCCCCGGCCCGTCCGCGTCTGGGTGAGGAAGAGCCAGAACCCGGCCGTGACCGCCGCGGCGATCCAGACGAGGCTCGAGATCCCGAGGAATTTCGCCTTCGGGATCGCCAGGAAGGCCTCGCTCATGCCCTGGGACGTCACCCATTGCCCGCCTGCGACGACGAAGATCAGCCCCCGGTAGACCGCCATCGTGCCGAGCGTGACGACGATCGGCGGGATGCCGAGCCCGGCCACGAGGGCGCCGTTCACCGCCCCCAGCGCGGCGCCGACGAGGATGCCGAGGACGATCACGGCGAGGATCGGCGTGCCCGAGCTCCAGCGCGAGAAGAGCGCGACCAGCATGCCGGTCAGCGCCAGGTTGGCGGCGACCGACAGGTCGATGCCGCGCGTCAGGATCACCGCCGTCTGGGCGAGTGCCAGCATGGCGAGGATCGCGGTGTCGGTCAGCACCTCCGAGAGGCTCGCGGGCGTCAGGAACACCGGCGCGCGCAGCCCCACGCCGGCGACGATCAGGAGGTTGACGAGGAGAAGCGCGACCTCGCGCGACCGCAGGATCCCGGTCATGCCACCGCCCGCCGCTCGCGGTCGCCGCCGGTCGCCGCCGAGACCAGCGCCTCGGCCGACCACGCGCCCCTCTGGAACGCGCCCGCGACGCGTCCCTCGTGCATCACCAGGATGCGGTCCGCCATGCCCATCACCTCCGGCAGCTCCGACGAGATCAGGATGATGGCGAGCCCCTCCGCGGCGAGCTCGACCATGAAGTCGTGCACGGCCGCCTTCGAGCCGATGTCGATGCCCTTGGTCGGCTCGTCGAGAATCAGGATGGACGGCTCGGCCGCCAGCCACTTGGCGATCACCACCTTCTGCTGGTTGCCGCCCGACAGCTCCAGGAGCCGCTGGTCCCAGTGCGCCGCCTTGACGGACAGCCGGCCGCCGAGCCGGCGGGTTATGGCCAGCTCCTGCGCCCCGTCCATCAGCCCGCCCCGCGAGAGGCGCCCGAGCGAGGCGAGGACGATGTTCTCCCGCACGCCCAGTGCCGTGACCGCCCCCTGGCCCTGCCGGTCCTCCGGCACATAGGCGAGCCCCGCCGCGATCGCCTCGGCCGGGTCGCGGATCGTCACGGGCCGGCCCCCGATTGCCACCGTGCCGCGCGTCGGCCGCGAGATGCCGAAGAGCGCCTGCATGGCCTCCGACCGCCCGGCGCCGACGAGGCCGTAGAAGCCCAGGATCTCGCCGCGCCTCAGCGAGAAGGAGAGGTCGGCGAACTCGGTCGCGTTCGAGAGCCCCTCGACGGCCAGCACGGTCTCGCCGATCGGCACGGCGCGCTTCGGGAACACCTGGTCGATCGACCGGCCCACCATCAGCCGGACGAGCTCCGCCTCGGTCACGTCGGCGATGCGCCCCGCCCCGACCTCCTCGCCGTCGCGCAGGCAGGCCCAGCGGTCCGCGACGCGGAAGACCTCGTCGAACTTGTGGGAGATGAACAGGATCGCGCGGCCCTCGGCCTTGAGCTGCGCCACGATCCGGAACAGGTCGTCGATCTCGCGCGCCGACAGGGCCGCGGTCGGCTCGTCCATGATGACGATGCGCGCATCGTGGCTGAGCGCCCGGGCGATCTCGACGAGATGCTTCTGCGCGATGCCGAGCCGCTTCAGCGGCACGTCGACCGCGAAGTCGGCCTCGACCCTGTCGAGCAGGGCCCGCGCCCGCGCCCGCATGGCGCGCCAGTCGACGAGGCCCCGGGCCGTCGCCGGCATGTGGCCCATGAAGATGTTCTCGGCGACCGTCAGCTCGTCGAACATGACGGTCTCCTGATGGATCGCCGCGATGCCCGCGCCCCAGGCCTCGCGCGGATCCGCGAAGGCGACCGGGCGGCCGGCGATCTCGATCGTCCCGGCATCCGGCCGGTAGATCCCGGTCAGGATCTTGACGAGGGTCGACTTCCCCGCCCCGTTCTCGCCCAGAAGGGCCGTCACCGACCCGCCCTCGAGCGTCAGCCCGACCTCGTGCAGCGCCCGCACGCCGACGAAGCGCTTGGAGACGCCGGCGAGCCGGAGGAGGGGAGGGGCGGCTTCGGTCATGCGCGCTGGTCCGGGGACAGGGGGACGGCCTCGCCCCGGCCGAAGTCCCGGGCGGGGCGAAGCGGAAACCGGGAACGGGCCGGGGCCGCCGGGCGGCCTCGACCCGGCCGCGCTCAGAAGATCTTGGCGAACTGCTCGATGTTCGACTTGTCGAACGTGAACGGGTCCGCCATCGCGGCGTCGCCGCCCGCGCCGATCTTGATGTCTCCCATGCGTCCGGCCTTGACCGAGGTCTCGGGCTTGCCGTCCGCCTTGCCGGCGACCAGCGCCGCGGCGATCATTGTCGCCGAATAGCCGAGGTCGATCGGGTTCCAGATCGCGAAGGTGTCCGTGGCGCCGGCCAGCACCGCGCCCTTCATCTCGGACGGCAGGCCGAGGCCCGAGACGTAGACCTTGCCGACGAGCCCGGCGTCGACCACCGCCTTGGCGGCCGCCACGATGCCGACCGAGGTCGGCGCGATGATGCCCTTGAGGTTCGGATAGGCCTTCAGCAACCCTTGAGTCTCGCGATAGCTCTTGTCCGCCAGGTCGTCGCCGTAGACCGTGGTGACGAGCTTCATCTTGGCGTAGTCGGGCTTCGCCCACTCCTTCTTCATCTCCTCGATCCAGATGTTCTGGTTGGTCGCCTGCGCGGTGGCCGAAAGGATCGCGACCTCGCCCTCGTTCTTGAGGGTCTTGGCCATCATCTGCACGCACTTGGCGCCGATCAGCTGGTTGTTCGAGGGGTTGAGGTGCATGATCCGGCCCTCCGGCGCGACGCCGGAATCGAACGAGATCACCTTGATGCCGCGCTGCAGGGCCTTCTTGCAGACCGGCACCAGCGCGTTCGGGTCGTTGGCCGAGATCGCGATGGCGTCCACCCGCTGGGCGATCAGGCCGTCGATGACCTGGATCTGCGCCTCGGCGGTGGTGGTCGTCGGGCCCGTATAGATGAGCTCGACGTTGCCGAGCTCCTTGGCGGCCTCGAGCCCGCCGTCCCGGCAGGCGTCGAAGAAGCCGATGCCGAGCGCCTTCACCACCATGGCGATGCGCTTCTTGTCCTGCGCGAGGGCGGGCGCGGCGAGGCCGGCCGGCAGCGCGCCGGCCGCGGCCCCGGCGCCGAGGACTTTCAGGATCTCGCGACGTGTCATTCCCATGAGCTATTCCTCCCGTTGAAGACGAAACCTGCAGTCGCCGGATTGCCTCCGGTTCTGGTGCTTGCGCGCGGCGTCAGGCCGCCGAATGCTCCCGGGCGGCCCCGGCCTTGACGGGCACGACCTGGACCTCGATCCCGGCGTTGCGCAGCATGGCGATGGACGCCTTCGGGGCGCCGTCGTCGGTGACGACCGTCGAGACGCGGGACAAGGGTGCGACCGCGAGCGCGCCGCGCGCCTCGAATTTCGAGGAGTCGGCGAGCACGATCAGCCGGTCCGCCCGCCTGAGCAGCTTCGCCTCGGCGCGCGCGATCAGGGGATCGGCCTCGATCACCCCCATCGGACCGATCGCGTAGCAACTCATGAACATCTTCGAGGCCGTGTAGTGCTGGATGGCGTCGTCGTCGAAGGGCGAGATGACGATCCCCTGCTTGCGGTAGACCTCGCCCCCCGGCAGCACGATCCGGTTCTCGGTGGTGGCGAGCAGCGTCTGCGCCATCGGGAAGGAATTGGTCAGGATGTGCAGACGCCGCCCGATCAGCGCCTCCGCCATGGCATAGGTGGTCGAGCCGGCGTTGATGATGATGGATTCGCCGTCCTCCGCCATCGCCACGGCCGCCGCCGCGATGGCGCGCTTGCGCTCCGCGTTGAGCCGCCGGGCGACCTCGAAGTCGCTGCCGGCGAGCGCCTTCGGGGTGATCTTGTCGACCGACTCCACCCCGCCGTGCACGCGCCGCACCAGCCCCGCCTCGGTCAGCGCCTGCAGGTCGCGGCGGACCGTCGCCGCCGAGGCGCCCGTGAGCGCCTGCAGGTCGCGCACGGTCACGACGGCGCGCTCGCGCAGCAGTGTGAGGATGAACTGGCTTCTCTCGCGTTCGTGCATGGGCGGATCCCGTTCGCTCAAAAGCAAGCACAAACGATCGCCGCGCGAAAGCGCTAAATCGATTGTGCGTCACAGCATAACGTTCTGCGACGCAATATGAGCGATCTTGATTGACCGTGATCGATTGTCGGCCTAGGTTGGCGACCGACCGGGCCTGCCGCGCCTGCGCGCCGCCCTCCCACGCCCCGAGCCAGACGGAGCCGCCATGACCCTCGCCAACCTCTGGGACGACGCCCACGCCGCGACCCTCGACGAGCCCGGCCGCCTGCTCTACCGCTCGAACCTGCTCGGCTCGGACCTGAGGATCACCAACTTCGGGGGCGGCAACACCTCCGCCAAGGTCGACGCCATCGACCCGCTCACCCGGGAGAGCGTGAAGGTCCTGTGGGTGAAGGGCTCCGGCGGCGACCTCGGCTCCATGAAGCGCGACGGCTTCGCGACACTCTACATGGCGAAGCTGAAGGCCCTGAAGGGGCTCTACCGCGGCCTCGCCCACGAGGACGAGATGGTCGACTACCTGCCGCACTGCACCTTCGACCTCAATCCGCGGGCCGCTTCCATCGACACGCCCCTGCACGCCTTCGTGCCCCACGCCCATGTCGACCACGTCCACCCCGACGCCGTCATCGCCATCGCGGCCTCGAAGAATGCCGAGCGCCTGACCCGCGAGGTCTTCGGCGACGAGATGGGCTTCCTGCCCTGGCAGCGCCCCGGCTTCGACCTCGGCCTGAAGCTCGGCGCCATGGCGGAGGCGAACCCGCACCTCGTCGGCGTCGTGCTCGGCGGCCACGGCGTCTTCACCTGGGGCGACACCGCCAAGGCCTGCTACGAGACCACGCTGCGCATCCTGCAGAAGGCCGCCGACTGGCTGGAGCGCCGCGAGACCCGCCCGAGCTTCGGCGGCCCGCGCGTCGCCGCGCTCGACCCCGCGGCCCGGACCGCGATCGCCACCCGCCTCATGCCCGAGATCCGCGGCCGCATCTCGAGGGACGAGCGCAAGCTCGGCCATTTCGACGACAGCCCGGCCGTGCTCGCGTTCGTCAATTCGGCCCGCCTCGCCGAACTCGCCCCTCTGGGCACCTCCTGCCCCGACCACTTCCTGCGCACCAAGATCCGCCCGCTGGTCCTGCCCTTCGATCCGGCGAACCCGGACGTCGACGGGCTGGTGGCGACGCTCGACGCGGAGCTGGAGGCCTACCGGGCCGGCTACGCCGCCTACTACGAGCGCTGCCGTCGCCCGAACTCCCCGGCCATGCGCGACCCGAACGCCGTCGTCTACCTCGTGCCCGGCGTCGGCATGCTGACCTTCGCCAAGGACAAGGCCACGGCCCGCATCGCCGGCGAGTTCTACGTCAACGCCATCAACGTCATGCGCGGCGCCTCCGGGGTCGACGCCTATGTCGGGCTCGACGAGCAGGAGGCCTTCGACATCGAGTACTGGCTCCTGGAGGAGGCCAAGCTCCAGCGCATGCCGAAGCCGAAGAGCCTCGCCGGCCGCATCGCCCTCGTCACGGGCGGCGCCGGCGGGATCGGCAGCGCCATCGCGGCGAAATTCCTCGCGGAGGGTGCCTGCGTGGTCCTCGCCGACATCGACGAGGGCGCCGGCGCGGAGACGCAGGCCGCCCTGGCGAAGCGGTTCGGCAAGGATGTCGTCCGTGCGGTCCGCATGGACGTCACCAGCGAGGAGTCCGTGGCCGCCTCCTACCGCGCCGCCACGCTCGCCTTCGGCGGCATCGACATCGTGGTCTCCAATGCCGGCATCGCCTCCGCGGCGCCCGTCGAGGACACCAGCCTCGCCCTCTGGAACCGCAACATGGATATCCTGGCGACCGGCTACTTCCTGGTCGCCCGCGAGGGCTTCCGCATCATGAAGACCCAGGGCATCGGCGGCGCGATGGTCTTCATCGCCTCGAAGAACGGCCTCGCCGCCTCGCCCGGCGCCGCCGCCTACTGCACCGCCAAGGCCGCCGAGATCCACCTCGCCCGCTGCCTCGCCCTCGAGGGCGCGCCCTTCGGCATCCGCGTCAACACCGTCAACCCGGACGCCGTCCTGCGCGGCTCGAAGATCTGGCAGGGCGAGTGGCGCGAACAGCGCGCCGCCTCCAACAAGGTCTCGGTCGACGACCTGGAGGAGGTCTACCGCCAGCGCTCCCTCCTGAAGCGCTCGGTCTTCCCGGAGGACATCGCCGCGGCCGCCTACTTCCTGGTCTCCGAGGAGAGCGCCAAGTCGACGGGCAACATCCTCAACGTCGACGCCGGCAACATCCAGTCCTTCCCGCGCTGATCGGGGCCTCGGGATGCCGAACGGGAGCAGTGACATGAGCTACAGGATCCCCGCGGGCCTGATCGAGGACGAGAACGCCCGGCTGGCGCCCGCCCTCGCCGAGGACTACGGCGCGCTGGCGCGCAAGCTCGCCCGCTCGGGCCTCGACATCGAGGCGATCACCACGGCCGTCATGGCCTTGCGTGTCGCGATCCCGTCCTGGGGCGTCGGCACCGGCGGCACCCGCTTCGCCCGCTTTCCCGGGCCGGGCGAGCCGAACGGCATCTTCGACAAGCTCGAGGACTGTGCCGCCATCCACCAGCTGACGCGCCTGACCCCGACCGTCTCGACCCATTTCCCCTGGGACGAGGCCGACCCGGCCGAGCTGCGCGCCCGGGCCGACGAACTCGGGCTCGGCTTCGATGCGGTCAATTCCAACACCTTCCAGGACCAGCCCGGCCAGCCGCTCTCCTACAAGTTCGGCTCGCTCAGTCACACCGACCGCGCCGTCCGCGACCTCGCGGTCGCCCACAACCTCGACTGCATCGCGAGGGGCGAGACCCTGGGCGCCAAGGCGCTGACGGTCTGGATCGCGGACGGCTCCAACTTCGCCGGCCAGTCGAACCTGACCCGGGCCTTCGACCGCTACCTGGAGTCCATGGCCCGCATCGTCGAGGCCGCCCCGGCGGATTGGCTGGTCTTCATCGAGCACAAGCTTTACGAGCCGGCCTTCTATTCGACCGTCCTCTCCGACTGGGGCTCGTCATTCGCCGCCGCCCTCGAGCTCGGGCCCAAGGTGAAGTGCCTGGTCGACCTCGGACACCACGCCCCGAACGTCAACATCGAGCAGATCGTCGCCCGCCTCGTCCGCTTCGGCAAGCTCGCCGGCTTCCACTTCAACGACTCGAAATACGGCGACGACGACCTCGATTCCGGCTCGGTCGACCCCTTCCGCCTGTTCCTCGTCTTCAACGAACTGGTCGACGCCGCCGTCCGCAACGCGCCCGGCTTCGCCCCCGCCTACATGATCGACCAGTCCCACAACGTGACCGACCCGATCGAGAGCCTGATGGCCTCCGCGGTCGAGATCGCGCGGGCCTACGCGTCGGCCCTGATCGTCGACCGCGCCGCCCTCGAGGCCGCCCAGGAGGCGAACGACGCGCTCGCCGCGCACCGCATCCTGAAGGCCGGCTTCATCACCGACGTCTCCCCCATCCTCGCCGAGGCCCGCCGCCGTGCCGGCGGCGCCATCGACCCCATCGCCGCCTACCGGGCGAGCGGCTACCGCGCCGCGAAGACGCGGGAACGCCCGGTCCGGGCGGGCAGCGGCAGCGGCAGCGGCATCGTGTGAGGCGGCGGGGCCGGCGGCAGGCCCCGCACGCGCTTTCCGGCTACGGCAGGATCTGGTTGACGAGCGTGAAGTCGTCGCCGCGGATCCAAGACGTCCCGATCCCCTGCTTCAGCACCACGTAGGCCTCGGTCATCCCGGCCGGCACCGTGAAGGTGATCTCGTAGGGCTTATAGTCGGTCGAGGTGACCCGCACGCGGTTGAGGGCGGCCCAGACCCCGTTGACCTTGATGTCGACCCCGAACAGGCCGGGGTCCGTCGCCGACCCGGACTTGAGCACGCCCGTGAGCTTGTAGGTGACGCCCGGCTGCAGCCGGGCCGTGACGTTCTGGTTGATACCGCCGTTGGCGTTGACCTGAGCCACCTTGCTGGAGCCGCGCGGGGTGGTGTCCGTGACCGAGATCGCGTTCGCGTTGATGCCCCAGTAGGACAGGGCGCCGACCTCGAAGGTGCCGTTCGCCAGGATCGTCAGGTTGGCGACCGGCGTGCCCGGCGGCTTCATCCAGGCCCGGACGTAGTCGACCTGGAAGTCCATGACGTCCGGCGCGCCCGCGGTGTCGGTCAGGGACATGGACACGAGCATGTAGACCGGCAGCTTGAAGATCGGCAGCGCCGGATAGCGGGTCAACTCCTTCCGGTCGTAGTACAGGATCACCCAGTCGTCCGTGATCTCCACCCCGTAGGTGTGGAAGCCCAGCTGGGCATCGGACCGCCCCGAGTAATTCGACGTCCAGCTATGGGTGGTCGGCTCGCCCGGGCGCGGATATTTCGCCGGCCAGATGTGCAGCGACTGATGCAGACCCTTCGGGTCCGCGCCGTACCACTCGATGACGTCGATCTCGTTCATCGTGATGGTGCGGTCGAAGTCGCCCCCCATCGAGTGCAGCCAGAAGCCCGGCCAGGCGCCGGCACCGACCGGCAGCCGCGCCCGGATCTCGAAATAGCCCTTGGCCTGGATGAAGCCGCGGTCGAGCGAATCGATGCTCTCCATCATGCCGGACGTGTAGGTCCCGTCGGCCTGCTTGCGCGCCCTGAGCGTCAGGATGCCGTTGGCGATCGAATAGGCGTCGTTGCCGGTGCCCGGCGCGACGAACTTCACCTTGCCGAAATTCGCGTGGACCGGCGCGTACCAGGGGCCCTTCCCGAGGTTCCCGGTCACCGACATCGTGTCGAATTCGTCAACGAACGTAGGCACGTAGCCGGTCAGGTCCAGGGGCCGCCCGGCCTGGCTCTCGTTCCATTGATAGTCGGTGGTGAGGGTGCCCACCCCGCCGGCTCCCGCCGGGGTCGGCGTCCACGCGATCGTCGTCAGCAGGGCCAGGGCAGCCGCCCGGCCTCTCGTGAAGGCATTCATGTGCTTGTCCCGCTTTCTGAGCCGAGGTCTGCGCTGCCGGTGTTGTTGTTCTGCGAGTCTCGAGCAGCGCCTTGGAGAGTACAACCAGGGGCTTCGGGTCCTGTTAATGGGAAAGCATGCATTCAAGTCAATCTAGTGTAGAGCCTTACCCGATGAGCTTCAGCTGCGCAATAACGGCGGCTCGAAGATGTCTCGAAGTTGCCTGGTAAGAACTGCGGGACTGGATCGCTTCGACCATTTCTGCTCGTGAAATGCTGGTCTGGCTGTGCGCTCTCGGCGCAGCCGAACCCGAATTCCGAACGAGGCCGGCCATTCTTTTGGCCAAGCCGGCCGCTACGGGCTGCCGCGACCGATCGCCGGAAGCGAACCGTACGGGGCCTTTCGACGCCTATCGACGGCCCGAGGAACCGGTTACCCTGGGGGACGGGTCCGATCCTGCGAAGGGCCGATAAGCCCGGTCGCGCGCCCGGCGTACTGCCGGCCCCGGGGCCGTCCGGCTCTCGCGAAGGAGGGAGATCCCTTGAAGGCACAGACGATCGCCGGCGTCGGACACGGCGCCCCGAACCGGGCCGCCGCTGCCCAGGGGAAGTTCGAAGCGCTCGATTCGCTGAGAGGCGTGGCCGCCGTCCTCGTGGCGCTCTTCCATTTCCTGTTCGCGGGCTACCACCACGACCTCGCGATCGTCCGGAACGGCAGCATCGGCGTGCCGATGTTCTTCGTGCTGAGCGGCTTCGTGGTCTGCCACGCCTACGCGCGCCGGCTCGCCCGCCCCGACGATCTCGGCACCTTCATGCTGCGCCGCTTCGGGCGGCTCTACCCGCTCCACCTCTTCACGCTCGGGCTGGTGTTCGCCTTCGAGGTGGTCAAGCTCGTCCTCGTCTCCGCCGGCGTGAAGAGCGGCCAGCCGCCCTTTTCCGGCGCCAACGACCTGCCGTCCCTGGCGGCCAACCTCGCGCTGCTGCAGGCGATCATTCCCTTCGATACATTCACCTGGAACGGAGTCAGCTGGTCGATCAGCACCGAGTTCTACACGTACATGGTCTTCGGCCTGGTATTGCTGGCCGCCGGCCCGGCAGGCGGGATTGCGCAGGCGGTTCTGGCGGCGGCGAGCGGCCTGCTGCTCCTCGCGGTCGAGACCTGGATGCCGCAGCTTCCCGTAACGGCCGGGCGCGGATTCCTGCTTTGCCTCTTCGGCTTCTTCACCGGCTGCTGCGTTTATCGCGCCTGGGTCTCCGCCCAGGCCCGCGGCTTGCGGACCGGCACCCTCGCCGAACTGGCCGCCACCGCCCTGGTCGCCGGCACCTATGCGTTCCACCCTTTCGGCGACGTCGGCGCCGTCATGGTCTTCGCCCTCGCGATCTTCGTCTTCGCTTTCGACGGCGGCGCGGTCTCGGCCCTCCTGCGGACGAGGCTCCCACGCTTCCTCGGGCGGATCTCCTACTCGATCTACATGATGCACGCCGTCATCCTGACCTTCATCTACGGCATCGCCCGGGCCGCCGGCTCCGTCCTAAAGATCGATCTCTACGCCCCCGGCACCGAGCTCTTCAGCTTCGGCCCGCCCTGGGTCATGGATCTGGTCGCACTCGCGGTGCTGGGCGTGATCGTCGCCGCCAGCGCCTGGACCTACGCCCACATCGAGGCCCCCTGGCGCGACCGCTTCAACGCCTGGGCAGGCAACCGAAAGTTGAGAACCCCTGTGTATGAGCGGGCCTGACGGAGCACGCCCCTGTTCGTACGGCACCTGATCCCGAAGCTGCTACCCCATCTCGGCGATCCGGCGCCGCTTGTGGCGGGCAGCGGGGCCGACCCGACGGCCGACCCGGGGCGATGACGCGGGCCCCTGGGGGGCGGCTCCGTCGGCACCGCACCGCCGGACAAGGGATCCCGCCTCTAGGCTGCCGCGTGCTTGTGGCGCGCGTGCGTGTCGTACCAGCCGGCCCTGAAGCCGAGACGCTTCAGTCCGGCCCGCACCCACCGGTTTCCGATCAGGGGGTCGCTTCCCGTCAGGTAGTGGTTCAGGAGAGGTCGGCGGTAGGCCGCGAGCGCGCCGTCCGCCGAGAGCCATGTGTGGCCGGGCAGATCTCGGCCGAACAGACCGCTCGTGTCCGCCCGGGGATTGCCGGCCTGCCGTCCCTCCCGGGCCGGCGTTGGCTCCGTCTGGCGGTGGACGCGATGTTGTGCAACGACCTGGAAGCGCTCGTATCCGAGCGTCTGCAGGAGCGCCAGCTCCTCGCGCACGGACTGCAGGTCGCGACGCTCGGATTCGATGGAGACGAAGGCGGGCTTCCGGTCGACGGCGTGGAGGCTCGCCAGCGCGGCCTTGTCCATCCCCTCTATGTCGATCTTGGCGTAGTAGGGCACGCCGTGTTCCCGCATGACGTCGGCCAGCGTGGTGCACGCCACCTCGACCGGCTCGCTTTCGACCTTCCGGCTCATGCCGTAGAACGCGCTCCGCGCGCTGCACGCCGTGCTCCACAGGGGGACCTTGGAACGGAAGAACGTGATCGATCCGGATCGCTCGGCGATCGCCTTGGCGACGATCTTGAGACGACCGTCCTGGATCTCGCCTCGGAATCGCGCCTCGGCCTTCTCGACGAGGTGCTGGTCCGCCTCGATGGCCACGACCCTGAAGCCCTTGCGGAGGTAGTAGTCGGTGTCCGAGCCGTCATACATGCCGACGTCGAAGATGAGGTCGCGAACCATTCCCGTGTACCCCGAGGTCCCGAAGACCGCCGTTCTTTCTTGAGCGGGTCATGTGCGCGCCGCACCTTTCCGGCGCTTTCGGCCTCCGCCGGGGAGTCCCGCAGCGGTCCGGTCGAAACGCCCGGGACGAGCGGCCCCGCTCCCGAAGGCCGGTGCCGCATCGAGTACATGACGTTAGGTCATGATGGCAATATACTGATGTGAAAAAAACTATGAGTTCAAATGCTGTGATGCATGCAAGACGCCGCCAAGGTCGGCCCCTGCCGGAGGCCGACCCGGCCCCCACCGGACGCGACGGCGAAACGCAGTCGCCGGGCGCGAGGCCCGGCGAAGCTTCGGTGACCGTCGCGGGACGGGTCCCTCAGGGCAGGCCGCCCAGTTCCTCGACCCGCACCGGCCGGCCCTCCTTGCTGCTCTTCAGCGCCGCGACGCCGGTGAGGAGCGCGAGGGCCCCCGCCCTGGCCCCGGCGCGCTGGCCGAGCGGATCCTCGGTCCCCGGCACGAACAGCATGGTGCGCAGCCGGTCGTCGCCGCCGAAATGGCCGCCCGCCGCATGCGGCACGACGATCTTCTCGCCGGGTTGGAAATTCCGCAGGAGCAGGATCTCGTCGTCCTTCGGAACCTCGTAGCGCTGGCGCTCGTACTGGCGGATCTCGAGCCGGCCCTTGGTGCCGTTGAAGGCGAGGTGATGCCCCTCGATCGGCATGCAGGCATTGAGCGAGTAGGAGACGCGCACGCCCGACTTCGTCGTCAGCGTCACCGCCATCGTGTCCGGGATGTCGATCTCCTCGCGGAACACGCAGCCGTCGCGCACGTAGCCGTCGAACTCGGAGGGGGCCTCGTAGAGGGCCGTCAGCCAGGGGTCCGCCGAGACGTCCAGGAAGAAGTCGCACTCCGCGGCATGCGGGCAGATCTTGCAGCGCGGCCCACGGAACGGCCCGTTGCGGCCGTAGTGGCGCAGAGCCGCGGTGGCGTAGACGGTGTCGGCCTCCGAGCCGAGATACCAGTTGAGCAGGTCGAAGTGGTGGGTCGCCTTGTGGACGAAGAGGCTGCCCGAATACTGCTCGAAGGCATGCCAGCGGCGGAAGTAGTCGGCGCCGTGCTGGGTGTCCAGGTACCAGTGGAAGTCGACCGAGGTGACCTCCCCGATGGCGCCTTCCAGCAGCAGTTCCTTCATGCGCCGCGCGGTCGGCGCGAAGCGGTAGTTGAAGGTGACGTCGACGCGGTTTCCGGTCCGCGCCTCCGCCTCCAGGATGCGCCGGCACTTCTCGGCCGTCGTCGTCATCGGCTTCTCGGTGATCACGTGGCAGCCGGCTTCGAGCGCGCGCACGATGATCTCGTCGTGGGTGTCGTCCCGCGAGGTGACGATCACCGTCTCGGGCCGTACCTCGGCGAGCATCTGAGAGAGGTCGGTATAGATCGGCGCGTTCGTTCCGATCTCGCGCCGCGCCGCCTCGGCACGCACCGGGTTGATGTCCATCAGCGCCGTCATCTCGACCCGGTTGCGCCAGCCGGCGAGGAGCTCCTTGCCCCACATGCCGGTGCCCCGGTGCCCGGTGCCGACGAGCGCCACCCGCCGGCGCTGCAGCGTCGATCCGTCCATGCTGTTCCCTTCCCTCATGTCCTGCAATGCGCGTGGAAGCGGTCGATCACGGTCGCCAGGACCTCGTCCCCCGGCCGCTTCCACCAAGTCTCCGCCGAGAAGATCTCGCATTCCTGGAGGCCCAGGAATCCCGCCGCCTCGATCATGCCCCGGATGCCCCGGAGGTCGATGACCCCGTCCCCCATCATGCCGCGGTCGAGGAGCAGGTCGCGCGTCGGCACCAGCCAGTCGCAGATGTGGTGGGCGAGGATCGCCCCCATCCGCCCCGCCCGCGCGATCGCCGACGCGAGGTTCGGGTCCCACCAGACGTGGTAGACGTCGACCGCGACGCCGACGCCCTCGCCGAGCCGCTCGCACAGATCGAGGGCCTGGTCGAGGGTATTCACGCAAGCCCTGTCGGCCGCGTACATGGGATGCAGCGGCTCGATGGCGAGCGGCATGCGGTTCGCCCGGGCGTACGGCAGGATCGCGGCGATGCCGTCCGCCACCATGTCGCGCGCCGCGCCGAGGTCGCGCGAGCCTTGCGGCAGCCCGCCGACGACGAGCACGAGGCAGTCGGCGCCGAGCGCCACCGCCTCGTCGATGGCGCGCCGGTTGTCGTCGATCGCCTCCTGCCGGCCTTCCGACGTCGCGGACGGGAACATGCCCCCCCGGCATACCCCCGTCACGGTCATGCCGTTGCCGCGGATCACCCGCACGGCCTCGTCGAGGCCCACCTTGTGGATCTGGTCCCGCCAGGGCGCGACCGCCGTGATGCCGTGCCGGAGGCAGGCCTCGCAGGCCTCCGTCAGGGTCCACTGCTGGCGCACCGTGGCGAGATTGATCGAAAGCCCCTCGACAGCCATCGTCTAGCCGATCCCGTGCACGGCGAGGAGCTTCGCCATCCGCTCCGCCGCGAGGTCCGGGTCGAGCAGCACCTGCGCGCTGTCCGCCAGCCGGAAGAGTTCGGCGAAATGCAGCATGGAGCGCGCGCTCTGCTGCCCGCCGAGCATGGTGAAGTGGTCCTGCAGGCCGTTGAGCCAGGCGAGAAAAACCACGCCCGTCTTGTAGAAGCGGGTCGGCGCCTTGAAGATGTGCCGCGACAGCGGGACGGTCGGGGCGAGGATCCGGTCGTATTCGGCCCGGTCCCCGGCCGCGAGCCGGCCGAGCGCCACGGAGGCCGCCGGCGCGATCGCATCGAAGATGCCGAGCAGCGCGTGCGAATAGCCCTGGTCGTCCCCGGCGATCAGCTCCGCGTAGTCGAAGTCGTCACCGGTGTACATCTTCACGCCGGCCGGCAGCCGCCGGCGCATCAGGATCTCCTTCTCCTTGGAGAGGAGCGAGATCTTGATGCCGTCGACCTTGGCGGCGTTGTCGCGGATGACCATCAGGGCCGTCTCCATGGCCTCCATGTGGTCCGCCGCGCCCCAGTAGCCCGCGAGGGCCGGGTCGAACATCTCGCCGAGCCAGTGCAGGATGACCGGCTCCTTCACGCCCTGCAGGATGCGCCCGTAGACCCGGGCATAGTCGCCCGGCCCCTTGGCGGCGCGTACCAGCGCCCGGCTCGCCATCAGGATGATGCGCCCGCCGTGCTTCTCCACGAAGGCGGCCTGCTCCTCGTAGGCGCGGATGACGTCGTCGACCGTGACCGCCTCGGCGGGGTTGAGGTGCTCGGTGCCCACCCCGCAGGCGATCATGGCCCCCGGCCGGGTCCGGGCATCGGCCAGCGCCCGCGCGATCAGCTCCTGCGCGCCGGCCCAGTCGAGGCCCATGCCGCGCTGCGCGGTGTCCATCGCCTCCGCGACCCCGAGCCCGAGGTCCCAGAGATGGTGGCGGAACGCGAGCGTCCGCTCCCAGTCGAACCTGACGTCCAGCCAGGGATCCTGCTCGGCCCAGGGGTCGACCACCACATGGGCGGCCGCATAGGCGATCCGGTCGAAGGCCGGTGCGGAGCCGGCGGCGGGGAGCTTCAGCGGCGGGTTCTTGACCCGGTAGGTCTCCAGCTGCCGGTCGGCGGTGGGAAGCGCGATGGTGGTCATGGTCAGGCCTCCAGGGTGGGGACGTCGAGCCAGCGGCGCTCGGCCCAGCTCTTCAGACCGAGCTCGGCGAGCTGCACGCCCTTGGCCGCCTCGAGCAGGTCGAATTTCCAGGGCTTGCCCTCGACCACGTGGCGCAGGAAGTCCTCCCACTGCACCTTGAAGCCGTTGTCGTAGACCTGGGTGTCCGGTACCTCGTCCCACTGGTCCATGAACCGCATCGTCTGCGGCTGGTCCGGGTTCCAGACCGGCCGGGGCGTGTTGACCCGGTGCTGCGTCCAGCACTTGGTGAGCCCGGCGACCGCCGACCCGTGCGTCCCGTCCACGTGGAAGGTGACGAGGTCGTCCCGGCGCACGCGTGTCGTCCAGGACGAGTTGATCTGGGCGACCACCCCGCCCTCGAGCTCGAAGGTCGCGTAGGCGGCGTCGTCCGCGTCGGCGTCGTAGGGCTTGCCCCTCTCATCCCAGCGCGTCGGGATGTGGGTCGCGCCGAGGCAGGACACGGCCTTCACGGTCCCGAACAGGTTGTCGAGCACGTAGCGCCAGTGGCACAGCATGTCGAGGATGATGCCGCCGCCCTCGCCCTTCCGGTAGTTCCAGCTCGGCCGCTGGATCGGCTGCAGGTCGCCCTCGAACACCCAGTATCCGAACTCGCCGCGCACCGAGAGCATGCGGCCGAAGAAGCCCGAATCCCGCAGCATCGCCATCTTCCGCAAGCCGGGCAGGAACAGCTTGTCCTGCACGACGCCGCTCTTGATGCCCTTGCGCCGCGCCTTGCGGGCGACGTCGAGCGCGATGTCGAGCCGCTCGGCGATCGGCTTCTCGCAATAGACGTGCTTGCCCGCCTCGATGGCGCGCTCCAGGAGCCCGGCGCGCATCTGGGTGGAGCCGGCGTCGAAGAAGATGGTGTCCGCCGGATCGGCGAGCGCCGCGTCGACATCCGTGGTGGTGCGGGCGATCCCGTGCCGGCCGGCGATCTCGGCGAGCTTATCGGCGTTGCGGCCGACCAGGATCGGGTCCGGCATCAGCCGGTCGCCGTTGGCGAGCTCGACGCCGCCCTGGTCCCGGATCGCCAGGATGGAGCGGACGAGGTGCTGGTTGTAGCCCATGCGCCCCGTGATGCCGTGCATGATGATGCCGATGCGCTGCGCAGCCATGAGCCTCCTCCCGTGATTTGTAACTGTTCAGTTACACGTACACGGCTGTGTGGGAGAGGTCAACGGGGGCCGGCAGATTTGTACGCCGGACAGGGGATCGCGACGCGTCGCCGACCCGCTGCGCCGGCCGGCCGGCCCGCGCGACGAGGCGGCCGCAGGGCCGGGGAGGGGCTTCAGCGGCGAACGAAGCTGAGGACGACCTCGACCAGGTGGTCGCCCCAGTGCGCCAGCCTGTCCGGCTCCATCAGGTCCCGGTTGAACACGGTGGACAGGGTGTGGCGGTTGAGGAGGTAGAAGGCCCCCATCGAGGCGATCGTCAGGTAGACGTCGATCGGGTCGAGCCCCGGCTTGAATCGCCCCTGCTCGGCCCCCTTGTCGAGCACCGACTTCAGGAGCCCCATGAAGGACGAGTGGATGCGCGGGATCCGGGCCGAGCGCTTCAGGTTCTCGGCCTTGTAGAGGTTCTCGGTCGCCAGCAGGCTCAAGAACTCCGGATTGTCCAGGAAGTAGCGCCAGGTGAAGCGCGCGAGGGTCCGGATGCCCTCCTCGGGGTCGGCGCGGTCGAGCGCGAGCGCCAGCTCGGCCGAGCGGATCGACGCGTAGGCCTCCTCCAGCACGGCCATGTAGAGGCCGAGCTTGTCGCCGAAATAGTGGTAGAGCATGCGCTTGTTAATGCCGGCGCGCTCCGCGATCGCGTCGACCCGTGCCCCCCCGATGCCCTTCTCGGCGAACTCCGCCTTGGCGGCCGCCAGGATCGCCTGCGTGGTCCGGTCCGGATCGCGCGGCTGCCCGGTGTAGCCGCGCCGCTTGACCGGCGCATCCGCCGCCGTATCGCTCCCCATCGCTGTCCCGCCTCGGCCGTAACGTCAGGTCTTGTGACCGCGTCGGGGCCCGTTGACAAGGGCCCGCGACCGCGCCTACAAATGTAACTGAACGGTGAAAAGAAGCAATCGCTGCCGTCAGAGGAAACCAGCCTCCAGGGAGGATCTCCATGTCCGAAATCCGCATCACGCGTCGCGCCGCTCTTGCCGGCGCCGGTTCCGCTGCCATGCTGGCGCTGAGCTCGCGTCTCGCGCTCGCCCAGGAGAAGCGCCTGCGGATGTTCTGGTGGGGCTCCAAGGAGCGTGCCGACCGGACCTACAAGGCCAACGAGCTCTACACGGCCCGCAACGCCAGCACCAAGATCGACGGCGAGACCCTCGGCTGGACGGACTACTGGCCCCGCGTCGCCACCCAGGCGGCCGGCCGCAACCTCGCCGACGTCCTGCAGATGGACTATCGCTACATCTTCGAATACGCCCGCCGCGGCGCCCTGATGCCGCTCGACCAGTTCATGGGCAAGGCCCTCGACATCGCCGACTTCGGCGCGCCCTCCATCGATTGCGGCAAGGTCGACGGCAAGCTCTACGGCATCAACCTCGGCAACAACTCGGTCGCCATGCTGACCAACGTCTCCGCCTTCGAGGCCGCCGGGCTGAAGGCGCCGAAGACCGGCATCGACTGGAAGGAGTTCTCCGCCCTCTGCGGCGAACTGACGAAAGCCGCCAAGAAGGACGGCTTCTACGGCTCGATGGACGCCGGCGGCCTCGAGCCGAACCTGGAGACCTGGCTGCGCCAGCGCGGCAAGGGCCTCTACTCGGACGAGGGCCAGGTGGCCTTCTCGGCCGACGACATGGGCGAGTGGTTCGCCATGTGGGACGCCATGCGCAAGGCCAAGGCCTGCGTGCCGGCCGACGTCCAGGCCCTCGACAAGCAGAACATCGAGACCAACCCGCTGACCCTCGGCAAGGCCGCGGTCGCCTTCGCGCATTCGAACCAGCTGGTCGGCTACCAGGCCGTCAACCCCAACAAGCTGGCGATCGACATGTATCCGACGATCGGCGCCGGCGGTAAGCCCGGCCAGTACCTGAAGCCCTCGATGCTCTTCTCCATCGCGGCGAACTCCAAGAATGCCGAGGAAGCCGCCAAGATCATCAATTTCTACGTGAAGGATCCCGAGGGCGTGAAGGCCGTCGGCGTCGAGCGCGGCGTGCCCGCCTCGCCGGCCGCCCGCAACGTGGTCGCTGCCGACCTCGACGAGCTCGGCAAGGCGATGGTCAACTATATCGGCATGATCTCCGACAAGATCGGCCCGCTCCCGGCGCCGCCGCCCAAGGGCGCCGGCGAGATCGCCTTCCTGCTCAAGAAGACCAACGAGGAGGTCGGCTTCGGCAAGGCGACCGCCGCGGAGGCGGGCAAGAAGTTCCACGCCGACGCGCTCGCGATCATCGCGAGAGGCTGATCGTCATGGCTACCGCCGTCGGTACGGCCGTGCCCCTCGAAAGGGGGGTGCGCCGGCGCCTCGCACTCGGCCGAAACCTCCCCGGCTACATGTTCCTGGCGCCCTGGCTGGCAGGCTTCCTCCTGCTCACGCTGGGGCCGACGGTGGTCTCTCTCTGGCTGTCCTTCACGAACTTCGACCTGATCGGCGACCCTCGCTGGGTCGGCGCCGCGAACTACGTCCGCATCGCCACAGCGGACGAGAAGTTCTGGACCTCCATGAAGGTCACCTTCCTCTATGTGGTGCTCGCCGTCCCCTTCAAGCTGACCTTCGCGCTCCTCGTCGCGATGGCGCTCAACAAGGGCATCTCCGGCCTGACCGTCTACCGCGCGATCTTCTACCTGCCCTCGCTGCTCGGCGCGAGCGTCGCCATCGCGGTGCTGTGGCGGAACCTCTTCGCCGGCGACGGGCTCGTCAACCAGCTGCTCTTCTGGGCCTTCGGCCTCAAGGGACCGAGCTGGGTCTCCGATCCCGACTACGCGCTCTACACCCTGGTCATCCTGTCGATCTGGCAGTTCGGGTCGCCCATGATCATCTTCCTGGCCGGGCTCCGGCAGATCCCCCAGGACATGTACGAGGCCGCGAGCCTGGACGGCGCCGGGCCCACGCGGCAGTTCTTCAAGATCACCCTGCCGCTCCTGACCCCCGTCGTCTTCTTCAACGCGGTCGTGCAGACCATCGAGGCCTTCAAGGCCTTCACGCCCGCCTTCATCGTCTCGGAAGGCACCGGCGGCCCCGTCGACTCGACCCTCTTCTACACCCTCTACCTGTACCAGGAGGCCTTCGCGTTCCTGCGCATGGGCTACGCCTCCGCGCTCGCCTGGATCCTCGTCGTGATCATCGCCTTCTTCACGGCCTTCTCGTTCCTGACCGCGAAATACTGGGTGCACTACGATGACTGACGCGGCCCACCACGCCCCGGTCTCCGTCACCGCGCCCCCCGACAACCCGGGCCTGCCGACGCCGCTCTGGCAGCGCGTCCTGATCCACGGGGTGCTGATCGCGGCATCCTTCGTGATGCTCTATCCGCTGCTCTGGATGTTCGCGAGTTCGCTGAAGCCCGAGCACGAGATCTTCTCCAACCCGTCGATCTGGCCCAAGTCGGCCGACTTCGGCGCCTACGTCCGCGGCTGGTTCGGCCTGCGCTACTCCTTCGGCACCTTCTTCTGGAACTCCGCCGTCATCGCCGTCCTGGCGGTGATCGGCAACGTGCTGTCCTGCTCGCTCGCCGCCTATGCCTTCACGCGGCTGAAGTTCGCCGGCCGGGACTTCTGGTTCGCGATGATGCTCGGCACGCTGATGATGCCCCACCACGTGGTGCTCATCCCGCAATACGTCCTGTTCCTCAACATCGGCTGGGTCGACACGATCCTGCCGCTCGTCGTGCCGAAGTTCCTGGCCGTGGACGCCTTCTTCATCTTCCTGATGGTGCAGTTCTTCCGCGGCATCCCGCGCGAGCTCGACGAGGCAGCGGCCATGGACGGCTGCGGCCCTTGGCGGATCTACTGGCGCATCATGCTGCCCCTGTCGCTGCCCGTGCTGGCGACCGCCGCCATCTTCACCTTCATCTGGACCTGGGACGACTTCTTCGCCCCGCTCATCTACCTGAACGACATGGGCTCCTACACGGCCCAGCTGGGTCTGCGCGCCTTCGTGGACTCGAGCGGCAAGTCGGATTGGGGCGCGCTTTTCGCCATGTCGGTGTTGACGCTGCTCCCGGTCTTCGTCGTCTTCCTCTTCTTCCAGCGCCTTCTCATCGACGGCATCGCCACCACCGGCATGAAGCGCTGACGCCAAACGGGAACCGAGCCATGTCCGCCATTCGCTTTGCCGTCATCGGCATCGACCACGACCACATCTTCGGCCAGTGCCAGTGCATTCTCGATGCCGGCGCCGAGCTGGTCGCCTACCACGCCGCCAACGAGCACGACCTCCTGAAGCAGTTCATGGAACGGTTTCCGGATGCCCGGCGGGTCGACGATCCGCGCCGTATCCTGGAGGATCCGTCGATCCACTTGGTCGTCTCTGCCGCCGTCAATGCCGACCGCGCTGACATCGCCATCGCGGCCATGCGGCACGGCAAGGACGCCATGGTGGACAAGCCGGGCATCACCAGCCTCGAGAAGCTCGCCGAGGTCCGCAAGGTGCAGGCCGAGACCGGCCGCATCTTCTCGATCCTCTATTCCGAGCACTTCGAGCAGAGGTCGACCGTCAAGGCCGGCGAACTCGTCCAGGCCGGCGCGATCGGCAAGGTGATCCACACCACCGGCCTCGGGCCCCATCGCATCCGCAAGCCCCAGCGCCCCGCCTGGTTCTTCGAGCGTGCCCGCTACGGCGGCATCCTGGCCGACATCGGCTCCCACCAGTGCGAGCAGTTCCTGTTCTTCACGAACGCGACGTCGGCCCGCGTCCTCTCCGCCACGGTCGCCAATCGCGGCAATCCGGACAAGCCGGAACTGCAGGACTTCGGCGACATGCACCTCGCCACCGACGACGCCACCGGCTACGTGCGCGTCGACTGGTTCACCCCCCACGGCCTGCCGGTCTGGGGCGACGGCCGCCTGATCGTCATCGGCACCGAGGGCATGATCGAGCTCCGGAAATATATCGACGTCGCCGGTCGCCCCGGCCCGAACCACCTGTTTCTGACCGACGCCAAGGGCGTCACCCACATCGACTGCAACGACATGGAGCTGCCCTACGGCCGCCAGCTCCTCGCCGACATCCGCGACCGCACCGAGACCGCCATGACGCAGGCCCACTGCTTCGCCGCCATGGAACTCGCGCTGACCGCGCAGGCCAAGGCCGAAGGGAAGCTCTGACATGTCCGCCATCAAGACGGTCGCCGTGGTCGGCTGCGGCATCGGCCGCTCGCACATCTTCGAGGGCTACGCCAACCACCCGGACCGCTTCCGCGTTCTGGCGATCTGCGATCTCGACGACGAGCGCCTGAAGAAGGTCGGCGACGAGTTCGCGGTGCCGATCCGCACGAAGAGCTTCGACGAGCTCCTCGCCATGCCGGATCTCGACATCGTCGACATCTGCACGCCCCCCGGCCTGCACGTGCCGCAGACGCTCGCCGCGCTCGCCGCCGGCAAGGAGGTGGTCTGCGAGAAGCCCATCGCCGGCTCCCTCGCCGACGTCGACCGCCTGATCGAGGCCGAGAAGGCCGCCCGCGGCCGGGTCATGCCGATCTTCCAGTACCGCTGGGGCAACGGCTACCAGAAGGCCCGCCAGGTCGTCGGCGCCGGCCTCGCCGGCAGGCCCTATGCGGCGACCGTCGAGACGCACTGGAAGCGCACGGCCGAGTATTACGCCGTCCCCTGGCGCGGCAAGTTCGCCACCGAGCTCGGCGGCGTGCTCGTCACCCACGCCATCCACATCCACGACATGCTGGTCGGCCTCATGGGCCCGATCCGCTCGGTCTTCGCCCGCGTCGCCACCCTGGTGAACGACATCGAGGTCGAGGACACGGTCGCGGCGAGCCTGGAGATGGAGAGCGGCGCGCTCGTGACGCTGAGCTGCAACCTCGGCTCCGCGGTCGAGATCAGCCGCATGCGCGCCATCTATGAGAACGTCACCTTCGAGAGCGGGACCGCCTGCTACTCCCCCGGCGACGAGCCCTGGACGATCACGCCGGTCTCGACCGCCGCCCCGGCGATCGAGGCCGAGCTCGGGCGGTTCCAACCCGTCCACCGCCGCTTCCAGGGCCAGGTCGAGGCCTACCACGACGCCCTGCTCTCGGGCGGCGAACTGCCCGTCACGCTCGCCGATGCGCGCCGTTCGCTCGAGCTCGTGACCGCCATCTATCACTCGGCCGAGACCGGCCGGCCGGTCGAATTGCCCATCGGCACCGACCATCCGAAGTACCACGGCTGGGCGCCGAAGCGCTGAAGCCCCGCACCCCCAGGGAGAAGCCCCATGTCCCGCGTCGCCCTCGACAAGGTGGTCAAGCGCTACGGATCCCACCAGGTGATCCACGGCGTCGACCTGGAGATCGGAGACGGCGAGTTCTGCGTCTTCGTCGGCCCCTCCGGCTGCGGCAAGTCTACGCTCCTGCGCATGATCGCGGGCCTGGAGGAGATCACGGGCGGCGAGCTCCGGATCGACGGCGCGCGTATGAACGACGTGGCCGCGGCCAAGCGCGGCATCGCCATGGTGTTCCAGTCCTATGCGCTCTACCCGCATATGAGCGTGCGCAAGAACCTCGCCTTCGGCCTGGAGACCGCGCGCATGCCCAAGGCGGAGGTTGCCGCCAAGGTGCAGAAGGCGGCGCGCATCCTGCAGATCGAGCAGCTGCTCGACCGCAAGCCGAAGCAACTCTCCGGCGGCCAGCGCCAGCGCGTCGCCATCGGCCGGGCCATCGTGCGCGAGCCGCGCCTCTTCCTCTTCGATGAGCCGCTCTCCAACCTCGATGCCGAACTGCGCGTCCAGATGCGCGTGGAGATCGCCAAGCTCCACCAGGACCTCGGCTCCACGATGATCTACGTGACCCACGACCAGGTCGAGGCGATGACCCTCGCCGACAAGATCGTGGTGCTGCGGCTCGGCGTGATCGAGCAGGTCGGCGCCCCGCTCGACCTCTACAACCGGCCCGCCAACAAGTTCGTCGCCGGCTTCATCGGCTCTCCCAAGATGAACTTCCTCGATGCCGCGGCGGCCGAGCCGGCCGGCGCCGGCCTCGCCCTGACGGTCGCCGGCCGCAAGCTGCCCCTGCCGCTCGCCGCGCCCCGGTCCGGCTCGGGCCTCGCGCTCGGCATCCGCCCGGAGCATATCCGCGTCGGCACCGACGGCCTGTCCCTCGGCGAGGCGAAGGCCGAAATCGTCGAGAGCCTCGGCGGCCAGACCATCGTGTATGCCCGCCTGTCCGACGGCCAGCCGCTCACCGTCGTGCTCGACGGCCAGCGCAACCTCCACTCCGGCGAGATTTTGCCGATCACCGCCGACCCGGCGCTCTGCCACGCCTTCGACCAGGAGGGCAGGGCGCTCGCCCGCGCCTGATCCGGTCACCTCCGGCAACGGACCCGGCCGCCCTCAGGCGCCCCGGAGCCGATCCGTCCCGGGGGAGGCCGTCGCGGGCCCGGCCTTCCGGGACCGGCGGCACCGGTCCGAGCAGTATTTCACCTCGTCCCAGACCTTCGCCCAGGCCTTGCGCCAGACGAAGGGCCGCCCGCAGGCCGCGCAGGTCTTCCGCGGCAGGTCCGCCTTCTTCCGCATCCGCATCGCCGTTCGCCCGTCGCCCTGAACCGTCCGCGCCCGTCCGCCGTATGGCACCCCGGAGGACCCTGGGGACCCGAGGAGGCGCCATGACGGACCCGGTCTACGACGCTGCCGTAGCGGCCGGATCGCCCGCGCCCGCAACGGGACGCCGGCCGTGACGGTTCTCCGCTTCATCCTCGGCGACCAGCTCGGCCGCGGGCTCTCCGCGCTTCGCGACCTCGCGCCCGGCGACGTCGTCCTGATGGCCGAGGTCGCCGACGAGACCGTCTACGTCCCGCACCACAAGCAGAAGATCGCCCTCGTGCTTTCGGCCATGCGCCATTTCGCGGCCGACCTCGCCGCCGAGGGCATCGAGGTCGACTACGTGCGCCTGGACGACCCGGCCAACAGCGGCTCCTTCACGGGCGAACTCGCCCGCGCGGTCGCCTGCCGCCGTCCCGTGCGGGTCGTCGTCACCGAGCCCGGCGAGTGGCGGGTGCAGCGCATGATCGAGGGCTGGGAGACCGCGGTTGGCCTGCCGGTCGAGATCCGCCCCGACGACCGCTTCCTCTGCTCGCGCGACCGATTCGCCCGCTGGGCGGAGGGCCGCAAGAGCCTGCGCATGGAGTTCTTCTATCGGGAGATGCGCCGGGAGACCGGCTTCCTGATGGAGGGCGGCGAGCCCGCGGGGGGACGCTGGAACTTCGACGCCGAGAACCGCAAGAGCCTGCCCGCGGGCCAGCGGCCGCCGCCGCGGCGCCGCTTCGAGCCCGATGCGATCACCCGCGAGGTCCTCGCCCTGGTGGCCGCCCGCTTCCCCGGCCATTTCGGCGACCTGGAGCCTTTCGGCTGGGCGGTGACCCGGGCCGATGCCCTGGAGGCGCTGGAGCATTTCGTCGAGGCCTGCCTGCCGCTCTACGGCGACTACCAGGACGCCATGAAGGCGGGCGAGCCCTTCCTCTACCACGCCGTCCTGTCGCCCTACCTGAACCTCGGGCTGCTCGACCCCGGCGAGGTCTGCCTCGCCGCCGAGACGGCCTGGCGCCGGGGCGCCGCGCCCCTCAATGCCGCCGAGGGCTTCGTCCGCCAGATCCTCGGCTGGCGCGAATACGTGCGCGGCATCTACTGGCTGCGCATGCCGGGCTACGCGGCGACCAACCACCTCGGCGCCGGCCGTCCCCTGCCGTGGTTCTACTGGTCGGGCGAGACCGCGATGGCCTGTATCGCCGAGGTCGTCGCCGAGACCCGTCGGAACGCCTACGCCCACCACATCCAGCGTCTGATGGTCACCGGCAACTTCGCCCTGCTCGCCGGCCTGGCGCCCGCCGAGGTCGAGGCCTGGTACCTAGCCGTCTACGCCGACGCCTACGACTGGGTCGAGCTGCCGAATACCCACGGCATGGTGCTCCACGCCGACGGCGGCCTGATGGCCTCCAAGCCCTACGCGGCCTCCGGCGCCTACATCGACCGCATGTCCGACTATTGCGCCGGCTGCGCCTACGACCCGGCCGTGAAGACCGGCCCGCGGGCCTGCCCCTTCAACCTGCTCTACTGGAATTTCCTGATGGAGAACCGGCCGAAGCTCTCGGCCAACCCGCGCCTCGCCATGCCGTACCGGACGCTGGACCGCATGACGGACTCGCGCCGGGCGACGATTCGCCGGGAGGCGGGTGCCTTCCTGGCGGCCCTGGACGCCGGTCCGGCGGCCCCGCCCGCAGGCGACCAGCTCGCCATGGACTTCGGCGCCTGACCTCCGACGCGAAAACGGCGGCCAAGGGCCGCCGTGCAGAGGAGGACGAAGCGGGCGAGCGGCTCAGTAGCCGTTGATCACGATGAAGGACCCGCACATCATCGTCGTGCAGGCACGCGGGGCGGGCGTCTGCGCCGCCACCCGGACCGGGAGCACGGGGGCGGACGCGCGGGCGACCGACGCCGGCAGGGGCGGTCCGGGAAGCGGACTGATGATCGACTCCGCCTGGGCCGTACCCGAGAGCCCGACGCCGAGCAACAGAACACCTCCGACGCGCGACACCAGAGAACGCATGGAACCCTCCTGGAGGCTGTCTCAATTCGGGTCAGGATATCCCGACCGGTCACGATCTGCAAACTCCACGTGATTCACCGTAAATTCTTCGTTAGCCCCGCGACTTGCGGCGAATCGCCTGGGCAGCACCCGGGATTTCGCCTTCCTTGTGTGGCGCCTCGACAACACACCGGCGCAAGATGCCCCGTCGGGACCGTACCCTACGCCCCGGCTACGGATTGACCGCTCCCTGCAATGGTCTGATTCAATACGAAAATCCGCATGCGGGGCGGCTTCGTGTCGGCGGTGTGGCAGCCCGGTGGCGGCTTGCGTGCTCCGCACCCCTCCACTAGCGTTTCGTGTGGTGGACTAGGGCAGGTGGGCCCGTGCGGGGGTGATGGTATGGTTGAGCCGCTCAGGCTTCATGGAGACGCGAACCGGAAGGTCCGGGCTGCGCTCCTGCTCACGACGGTGCTGGTCGCCGCACCCCTGGCGGTCGAGCGTGCTTCGGCCCAGGTCATCAATTTCGGCGCGAGCACGACCGACACGACGGACCGGGTCTCGACCGCCCCGACGGTGCTGCAGTTCAACGCCACGGCGGCCGGCATCACGGTCAACCTCAACGGCAGCGTCTCGGGCAACGGCCCGGTGACCTACACCGCCGCCACGGGCACGACCCTCGTCAACGTCAACAGCACCACCAACAGCAATTCCGGCGCGACGACCGTGACGGGCCTGGGCACCGTGACCTTTGCGGGCGCCGGCAGCATCTCGTCCACCTCGGACTTCGTCATCAACGGCGGGAACACGCTGACCGTCAATCTCAACGGCGCCACCCACACGGTCGCGAGCTTCACCCAGCAGGCCGGCGGCCAGGCGTCCAACTTCACGGGCCTCAGCAACGGCACGCTGATCACCAACGGCGCGATCTCGTTCCAGGCCGGCAACATCGCCCCGAACCTGACCCTCCAGGGATCGGGCGCGGTGACGAAGTCGACGGCCGGAACCGTCACCATGCGCGGCGTGCTCGCCACCACCGGCGGCCTGACCGTCAACGCCGGGACCCTGCGGCTCTTCAACACGAACACCTACACGGGTGGGACGATCATCAACGGCGGCACCCTCGGCGTGCTGGCCGCCGGCGCCCTCGGCAACGCGTCCAACCTGCTGACCATCAACGGCGGCATCCTCGACGTCTTCGGGACGACCCAGACGATCGGCGGGCTGCTCATGACGGGCGGCACGATCCAGACGTCCGTCGCTGGTGCGGGGGCGCTGGTCTCGGCCACCGACTACGACCTGCAGGCGGGCACCATCAACATCGCCCTGAACGGCAATGTCGGCCTCAACAAGTCGACCGCCGGCACGGTGACGCTGGGCTCCGCCAACGGCTATACCGGCAACACCAACGTCTCGGGCGGCACCCTGAACCTCCAGGCTGCCGGCGCCCTCGGCTCCGGCGCCGGCGTGCTCACCGTGAGCGGCGGCTCGACGGTCGCGCTGAACGGCTTCAACCAGTCCGTCGGCGGCGTCTCGCTGGTCAACGGCACCATCAGCGGCACCGGCGGCATTCTCACCTCGAGCGGTACGATCGATCTGCAGAGCGGCACCGTCTCGGCCGGCCTCGCCGGCGCGGGCGCGATTACAAAGACGACCGCCGGCGTCGTGACGGTCTCGGGCGTGATCGGCACCTCGGGAGGCCTCACCGTCCAGGCCGGCACCCTCAACCTGACCGCCGCCAATACCTATACGGGCAACACCGCGGTCACCGGCGGCACGCTGGCCCTCTCGGGCGCCGGCACGATGGGCGCCGTCTCTAACACGCTCTCGATCTCCGGCGGCGGCGTGGTCGACCTCGGCACGACCAACCAGACGGTCGCGGGCGTCACCCTGACCAACGGTACGATCAGCGGCACCGGCACGCTCACCTCCACGGGCGCGATCGGTCTCCAGCAGGGCAGCATTTCCACGGCTTTGGCCGGGGCCGGCGCGATCACCAAGTCGACCGCCGGCGCCGTGACGCTGTCTGGCGCGATCGGCACCACGGGCGGCCTCACCGTCCAGGCCGGCACCCTCACTCTGAGCGCCGCCAACAGCTACACCGGCGGCACCACGATCACCGGTGGCACGCTCCTTCTGTCCGGCGCGGGCACGCTCGGGTCGACGGCCAACACCTTGTCCATGTCGGGCGCCAGCATCCTCAACATGGGAGGCACCAGCCAGACGGTCGCCGGCCTGAGCATGAACGGCGGCACCATCTTCAACGGCGGCACCCTGACGTCGAACGGCGCCATCGATCTCCAGGCAGGCTCGATCCTGGTCAATCTCGCGGGCTCGGGGACGATCACCAAGTCGACCGCGGGCTCCGCCCTCATTTCGGGCGTGGTCAGCACCACGGGCGGCCTCGTCGTCCAGGGCGGCACCATCGACCTTTCGGGCGCCAACACCTACACGGGCAACACGGTCGTCACCGGCGGCCTGCTCACCTTGACCGGCGCGGGCACGCTCGGCGCCACCTCCAACACGCTCTCGATCTCCGGAACCGGCACCGTCGGGCTGAACAACACCAACCAGACGGTCTCCGCCTTCACGCTGGCCGGCACCGGCAGCCTGCTGGGGCCCGGGACTCTGACCTCGAACGGCGCCATTTCCCTGCAGGGCGGCACCCTCGCCGCCACCCTGGCGGGTTCCGGAGCCGTCACCAAGTCGACGGCCGGCACCGTGACCGCGACGGGAGCGATCAACACGACGGGCGGCCTGACCGTCCAGGCCGGCACCCTCAACCTGCAGGCCGCCAACGGCTACACGGGCTTCACGAACATCACGGGCGGCACGCTGGCCCTCTCCGGCGCCGGCACGCTCGGCGCGGTCACCAACACCCTGGCGATCTCGGGCGGCGGCATCCTCGACCTCGGGTCGACCAACCAGACGGTCTCGACCTTCACGCTCACCAACGGCCAGGTCAACGGCACGGGCACGCTGACCGCGACCGGCGCGGTCGACCTGCAGCAGGGCAGCATCGCCGCGAACCTGACCGCCAACAGCACGATCACCAAGACGACCGCCGGGACCGTGACCATCACGGGCGCGCTGAACGGCGCCAACGGGCTCGACGTGCAGGGCGGCATCCTCGACCTGCAGGGCGTCAGCACCTTCACGGGCGGCACGTTCAACATCGCCTCGGGCGCGGCGGCCCTGCTCGGCGCCAACTTCACGATCGCGGGCACGGCCACCAACAGCGGCACGCTCGCCTTCTCGGCCTCCGGCGTCACCCTCGACACCACCGGCCTGACCAACACCGGCACCATCCAGGCTTTCCGCACCTCGGGGAGCGGCGCCTTCCTGTCGACCATCAACGGGCCCTTCGCGAATTCCGGCCTCGTCACCCTGTCCAACAATTCCGCCAACGACAGTCTGGTCGTGAACGGCAATCTCACGGCGGGCGGCGGGTCCAGGTTCGCGCTCGACTTCAACCCGGGCGCCAACGCGGCGGACACCGTGGTGATCAACGGCACGGTGACCGGGAACTCGACCCTCCAGCTCAACCGGGTCGGGCCCAGCAACCTCCTCTCCGCGCCCCTGCTCGTCGTCACCACCGGCGGTGGCACGGGCAACTTCTCGGCCAGCGGGCTGAACTCCTCGAACGCCTTCATCAACTACGCGCTGCAGCGGTCCGGCAACAACTACCAGATCGTCTCCAACGTGAACCCGGCGGCCAACATCGCCGGCGCCAGCATCAATGCGGCCCTCTCGGCCATCTCGTCCGGCTTCTTCGAGCCAACCAGCGCCTTCATCACCTCCTCGCGCTCGCGCCAGGGCTCGACCCAGCAGGGGATCGGCGATTCGCTCACCGATCAGATGTCGCTCGGCTTCTGGGCGCGCACCAAGGTCGGCCAGTACACGGTGTCGAACACCACGACGCTCGACTCCGGCCCCGGCGGCGGCGGCGTGCAGAAGGCGGACGCCCGCTTCCGCGCCAACTTCACGGGTATCCAGGCGGGCCTCGACGCCGGCTTCAGCGACATCGGCGGCTCCGGCATCAGCGCCTTCACGGGCCTGACCGCCGGCCAGGTGAACGTCTCGGGCAGCGACCTCGCCTCCAAGACGTCCTCGCGCGTCTCCTTCGACGCCCCCTTCGTCGGCGTCTACGGCGCGGTCATCGGCTACGGCAGCTACGCCGACCTGCAGATCCTCCGCAATTACTACAACATGAAGCTCACCAACGCCGCGCTCAACCTGCGCGACAAGAAGGCGAACGCGGACGGCTGGTCGGCCTACGGCTCCGCGGCCACCACGGTCCAGATCTACGAGAACGTCATCCTGCAGCCGTCGCTCGGCCTCATCTATGCGAACACGGCCCTGACGCCCATCAAGGCCGCGGACGGCACGATCCGCTCCAAGGACGTGGACAGCTGGCTCGGCCGTGTCGGCGCCAAGCTCGCCACCAGCTTCGCGGCGTCCGAGACCCTCGTGCTCCGGCCGGAAGTCTCCTACAACCTCTGGCACGAGTTCGCCGGCCCGGTGAAGGGCAGCATCGCGCTGCCTGGCCAGAGCTTCAACCCGACCACCTCGACGACCCGAGTCGGCACCTTCAACCAGATCGGCGCGGCCCTCAACGCCCAGTTCACCGACACCGGGCTCTTCGCCTTCGTGCGCGGCGAGTATCGCTGGGGCGAGAACATCCACGGCGCCGCCCTCACCGCCGGCATGCGCTACAGCTTCTGACGGTGCCGCGCGGCCCGGGCCGCGCCCGTCCCACAGCCTTCGCGGCCCGGACTGTCCGGGCCGCGTCCGTCCGGAGCCCTGGGGCAGCCGTCGCGTTGCGCCACCGTGGGCTTCGGACTATCGTTCCGGACAGGGATGAACGGGAACAACCCGAGGTGCCGGCGGCATTCGGAGCAGTGCAGACGCGGAGGCTGGGCCGGTTCGCAGCCGCGACCCTGGGCCTCTTGGCGTTCCTGCTGTGTGCGGCTCTGGCCTGGGCGGACCAGGCCCTGGCCGAGCGCCGTGTCGCGCTGGTGATCGGCAACAGCGCCTACAAGTCCATCGTCGCCCTGAAGAACACGAGAGCCGATGCCGAGGACGTATCGAGTCTCCTGCGTGAGCTCGGCTTCGAGGTGATGACGCGCCTCGACGTCGAGCGCGCCTCGATCCCCGACGTCCTCAAGGACTTCTCCCGACTCGCGTCGGGCGCCGACGTCGCCCTCTTCTACTTCGCCGGCCACGCGCTGCAGCACCAGGGCGGCTACTTCCTGGTTCCCGTCGATGCCAAGATCGAGGACGAGATCGCGGTCCAATACGACCTGCTGCCCGCCCGCAATGTCGAAGACCTGATGGAGAAGATCCCGGGCGTCCGGATCATGATCTTCGACGCGTGCCGCAACGACCCCTTCCAGGGCGGCACCCCCTCGAGCGCGCGGCCCTCGCCGAAGCCCGGGTCTGCGACGCGCGGCCTCACCCGCGTCGTCAACGCTCGCGGCATGGTCTCCATCTACGCCACGGCGCCGCTCGACGTGGCCGAGGACGGACGCAGCCGCAACAGCCCCTTCACGGCGGCCCTCCTGGCCCGCGCCGCCGAACCCAACGTCGACATCGTCGAGACCTTCCGGCGCGTGAGCCGCGACGTGCAGAAGCGCACGGACGGGCGCCAGGTCCCCCAGATCACAACGACCTTGCAGGAGGAGTTCGTCCTCAGCCGCCGCGAGACGGACCTCTCCGCCTGGGCGAAGGTCCGATTCTCGAGCCGCGCCGACGACCTGCGCGACTTCGCCGCCCGCTTCCCGAACTCCGCCTTCCGCGACGAGGCCCGCTTCCGCCTCGACGTGCTCGAGCGCGAGTTGAAGGCCGGCCAGGACCGCACCTGCGCGCAGGAGGCCGAGCGCATCGACCGCCTGGTGCAGGGCGGCGACCGCCGCGGCCTCGTCGAGCTGCGCGGCGGCGTCCTCTGCCCCGCGAGCGCGGCGCGCATCGACGCGGCGGTCGCCGAGATCGACGACCGGGCCGAGCGCCAGCGGCAGGCCGAGGCGCTGGCCCGGCAGCGCCAGGAGCAGGAGGCCTGCAACGACGCGGTCCAGAAGGTCGGCGACGCGGCCGCGGCTCGCCGGCGCGACGACCTCCAGCGCCTGAAGGCCGGTCCGCTCTGCGCCCGCGCCGCAGCCGCCGCCGACGAGGCGCTCGCCAGGCTCGACCGCCTCGCCCAGGAGGAGAAGGCGGCTGCCGAGGCCTGCGAGCGCGAGCGCACCGACATCGAGTCCGCCGTGCGCCGCCGCCAGGTGGACGACCTGCGCAAGCGCACCGTCAAGTGCCCGGCCAACCTGCCCCTGCTCGCCGCCGGCCTCGACGCGGTGGTCCGCCAGCTCGACGACGAGGCGCGCCAGCGCCAGGCCGAGCAGACCCGCAAGGCCTGCGAGGATGCGCAGCGCCGGGTCGCCGACTTCCAGGCGAGCCGGGCCAAGGGCGCGCTGGCGGGCCTGCGCAACGGCCAGGTCTGCGAGGAGGCCCAGCAGGCCGCCGCCGCAGCGCTGGCCGCCATCGCGGGCCAGGAGGCCAAGGAGATCTGCGACGCCGCGCTCGCCCGGATCGAGAGCGCCCGCGCCGGCCGCCGCAAGGGGGAGCTGACGGCGCTCCGCGCAGCTGCGCCCTGCGATCCCGCCCAGCAGGCCGCCGCCGCCGCCGTCGCCTCGCTCGAGGAGGCCGAGAAGGCGGAGGCCGCCGCGCTCGAGGCCGCCTGCCTGGAGGACCTCCGCGCGCTCGCCGCCATCCCGTCCGGCCGCCCGGCCGACGTCGAGGCCTTCCTCAAGACCCCGCGCTGCCCGGAGGCGCGCCGCCGCGGCGAGTTCGCCCTGGCCGAGGCCGGCAAGGTGGTCGCCGAGGCCAAGGCTCGGCAGGAGAAATGCCGCGAGGAGGGTGTCCGCATCGACGCGGCGATCCGCGCCGCCCGCCTGGACGAACTGGCCGCCCTGCGCCCGCGGATGGACTGCCCGGAGAACATGGACCGGCTTGCCCGCGCCATCGACGACGGGCAGAAGCTCTGCGCCGCGCGTCTCGACGGGATCCGCCGGGCCGAGGCCGACAACCGCCGCGACGACCTCCAGGAGGCCCGCCGCGCGCCGGACGTCGCCCGCTGCCCGGACGCGGTGGCGGCCGTCGACCAGGCGCTGCGCAACCTCGATGCGCGGGCCGCCGAGGCGCAGGCCCGGGTCTGCCGCGAGGAGGCCGCGACGGTCGACCGGCTCGCGGGCCAGCCCGCCGCGCGCGACCTGGAGGCGCTCCGGTCCGGCGCCCGCTGCCCCGATACCGCGCGTCTCGTCGAGGCGGCCACCGCCAGGCTCGCCGAAGCGGCGAACGCCCGCCAGCGTTGCGCGGAGGAACGGGCCGACCTCGCCCGGGCCGCCGCCGAGGATCGCCGCGCCGACCTGTCTGCCAAGGCCGAGCGTGCCGCCTGTCCGGACGTCCGGACCGAGGCGCTGGCGGCGCTGCGCGCGCTCGACGACCGCACCGCCCGCCGCTGCGCCCAGGAGCTCGCCGAACTGACCGCCCTCGACCCGGGCCGGCCGGCGGAGATCCAGGCCGCCGTCAACCGCTTCCAGTGCCCGGACGTCCGCCAGCGCGGCACCATCCTGGTCGCGAGCGCCGCCCAGCAGGTCTGCACCCGCGAGAAGGCGTCCCTCGAGGAGCAGAAGCTGCAGGTCCGCAGCGAGGCCGATCTCGACCGGCTGCGCGCCTTCGTGCGCGGCGCCCAGTGCCCCGAAATCCGGGAGGTCAACGTCGCCGCCCTCACGGTGCCGGCGCCGGAAGCGCCGCGGGCGCCCGAGCCGCAGCCGGTCGCCCCCGCACCCCCGCCCGAGCCGAGCCGGAAGGAACTGGTCGCCCGCGCCCGCGACGGTCTCCTCGAGGCGGGCTGCCTGAAGCGCGGCGAGCGCTCCGACAAGGACGTCGAGGACGGTATCCGCGAGTTCTACGGGGCCACGCGCCGGGGCCGCTGGGACGGCGCGATCACCGTCAAGCTCGTCGAGGAGATCGAGGACGCCGACAAGGGCACCTGCAGCCTCGCGCCGCCCGCCGCCCCCAAGGTGGACGTCCGGCCGCCGAAGCGCGACGAGGCCGAGAAGGACCAGAAGGGCCGGCGGAGCGGCCCGCGTATCGCCCGTCCGGAGCCCGAGGAGCCGACGCGCCCGCGCCCCGAACCCCGCGCCGAGCCGCGCCAGACCCAGCCCCGTCCCGCGCCGGCCCAGCCGGTCCGTCCGGCCGCCCCCGCGCAGCGAGGCCCGGCGCCCGTCGTGATCATCAATTGACCGGGCAGGCTCCTGCCGGGGTGGCCGAATCCGCCGTGCTCGGCTAGCGTCGCCGCCGTGTCGGCCCGGAAGAGACGGAGACAAGACCTTGCAGAGACTCTCGTCGCATGGCGCGCTCGCCGCGCTGGTTTTCGCCGCCGCCGCATCCGGGGCGGAAGCCCAGCAGCCGCAGCGCCCCCCCGCGCCCGCCGCGCGGCCGGCCCAGGCGGCGCCCGCGCCCGCCGTGCCGCCCGTGGCCCCGCCCACCGCGGCCGCGCCCGTCGGCCCCGAGGACGTCGCGCGGGTTTCCACGGCCGTCTACGGCGACTGGACGCTTCGCTGCGAATCGAAGGGAAACGCCAAGGTCTGCGAGGTCACCCAGGCCCTGCAGGTCGAGGGCCAGCAGGGCCCGATCGCCCGCGTCGCCTTCGGCCGGGAAGCCGGAAAGAGCGCCTTCACGGTGGCGGTGCTCCTGCCCACGAACGTGACCATCCCCCCGGGCGTGAAGCTCGCCCCCGCCGCCGATGAAACCGGCCTGCAGATCCCCTTCCAGCAATGCGGCCCGGGCGGCTGCATCGCCTCGACGGCCGCCTCCGACGACCTCGTCCGCCGCTTCCGCGCCCAGACCGCGACCGCCCAGCTCGGCTTCACCACCGCCGCCGGCCAGCCGATCGCCGTCAACTTCCCCATGCGCGGCTTCGCCCAGGCCATGGACGCGCTCGCCAAGGAGTGATCCGGGCGGCAGGCTTCCCGCCCCGTCGCCCTCACCCCCAGGCGTAGCTGAAGGCGCCGTTCTCGATGCCGACCCGGGCCTCCCGGATCTCCGTCTTGTCGAGCGAGCGCTTCAGGAACTCGCGCGAGAGCGCCGGCAGGATCGTATTGGTGATGATGTTGTCGATCATGCGCCCGCCGGAATCCGGATCGTTGCACTGCTCCACGATGTGGTCGACCACCGCGTCGTCGTACACGAAGGCGGCGTCGTGGTTCTCGCGGATGCGCCTGCCGATGCGGTCGAGCTGGAGCCGCACGATGCCGGAGAGCATGTCGGGCGACAGCGGGTAGTAGGGGATCGGCACCAGCCGCCCGATCAGCGCCGGCGGGAACACCTCCAGGAGCTTCGGCCGCAGCGCGCCGAGGAGCGATTCCGGATCGGGACGATGATGCGGGTCGCGCGCCAGGTCCATGATCAGGTCCGTCCCGACGTTCGAGGTCAGGATGATCAGCGTGTTCTTGAAGTCGATCTTGCGCCCGTTGCCGTCCTCCATGATCCCCTTGTCGAAGACCTGGAAGAACAGCTCGTGCACGTCCGGATGGGCCTTCTCGACCTCGTCGAGCAGGACGACGCTGTAGGGCTTGCGCCGCACCGCCTCGGTCAGCCGCCCGCCCTCGCCGTAGCCGACGTAGCCCGGAGGTGCGCCCTTCAGCGACGAGACCGTATGGGCCTCCTGGAACTCGGACATGTTGATGGTGATCATGTTGCCCTCGCCGCCGTAGAGGGCTTCGGCGAGCGCAAGGGCCGTCTCGGTCTTGCCGACGCCGGAGGGACCGCAGAGCAGGAAGACACCGATCGGCTTGTTCGGATTGTCGAGCTTCGCCCGGTTGGTCTCGATCCGCTTGGCGATGATGGCGAGCCCGTGGCTCTGGCCGATGACGCGCCTGTTGAGGATCTCGGGCAGGCGCAGGACGTTCTCGATCTCGTCCTTGACCATCCGGCCGACCGGGATGCCGGTCCAGTCCGACACCACGGAGGCGACCGCCTGCTCGTCCACATGGGCGTAGATCATGCGTCGCTCGGGGTCGATGGTCTCGAGCCGGCCGGCCTTCTCGGCGAGCGCCGCCCTGGCGCTCTCCTGCGCCTCCGCCTCGGCCTCGGGCGCCGCCACGGACTCGCGCAGCGCGCGGATCTCCTCCACCAGCGCCTTCTCGGAGGCCCATTCGGCCTCGAGCGTCTCGAGCTCGCCCCTCAGGGTGGCGAGCGCCGCGTCGATCTCCCCGAGGCGCTCGGTCGAGACGATGCCGAGGTCCCGGTCGGCCTTGAGCGCCGCCGCTTCCGCCTCCAGCGCCGCGATCGACGCCCGCGTGTCCTCGATCGCCGCCGGTATGGCGCTCTGGCTGATGGCGACCCGCGCCGCCGCCGTGTCGAGCAGGCTCACCGCCTTGTCGGGCAGCTGTCGGGCCGGGATGTAGCGCTTGGAGAACTCCACGGCCGCCACCACGGCCGCATCCGAGATCTTGACCTTGTGGTGCTTCTCCATCGGCCCGATCAGCCCGCGCAGCATCCGGCAACAGCGCTCCGTGTCCGGCTCGTCCACATTGACGGGCTGGAAGCGGCGTGTCAGCGCCGGGTCCTTCTCGATGTACTGGCGGTACTCCGACCAGGTCGTCGCCGCGACGGTCCGGAGCGTGCCGCGCGCCAGCGGCGGCTTCAGGAGGTTGGCGGCATCGCCGGTGCCGGCCTGGCCGCCCGCACCGATGAGCGTGTGGGCCTCGTCGATGAAGAGGACGATCGGCGTCGGCGAGGCCTGGACCTCGTCGATGACCGAGCGCAGCCGCTGCTCGAACTCGCCCTTCATGGAGGCGCCGGCCTGCATCAGGCCGATGTCGAGCGCGCAGAGCCGAACGTTGCGCAACTGCGGCGGGACGTCGCCCGACGCGATCCGCTGCGCCAGTCCCTCCACCACGGCCGTCTTGCCGACCCCCGCCTCGCCGGTCAGGATCGGGTTGTTCTGCCGCCGGCGCATGAGCACGTCGATCACCTGCCGGATCTCGTCGTCGCGGCCGAGGATCGGGTCCATGCCGCCTTCCTTGGCCTTGGCGGTCAGGTCCTGCGAGAAGCGGTCGAGCGCCGTCTGCGCCTTGCCCTTGGCGGCTTCCGCGCCGGCCGTGCCCGCCGCGGCGAGGCCGGATCCGTCCATGGGGCGCAGCGTCTCCTCCTCGGAGCCCGCCCACAGCGAACGGTGCTCGGCCGCCAGCGTGTCCGGGTTGATCTTGCCGAACTCCGGCGAGAGCGACGTGAAGGCCCGCTTCAGCTCCATGGATTTCAGCGCGCCGGTCAGCATGTGGCCGGTGCGGATCTGCGTCTCGCCGAAGAAGAGCGTGGCGTAGTGCCAGCCGCGGTCGAGAATGTCCGAGATGGCGTTGGAGACCCCCGGCATCTCGGTTTCGTTCTTGCGGAAGCCCTCGACCACGCGGGCGACGTCGGACGTCAGCTTGGCCCGGTCGATCTTGAACTTGTCGAGGGTGAGGCCGAGGTCGGTCCGGTCCCGCTGCAGCAGGTGCAGGATCCAGTGCGCCAGCTCGACGTTGCGGTTGCCGGCGCCCTTGGCATGGCGGAGCGCCTGGAAGAAGGCGTCGTAGCCGACGCGGTTGAGCTTGCCCGTCACGGCTTCCAGGCTGATGTCCGGCATGGCCACTCCCCCAATCGGCGCCCCCGGCCGAGTGAAATCCGCTTTCCCCGGGGCCGCAAATGAAAACAAAGAGATCGCGCCCCGGCGGCAGGCCGGGGCGTCAGGCGAATTCCGTTTCGATCGGCTCGCCGGCGCGGGACTCGCGCACCCGCTGGGCGAGGTTGAACCGCGCCTCGGACCGCTCCCGGTCCGGGTCCTTCTCGATGTCCGGCGCCACCCAGGTGGTCCAGCCGAGGCGCCCGAAGGAGCCGAGCTTCACCGGCTTGGTATCGGCCTGCCGGATGACCAGCTCCACGTCCCAATCGACCGCCTCGCCGAGATAGAAGAGCACCAGGTCGGCCAGCGGTTCGGCGAGCCGCCCCTGCGGCAGGACCGTCTCGAACTCCTTGAGCGACTTCGCCGTGATCCGGACCCGGATCTTGTCGCTGACGCTGTAGAAGCTCGACCCCAGCATGACGTCGTCGCCGAGCGCCGAGTTGGCTCCCCCGAGCCGGGTCTGGTCTTCGCGCGCCACGGGCAGCCGCGAGCCCACGAATTCGTGCACGGTGGCGTCGAGGCCGATAACGCCGCGGATCAGTGCCTCGAGCCGCACCGCCGACTTGGCCGCGGGCGCCATCAGCCCGGCATGCGCGAGCTTCAGGGCGTCCGGCACCGTGTCGAGGTTCCGGTAGATGCGCGAGCCGAGGCCCACGGCCGAGCCGACATAGTCGCCGAAGCGGTCGTCCAGCGGGCGCTCGTGCTGGGCAATCGGCCGCGAGTCCGCCCAGGCACGGAAGAAGAGCTGCAGGAACCGGCTGTTGAACACGTCGAGGAAGCGCGGAAAGGCCTCGTCACGCTCCAGGAGCCAGGCATAGGCCTCCGCGTTGGTGGCGTCCGGCAGGGCGCCTTGCGGGCCGAGATAACCGAGGAACTTGATCAGGATCCGGAACCGGTCCTTGCCGTCGATGGTGGCGCGCTCGAGGTTCGACGCCGGGAATTCGAAGTAGGGGTTCTGCCCCAGGAGGACGTAGTCCTCCCGCAAGGTGGTGCTGTCGCCGATCCTCGGGCGCTCGGGGTTTCGCCCCTCCAGGATGCGCATGACGGTGAAGAAGTCGAATCGCCACGGCTCCTGCTGGATCTCCTCGTCGAAGCTCATGCCGGCCTCCCGGCGGGGAGGGGAGGCACCGGACCGCGTCCGGGCGGCGGCAGGACGGGCGGCGCCGCGGTCACAGCGGCCTCCTCAGCCCGAGCCGGACCGGCCAGCGCATGATCTCGCCGCGCTCCACCGACCGGATGACCGTCTGCGTGAAGTTGTTGATGGCCACATATTCGGCGAAAAACCGGTCCAGCACGGCGCCGAGCAGGAAGATCCCCGATCCCTCGAAGGAGCGCTCGTCGATCGTCACCGTGATCTCCAGGCCGCGCGCCGCGCCGACCCCCGTCGCCCGCCGCACACGCCGCACGATCGGCCGGCTGTCGACGCTGCGGATGCCGTCGATGCGCCGCTCCTGCACGGCGTCCTTGAGATCGGCGAAGAGGCCCAGCATCTCGCGCAGCGATTGGGCGTTGCGCCCCGCGCTCCGCCCGATCAGGCCCAGGTGGTTGAGGCTCAGCATGTTGATGAGCCGCCACGTGACCGTTCCCGTCGAGGCCACCTCGCGCCGGCTGCGCAGTTCGCCCGTCACCGGCTCGGCCGGCGGGGTCGGCCCGGCAAGGCACACGAAATCCATGTCGGTGTTGTCGAGGAGCCGGAAGTCCGCGCCCCCTTCCCCGACCGGCAGCGCCTCGGTGAGATGCCGGTTGGAACAGAGCGCCCTGAGGCTGATCTCCGCTACCTGCGGCACGTCGCGCCCGCGCGGCTCCAGGAGGCTCAGGTACATCTCCGTCCCGGTATAGTCCGACGCGCCCCCGGTCCGCCGCTCCAGCGCTGTCCGCCGGCGCGGCAGCCTCCGCACCGTGTAGAACAGCTTGCCGGCCTTGGAATCCGGGTCGCGCGGCGCCGAGTAGAGCGGCAGCACCGGCACCCGCTCCGTCGAGCCCGCGTAGTGGGCCGCCACGTCGAGGAGCCGGTGCGGCTCGAAGTCGATCGGCCGGCTCCGGTCCGGGACCACGTGGTGCTCGTGCAGATTGCTCTTCACTTGGATGCGGTCGAGCGTCATTTCGAAGAGGTTGACGGCCGGCGCCGCGTAGATGCCGAAGTCGCCGAGTGTCAGCGTCGCCTGCAGCCGCGGGTTCGACTCGTCGAAGCTGATCACGATCTCGAAGGACTTGGCCGGCACCCGCGGCAGGATCTTGTCCAGGTCGACGAGACGGAACGCCAGGAACCGGCGCGAGAAGACGAAGAAGTCCTTGACGAGCGCGAAGCCGTGGAAGATGCGCGTGTCGGGCGGCACCAGCCCTTCGCCCTCCTCGAAGCCGACCTGCACCAGCGCGCGCGGATCGATCGGCAGCACCACGGCATCGCCGAACTCGTCGTAGTAGCGCAGGTGGATGCCGACCCGCCGAGCGAACAGCTGCTCGTAGAGCGCGATGGCCTCGGTCTCGTCACCGACGAGGTGGACCACCAGGTCGGATATCCGGCACCGCGCGGCATGGAATTCCGGCTTGGCGATCGCGTCCTGGTCGGAGATCTCGGCCTCCTTGCGGCCGCTCATCCGGGTGGTGAAGCCGAGCCGCAGCCCGGCCCGCGCGCGTCCGGCGAGCGGCACGCCGATCGCCTGCAGGGCGGCCGGGGTCGCGAGGTAGTCGGCTGCCGTCATCTCGAACGGCCACAGCATGATCTCGGCGGTCAGCCGGTACCGGCACGCGACCCGCCGCTCCCGCTCCAGGTAGGTGGCGTCGAGATAGCTGCCCTTGGCGATCCTCGTTCCGTCGAGCAGCGCCGGATCTCCGAAGATCGGGCGCGCCTGCACGACCATGGCCGACGGCGTCGGCATCAGGAAGTTCGGGATCAGCTGGTCGAGCAGGTTGGTGGTGAATTCCGGGAACTCGTGCTTGATCTTCAGTTGCACGCGGGCGGCGAGGAACGCCGCGCCCTCCAGGAGCCCCTGGATCATCGGATCGGTGCGGTCCTCCATCAGGCCGCCGAGCCGGTCCGCGATGCCGGGGAACTCCTCGGCGAACTCGCGCGCCTGCTCCCTGAGGACCCTCAGTTCGCGTTCGTAGAGGTCGAGAAACTCGCGATCCATGGGCGCTCAGACATGCCCCACGACGATCTTGCCGCTGGCGACCTCGATGTCGGCGACGAACTCGACCGGCACGTTCTCGGGCCGCATGGAGATCTCAGCGGAGATCTGGAACCGGACCTTGAGTTCCACGGTGCTGACCGACATGTCGCGCCGGACCTGGATGGAGCGCGGCACGATCCGCGGCTCGAAGCGCTTGAGCGCCACCGCCAGTTCGAACGCGATGTCGTCCACCGCGAACTCGTCGATCGAGCGGTGGACGATGTCCGGGATCCCGAAGTTCAGGATCGAGCTCTGCACTTCCGGGTGCTCGCTGAGGTCGAGGCTGGAGGCGAGCTGGATGGTGTTCAGGAGCTTCTCGAGGTCGAGGCCGATCTCGCGGCGCATGATCGCCTCGGTGACCAGCGTTCGCGCCGAGGCCCGTCGGCCGGCGATGATCCGGTCGCCGCTCTCGTCGCGCAGGTCGAGCTTCTTGCGCGCATCCCGCGCCCCGTGAGCGGCCCGGAAGGCATGCATCACGGGGGCTCCGACGCGCTGCTTCTGATGGGATCCGACCGCCAAGACCTGACCACCCCCTCAAGACCTGACCACCCCCTCTTGACCGGCCACCCCACGCGGACCTCGAGGTCCATGCTCGCCGGGCTGCCGAACGCGGGGAGCGGGCGGACCGGCCGGAGCGCTTGCGTTGCGCCCCGCGGCCGGCGGCCGCCCGCCCCGAGCACGGCGACCGCGGTCGCCGGGCCATTCCTTGCGGGCCGGGGCTCGCCGCCCCGCGCCCGTCCGGGCGGAGCCGGGTCGGACTAGCCGGCCCACTCCTTCATGGACGCGACATCCCAGCCATACTTGCCGCCCGGCTTGGCGATGCCCTTGTTGTCCTGGATCTGGTACTCGACGTAGTACTTCTTGAAGGTGAAGCTCACCGACTCCGTGAAGGTACCGCCGCCGCCGGAACCGCCGAGCTGGAAGCTCGTGATGTAGACGTGCTCGAACTTCACTTTGTAGTAGAGCAGGCCCTTCTCCTGGCCGGTCGACTTGCGCAGGTGCATCTCGGCCGTATCGAAGTGCTTGCCCTGCAGCAGGTTCTTGGCGATGTCGGCGCTCGAGGTGTCGCAGGGCTTGGTGAAGTGGAAGTCCTGGACGACCGCCTTGCCGGCGCCGAGACCGGACCCCACCGAGGCGGTGCCGGCGTTCGACAGGCCCCAGGACCAGGAGAACACGTCGATCCAGTCCTTGTGGTCGGTGTCCTGGGACTCGCCCTTGACGCCCTTGAACGTGATGAATGCGTCTTCGGTAGCCATGTGTGCCTCCATGAATAGTGAGGTTGCCGCTCTCTTGCGGGACCCCTAAAGCCGCCCCCGGCTTGCGGGAGGACCGGACGAACCGGCCCGCCCGCGGTGGAAATTCCGCTGCGTGGGCCGCGCCTTCAGCCCTTTGCTCCGGGCAGGCGCGACACGAGACTGAGGCCGATGTCCATGCCTTCCAACTGGAAGTGCGGCCTGAGATAGAAGCGGGCGTTGTAGTAGCCCGGGTTTTCCTCGTTCGGGACGATCTTCACGGCCGCCGCCGAGAGAGGCATCTTCGCCTTCTGGATCTCGCTCGACATCGCCGGGTTGGGGTCGACGTAGAGGTTGATCCAGCCCTGCAGCCACTGCTCGAGCTGCTCCTGCTCCAGGGTCGAGCCGATCTTGTCGCGGACCATGCACTTCAGGTAGTGGGCGAAGCGCGAGACCGCGAACATGTAGGGCAGGCGCGAGGACAGGTTGTCGGACGCCGTGGCCTCGACCTTGTCGTACTTCTTCGGCCGGTAGAGCGACTGGGCGCCGATGAAGGCCGCCTTGTCGGTGTTCTTCCGGTGGATGAGCGGGATCAGGCCGGCCTTGGCGAGCTCCGCCTCACGGCGATCGCTGATGGCGATCTCGGTCGGGCACTTGAGGTCCACGCCGCCGTCGTCGGTCGGGAAGGTGTGGGTCGGCAGGTTGATCACCTCGCCGCCCGATTCCACGCCGCGGATGCGGGTGCACCAGCCGTATTCCTTGAAGGCCCGGTTGATGTTGACCGCCATCGCGTAGGCCGCGTTCATCCAGGCGTACTTGTCGCCGGAATGGCCGTCGGTGTCCTCCTCGAAGGCGAACTCCTCGACCGGCTCCGTCTTCGGCCCGTAGGGCACCCGCGACAGGACCCGCGGCATGCACAGGCCCATGTAGCGGGAGTCCTCGGCGTCCCGGAGGCTCTTCCACGCCGCGTATTCGGGCGTGTCGAACACCTTCGAGAGATCGCGCGGGTTCATCAGCTGGGTCCAGCGGTCCATGCCCATCAGGGTCGGGTCCGCCGCCGCCAGGAATGGGGCATGCGCCGAGGCCGCCACCTTGCTGATGTCGCGCAGGAGTTGCACGTCGGTCGGGATGTGGCTGAACTGGTAGTCGCCGATCAGGCAGCCGTAGGGCTCGCCGCCCAGCTGGCCGAACTCCTGCTCGTAGATCTGCTTGAAGACTGGGCTCTGGTCCCACTTGGCGCCCGGATAGCGGCGCAGCTCGCGGTAGAGCTCCATCTTCGAGACGTTCATGACGCGGATCTTCAGCGACGCGTCTGTCTCGGAATTGTAGCAGAGGTAGTGGAGACCCCGCCATGCGCTCTCGACCTGCTGGAACTCCGGCGCATGCAGGACTTCGTTGACCTGCGCCGTGAGCTTCTGGTCGAGCTTGGCGATCATCGCCTCGATGGTGTCGAGCACGTCCTCCTTGATGAGGCTCGTGTCCGAGAGGGCCTCGCGCACCAGGGTCGAGACGGCGTTCTCGACCTCGGTGGCCGCGCGCTCCGTGCGCGGCTTGAAGCTCTGCTTGAGAAAGGCGGAGAAATCATCCGCCGTCTCGACGGTGCCGGCGGCGCCGGCGGTGTCCCGTGCGACTTCCGTGCTCATGCCTTCACCTCGTCCGAACCGTCGTCCTTGGCCATGTCGACGGCCTGCTCCTGCTTGCGGGCGCTGAGGGCCGCCATCAGGTCAGGGTCGCTCAGGAGCTTGCGCAGCGCCTCCTCGGCGGAGACCTTGCCGTCCATGTAGCTGAGCAGGTTCGAGAGCTGCGTGCGCGCCTCGAGCAGCTTGTTGAGCGCGGGCACCTGGCGGGCCACGGCGCCGGGGGTGAAGTCCTCCATCTTCTTGAAGGTCAGCTTCACCGGCATGACGTCCGCGCCGTCGCCGAGCTTGTTCTTCACCCGGAAGGTCACGGCCGGCGCGATCGCCTCCATGCGCTTCTCGAAGTTGTCCATGTCGAACTCGAGGAACTTGCGGTCCGCGACCGAAGGCTTCTCGACCTCCGAGGCGTTGCCCGAGAGATCGGACATCACCCCCATCACGAAGGGAAGCTCGACGAGCTTGTTCGCGTCGTACGGGTCCTCGTAGGTGATGTGCACGCGGGGTGCACGGTTCCTCCGGATGAATTTCTGTCCACTGTCAGAAGCCATTGGGAATGCCCCCGGTTATGGTGTGGATCGTCTAATGCTGTAATTTCATTGGACCCATTTCAGCCGAAGTCTCGCCCGAATTCAAGTCCCTGAACCCTAGAAACGTCCGTCTTCGCGGTTATGTGAGCGGACGTTAACTTGAGATCAGCCGGAGAACTTCGACACAATCGTGACTGGCCCGAGGCTGATACCGCTAACATTGCCAGAAGTTCGATGAATAACGGCTGAACGGTGCGACTTCGACTAGCGACCTTTCGAGGACCTGACCTCGAACGACCATCTGACGTCGCTGAGCTCCCCGGTGTTGGGGTCGGAGATTTTGAGCGTCCTCACGAGTTCGTAGATCTGCAGGAAGCTCGTCTGCGCGTCAGCGCTCGGCCCCGCCTGCTCCGGCAGGTCGAGCGCCTGGACCGGCTTGTCGGAGAGAACCGCGAACACGAGCGCGTTGCCGGGCTTCAGCAGGGCCTCGGCGCCCGCCGCCATGGACGCCGTCGTCACCGTGAGCGGCTTTCCGGGCGCGACGGCGTTGAGCTCCAGGTTCGGCTTCTTGTCCTTCATCAGCGCCTCCACGTCCGGGAAGAGCTGCCGCGCCTGTCCGCGCGGGTCGATGCCCACGAGGATCACGTGCCCCGCCTGCCGCGCCGAGATGCGGACCCCGGTCGGCGCGCCGACCGAGCGGCCCGCGGTCTGCACCAGGTCGATCTTCAGGCCGGCCGGATTCTCGATCCGCTGCGTGATCCGCGCGGCCGCCCGCGGGTTCGCCTTGATCCAGCCGTCGAGCCCGGTTTGCGCCGCCTCGCCTGTCGCGAAAGCCTGCGGACGCAGCCCGTAGCGGCAGCTCTCCGGCACTTCGGCGCAATATTGGTCGGCGGCGCTCCGGATCGACCCGATCACCTGGTCGACACCGGCCCCGCTTCCGCCGCGCGCGATCAGCGGCCTCGCCCTGAGCCCGGCTGCGAAGAGCCGCGTGAAGAGCCCCTGCGGATCCCCTGTCGAACGGTCGACGACGGCCCACTGGTCGGGGCCTGCGCCGGTGAACAGGAGCCGGGCGGGGAGCGGCTGGGCCGGGGCCGTCAGGTCGGAGAGCCGGATCCCGTCGAGCTCGGGCGCGTAGTCGACCACCGCCTCGACGCTGCGGACGAAGCCTCGCTCCTCCGGCCGCGCCTGCGGCGCCTTTTGGATGCCGCGCGCCGAGAGGGTGGTCGCGTCGAAGACCGCGAGGGTCGAGCGGTCCTGCAGCCGTTCGAGGTAGCGGGTCAGCTCGGACGGCAGGATCGCATTCTCGACGTCGTAGACCGCGCCCTGGTCGTTCCGCATCAGTCGCAGGTCGACCGGCACGATCGTCGGTCCGGGCCGCGCGTTGCGCAGGGCCGGGAACATGCGGGTCTGGAACCCCTGGCCGCTGTAGTAGAGGAACACCCGGGCGCCGGGCTGCGAGCCCTGCACGAGCCAGGTGTCGAGGGCCGCCAGGATGTTGCCCCGCGTCGCCCGCTCGTTGGTCAGCACCATGACCTGCTCGCGCCGGAAACCGAGCGAGTCGGTCAGGAGCGACGTGATCGTGGCGGCGTCGTTGAGCGATCCCTTGAGCGACAGCGGCTCCGGGTAGCCGTCGATGGCGATCACCAGCGCCCGGTCGCCCCGCTCCACCACCGCCGCGTTGCGGGCGACGTCGGCGGGCGTAGGCAGCGAGAAGGGCGCGAGCGCCGCCGAGCCGTCCGTGTCCGCCTGCCGCGGCAGCGCCGCGACGGCGTCGAAGGCGGAGAGCTTCGCGTCCGCGGAGGGCGTCGACGGCTGGCCGATGGCGCCGCGGGTGACCTGCCGGATCCAGGCCTCGAAGGCGGCGACGCGGGTGTAGACGCCGTAGATGCCGGCCCGTCCGCAGCCCTCGCCCCAACTCACGATGCCGGCCTGCACCCAGCCGCCGCCGGCGACGCGCATCATCAGCGGGCCGCCGCTGTCGCCCCGGCAGGCGTCCCGCCCGCCGCTCGCGAACCCGGCGCAGAGATTGCGAGCGTCGATCGAATTGTCCTTCAGCGCCCCGCCCTCGTAGCCGCGTCGGCAGGTGCCGAGGTCGACGAGCGGGAGTTCGACCTCCTGCAGGTCCGTCGGCAGCTTCTCGGCCTCGGACCCTTGCGCCTCCTCGGTCAGGCCCCAGCCCACCACCGTCCCGGCGAGCCCCGCGAAGTCCCTGTCCCGGTCCGCCTCCCCGACGATCGGGCTCGCCGGCGTGTCGGACGGGCCGGTCAGTTCCAGGAGCGCCACGTCGTTGGCGAAGGTGCGCGGGTCGAAGTCGGGGTGATAGACGACCGACTTCACCCGGAGCGCGGCGCGGCCGAACGCGTCGTCGCCCGCGATGACGGTCGGAACCCGCTCCCGCCCGGCCACGATCCGCACGTCGGCCGCCGCGATCGACTGCCGGCGCGCGCCCGGCCCCGTCGCGCTGACGAAGCAGTGCGCCGCCGTCAGCACCCACGTCGAGGCGACCACCGTGCCGCCGCAATGCGAGCGAAACCGGCCGCGCCCGGCCGTGTCCGGGGCGAAGATCTTGACCTGCGTCGGCCAGGCGTCGGCGGCCGCCGTCCGTCCGCCGACGACGCGCGTCAGCACCTTCTCGGCCGGTGCGTCGGGCGTCTTACCCTTCGGCCCCTGCGCGAGTGCCGCGCCGCCGGATGCGGCGAGGACGAGCCCGAAGGCCGTGGCGGCGAGGCGGCGGAGGCAGGCGGGGCGGCGCGGCGGCATGATGCTTCCCCCTCAGGGCTGCGTCGCGATCGCCGCCGTGCCGACCTGCAGGTCGATGGCGGGGAGCGCGTCGAGTTGCGCCAGGATCTGTCCCGCGCCCTTCCGTCCATTGAGGCGGCGCAGGGTCGTGACGAAATCGGCGAGCGAGAGCCCGCGCGAGACGGCGAAGATCTGCTCGGCCCCGAAGGGCGGCCCGACCTCGACCGTGAAGACGGCGTCCTGGCCGGCGACCGCCGGCGGGTCGCGGCGGGTCGGATAGAGCAACGCCACCGTTCCGTTGCCCGACACGGAGAAGACCGCCAGGTTGCGGTTCGCCACGCCCGGCACGACGATCTGGATCCGCTCGCCCGCGCGCCGGACCCGCCCCTCGGGCTGCAGCCGGATCGCCTGCGGGGACCGGCCCGAGAGCTCAGTGACGAGGCGGACGAGGGCGGTCCGGTCGATGACATCGGGCAGGTCGGCGGCCGCCACGTCGGTGCCGACCACCTCCTCGCCCTGCCGCACGGTGCGGTCCTGCGGGTCCCAGAGCAGATCCGGCCGGGTCGACGCGCCGACCACTTCGAAGGGGGCCGTCCGGGCGGCGAGGCCCGCGAGCGCCTGCCGATCGTCGCCGCGCGTCGCCAGCCGCACCGGCGCGATCGGGCGGAGCGGCTTCTGGGCCGGGCCGGCATCCGGATCGAGCGGCAGCTCGACCTTCGGGTCCGTGCGGATACCCCGCGTCGACGGCCACTCCGCCGCCAGCGCGGACGCGCAGGCGATCAGCACGAGGACAGCCGAGGTCGCCGCCCCGTGCGCCAGCCGTTTCGAACGATGAGCGCGACGGTCGAGCAAGAACATCTCCCCGATCCCCTGGATACGAGAATACACGCATCCCGGCCGTTGACGAATGCGAATCCCATCGGGACCCGTCCGGCATCACGGAGCTTTCACGGCGGACCGTCGCCCCGCGAGCGTTCCCTTGTCTCACGGCCGACATGAACGCCGCATGATCGCAGGGTGATCAGTCCTCGCCGCGGATCGCCCGGAGCGTGCTCTCGGCGAAGAACTCGCCCATCAGGCTGGAGAAGTCGCGCTCCGAGAGATCCCGCGCGCGCTGGAGAAGCATGGCGAGCGGGCTCGCCGGTTCCTTGGCGCGGTAGTAGCCCGCGACCTGGTCGAACAGCGTCATGGCCTCGCGCCGGGTCACGGCGAGGAAGACCTTCTCGCTCTCCGGGCTCTCGTCCTCCTCGATCGGCGGCGCCTCGGCGGCGGCGATCTGCGCCATCTCGGCGAGGCGCTCAGCCGGCAGGCGCACCGCCTTCTGCCCGACCAGCAGGGCGGCGTAGGAGGCGTGGTCGGGAACGAGCGCCTGCATGACCTCGTAGAAGGACTTGCCCACGAGCCCCTCGGCGAACTGCGCGACCAGGAGAGCCGCGCTCGACGGCTCGTGCCGGCGGTAGTAGTCGATCGCCGCCCTCAGCGCCGCCCGCGCGTCGTGGTGGTTCTGGATCGCCGCCGTCGAGCCCGCCGGCCGTGGCGCCCCGTCCGGGCGCGCCGCGTCCCCCTCGCCCCCGCTGTCGTCGTCGAAGCTCTCCTCCGCCGGCGCGCCCTGGGTCAGGACGGCCGCCAGCGGGTCGCGGCGCGCGATGCCCTCGTCCAGGAAGACCGCGATCTCGTGCGCCAGCGTGCCCAGCTTCTCGATGCTGATCCGGTTGTCGTAGCCCGCCTTCTCGACCGACACCTTGTCCATCGACGTTGCCGCCGCCTCGACGGCGAGCATGCGGTCGCGCAGGTCGATCAGGGTCGGAAGTTCCACCTCTGACATCACCCGCTCGATCGTGCTGGCGTCGAGCACGGCCTCCTGCTCGCGAGGGGTCACTTTCTGTTGAGCGAGGAGCCAGGACCGGTAGGTGATCGGCCCGGACCGGCGGCTCGTCACCAGCCGGGCGAACTGCAGCGGGAAGAGGACATGCGGAGCGTCCTCGAGCGCCTGGACGGTCGCCACCCGGTCGATGAAGTCGCCGTCGATGTCCCGCGGATAGACCTCCGCCCACCGCTCCCGCATGAGCGCCGCCACGGCCTTGATGGTGTCCGTGAAGGACGGGATGTCGTTGCCGAGGATCGCGAACTTGGCGTAGAGGACGAGCAGCCTCAGGTCGCGCGTCCGCTGCGCCAAGACGCTGATTTCGTTCATCTCGGCGACGTAGTTGACCTTCGGCTTGTCGGGGTCCTCCAGGTCGAAGTACGACGCGGGCAGGAGCGATTCGGCCCGCGCGAGATAGGTCATGAATTCGATGTCGCCCTCAGCGTCCAGGTCCGGGCCGCAGGGGGCCTCATCGGACAGCGGCTCCAGGATGGTGGCGAAGTCGATGAGGGCCATCGGATCGGCTCGGTGGGAAGGGCGGGGAGGGACGGTGCCGACCGGAGCGGCGGTTCACGAAGCACGTGAACCGCCGCTCCGGAGCGCCGATCAACGGCTCGTGGGGTGGCTTGCCTCGGGGAGGGCGCGAATACAATAATGAATTTGGCCGCTCTTGCGCCGAGGGTCAAGATCATGAGCATGAGTTCGACAACAAGTTCTTCCTCCTTCGAATTGAAGCAGAAATACCGTGCCGCAGAATTGATGACCCCGAAGGGAGCCGACAAGGTCGTCTTCGGTCGGATGGAAGCCCGCGAGGCGATGAGCGAGAATTTCGAATTCGCCATCGAGGCGCTGAGCAAGGACGACGTGGATTTCGACGAACTGATCGGGAAGAACTGCTGCGTCAAGTACAACAGCTACGACGGCATCAAGCGCTACTACAACGGCGTCCTGGTCGAGGCGCAGTGGACGGGCTTCCAGCACGACCTCTTCACGTTCCGGCTGGTCCTGCGCCCCTGGTTCTGGCTCCTCACGCACACGCAGGACTGCCGATTCTTCCAGGAGATGACCGCGCCCGACATCATCCGGCAGGTCTTCTCCGAGGCCGGCTTCTCCGATTTCGAGATGAAGCTCTCGCGCAGCTATCCCGAGATGGAGTATTGCGTCCAGTATCGCGAGACTCACCACGCTTTCGTGTCGCGCCTCATGGAGGAGCACGGCATCTACTACTTCTATCGGCACAGCGAGGACAAGCACGTCATGGTCCTCGCCGATGGCCCGGGCGCGCACGAGCCGCTGCCGGGCGGGCTGGACCGCGAGTACATCCCGCTCACCAACGCCTATGTGCGCGAGGCCGAGCACATCCAGCACCTCACCGCCGAGCGGCGGTTCCGGACCGGCAAGTCGACCCTCAACGACTACGACTTCCAGAAGCCCGGCGCGAAGCTGGAGGCCGACGGCCAGGCCGCCGAGAAATACGCCCGCTCCAAGCTCGAGATCTACGACTATCCCGGCCGCTATACCGAGCGCGGCCAGGGGACCGATTTCGCCAAGGTCCGCCTGGACGCCATGCAGTCGGTGGACTACCGCCGCATCGCAGCAGGCGAGTGCGCCTCCGCCCATCCGGGCGCGCGGCTGAAGATCAAGGGCCATGCGCGCGACCGCGAGAACATCGAGTATCTCGTCATCGGCGCCACCCACACCGTCACGAACGGCACCTACCAGGCGCTCGCCCTTCCCGACGAGGGGCCGTCCTACTACGGCTCCTACGTGCTCGTGCCCTTCTCGCGGCCCTATCGCGCCCCGATCGTCACGCCGAAGCCGATCATCCACGGCATCCAGACCGCCAAGGTGGTCGGCGAGTCGGGCGAGGAGATCACGGTCGACAAGTACGGGCGCATCAAGGTGCAGTTCCACTGGGACCGCAAGAAGAAGCAGTCCTGCTGGATCCGCGTCGCCGAGGTCTGGTCCGGCAAGCAGTGGGGCGCCGTCTTCCACCCCCGCCACGGCATGGAGGTCGTCGTCGACTTCCTGGAGGGCGATCCCGACCGCCCGCTCTGCATCGGCACGGTCTACAACGCGGACAACATGGTCCCGTACCCGCTCCCCGACAACAAGACCATGAACGGCTGGAAGACCAACTCGTCGAAGGGCGGCGGCGGCTACAACGAATTCGTCTACGAGGACAAGAAGGGCTCCGAGAAGATCCGCATGCATGCGGAGAAGGACCACGAGGTGAAGGTCCGCCACGCCGAGACCTGGAATATCGGCGAGACCTTCGAGATCCCCAAGGGCAGCCCCTCGCGCGACACGACGATCGAGAAGGGCGACGACAACCTGGAGATCAAGCTCGGCGACCAGAACGTCAAGATCCCGATCGGAGACCAGAAGAACACCTTCGGGCTCAACCGGTCGACCACGATCGGACTGACCGACACCACCAAGGTCGGCATCTCCCTGTCGGAGACGGTGGGCGTCTCGCACAGCCTCAACGCCGGGGTGTCGGCCTCGGTCATAACCGGCGTATCGATCACCCTGCAGGCGGGCCCGTCCAGCATCATCATGAGCCCCGCCGGCATCCAGATCATCGCGCCCACGATCCTGCTGACCGGCGGCGTCACCACCATCCTCGGCAAGGCCCCCGCGATGACCTTCGTCGGCGGCCAGGTCATCGTGGCATGAGGAAACGATGAGCCGCGTGCGTTTCGTCTCCGTCGAGGACGTCTTCCTGGCCTTCGAGCCGGCCGCCGCGGACGTCGGCGAGTCCGGCTCGGCGGAGGATCCGGTGGCCTTCCTGGCCGGCCTCCTCGCGGCCGACAAGCCGCTCGCGGCGCTGCGGTTCGTGAGCTACGTCCTTCCGCGACGCGAGTGCGTCTGGTGGTGCGTCCAGTCGGTCCGCCGCATGGCCGCGCCGCCGCCCGGTAGCCGCGACGAGACAGCCCTGATCGTCGCCGAGGACTGGGTGCGCGACCCCAGCGAGGCGCCGCGCCGCCGCGCCCTCGAGATCGGGCTCGCCTCCGGTCCCGTGGGCGCCTGCCAGATGGCGGCCCTCGCCGCCGGCTGGTCCGGCGGCAACAAGGTCCTGGACGACGACAAGCCGGTTCCCGCGGAGCCCTTCGCGACCGCGCGGATCGCCCAGGGCGCCGTGCTGACCGCGATCGCCCGCCACCCCCCCGAGAAGCAGTTCGGCCTGATGGCCGTCTGCGCCGAGGCGGGGCGCCGCTTCGCGGCCGGCGAGCCGCTCACCTTCTCGTCGCCCGCCCCGTCCACCTGATTTCAACCTTGCTGAACCACCTTCGGCGATCCATAACCGTTTGGGGGACATGGTAGAGCCTCGATGGCACTGGTGCTGAGGATCGAGAACGAGACGCGGCTGCCGGACGGCGGCCCGCTCAGTATTCGGGTGGCGGGCCGGCGCGGCATCGACATCGGCCGCGACGCGCACCTCGACTGGACCCTGCCCGACCCGACCCGCTACATCTCCGGCAAGCACTGCGAGGTCCGCTGGCAGGACGGCGCCTACGTGCTCTACGACGTCTCCACCAACGGCACCTACCTGAACGGCAGCGACCGGCGCCTGAACGGCCCGCATCGCCTCGCCCACGGCGACCGGCTGATGATCGGCAACTACATCGTCGCCGTCGAGATCGAGGAGGAGGGCGCCTCCCCGCGCCGCGGACCGCCGCCTCCGCCGGAGCGTCCGCTCAACACCGACTTCTGGTCCGCCAAGGACGCCGCCCCACCGGTCAATGCGCGCGAGATCGCGCCGCCCGACGCCCACCGGCCGGTACGCCCCGACTTCCTCGACTGGGCCGTCGATGTGCCGCGGCCCGAACGGGCCGGCCGCCGCCCCGCCGATCCGCCCCCGCCGCCGCCCCCGCCCCCGCCGCCCGGCTGGGGCCCCGAGCCCCTGGCCGTCGACCCGGGACCCAAGCCGCTCGACCCGATGCCCCCGGACACCCCGCGGCCGGTCTGGGTCGATTCGACCTCGACGGGCCTTTGGGCCTCCGGCCTCTCCGGCTTCGTGCCGCCGCGCGCCGAGATCGCCAGGCGGGAAGCCGCCGCCGAGCCCTTCGTGGGCCTCGGGACGGGCCTTCCGGATCCGGACGTCGCCGCCCCGCCCGGGCCCGTCGCCGTCCCGCCGGGTTCTGTCGCCGAGCCGCCCCGTCCGGCCGCGCCCCCGCCCGCCAAGGCCGCACCGCCCGCCCCGCGGCCCGAACCGCGCCGCCCGGCCGCGCCGTCCCCGGCCGCGGCCGGCTCCGCCCAGGACCTGCTCGCCGCCCTCGCCCGCGGCGCCGGCGTGCCGACCGAGGTCTTCCTGCAGCGCCCGGCCGAGGAGGTGATGGAGGAGATCGGCGCCATCCTGGGCATCGCCGCCGCCGGCGTCATGTCGCTGCTCGCCGCCCGCCGCGACACCAAGAAGGCGATCCGCAGCGGCGAGCACACCTCGATCGTCGCCGAGCGCAACAACGCCATGAAGTTCGCGCCGACCGTCGAGGACGCCATGAACATCATGTTCGCCGCGCGCTCCCGCGGCTACCTCGGCGCCGAGGAATCCTTCTCGCAAGGCTTCGCCGATCTTTCCAACCACCAGCTGCGCACCTTCGTGGCCATGCAGCAGGCCCTCAAGCAGCTCCTCGCCGACCTCGATCCCATGGCGGTCGAAAAGGCCGAGGAGGGGGGCAATTTCATGTTCCGCAAGGCACGCCTCTGGGACCGCTACGTGGCGCTGTGGGAAGCCAAGTCACAGCACAACAAGGATGGTATCGTGGGGGCCTTCATGCTTTATTTCTCGGAAGCTTATGATCGACTCGGAGCCTCCGGCGAGCACGGCTGAGCCTGCGACCTCCGGCCTTCAGGTCCGACACGTCACGCAACGCCGTCGCACGGGCTGACTCATGTCTTGGTACAGCAAGGTCGTTTGGTCTGAAGGACTGTTCCTGAAGCCGCAGCATCTTCAGCAGAACGATCGCTATCTGGAGCGACTGCTCGAGCTGCGCGTCCAGCGCACGACCCCCTATCCCTGGGGCTTCACCGCCGTCGAGATCGACCGGGACCTCGCCAACCAGAGCCGCTTCGGTCTGCGCCGCGCCGCCGGGGTCATGCCCGACGGCACCCCCTTCGACCTGCCCGCCGACGGCCCGCTGCCACCCTCGGTGGCCGTCCCCGAGGCGGCGTCGAAGCAGATCCTCTGGCTGACGCTGCCCGAATCGGCCGTCAGCTCGCGCGAGGTCGACGCCCGCGAGCGGGAGACCTCCGCCCGCTTCTATCCGGTGCCGGAGACGATCATCGATTCCACCTCCGAGATCCGCACCGAGGACGAGATCGAGGTCGGCCACCTGCGCTTCACCTACGAGGTGCGCAAGACGCCGAAGCCCGGCTACGTCAACATGGGCATCGCCCGCATCCTGGAGGTGCGCGACCGCACGGTGGTGTTCGACGACAAGTACGTGCCCCCGATCCTGGTGACGGCCGTCTCGCCCGTGGTCGACGGCTGGATCGACCGGGTCATCGGCTGGATCGACACCAAGCTCGAGGAACTCGCCCGCTACGCCGCCGACCCGAGCGCCGGCGGCGGCCTGCAGAGCGTCGACTACCTCGTCCTGCAGCTCCTCAACCGCGTCGAGCCCGTCTACCGCCACCTGCGCCGCTCCGCCTACGTGCATCCCGAGCGCCTCTTCGAGGAACTCCTGAAGCTCGCCGGCGAACTCGCCACCTTCGCGTCCGTCGAGCGCCGCGCCCGCCTCTATCCGGCCTACGACCACGACGACATCGAGAACGTCTTCGCGCCGGTGATGCGCGACATCCAGGACTTCCTCTCCGCGCGCCTGGGCCGCCGCGCCATCCGCCTGGAGATCATCGAGCGCGCCGCCAACGCCTTCATCTCGGTCATCCGCGACCGCTCGCTCTTCCGCAACGCCACCTTCGTGCTGGAGGTCGGGGCCCAGCGCCCGCTGATCGAGATCCAGAGCCAGTTCCCGGCCCTCTTCAAGGTCGGTCCCAACACCAAGATGAACGAGATCGTGCACACCCACCTGCCGGGCGTGCCGCTCGTGCACCTGCCGACGCCGCCTCCTCAAATTCGCGCTATCACCGATCACGTCTATTTCTACTTCGACAAGTCTTCGCCACTATGGCCGGAGTTCAGCACGGCGACGTCCATCGGCATGCACTTTTCGGGCGACTGGCCCGGCCTGACAATGGACCTCTGGGCCATCATGGAAGACGCTCGATGAGCGATGACGCCTTCGACGCCTATCCGGACCGGACGGTCTTCCGACCGAACCCGGGTGGGCGTCGGCCGGCCGCGGCTCCCCAGCCCGGCCCGCCGGCCGGCCCGGGCCCGGCGCGCCCGCAGGATCCGGTGCCGCGCGACACCTGGGGCGTGGTGCCCGGCCCGGAGGAGTTCTCCCCGCCGCCGCCCCGCCGCGAGCGCGCCTTCATCACCCGCGAGGAGATGATCGTCCCGCACCAGAACCCGATGGTGCGGTCGGCCGGCCCGGTGCTCCTTCTGCTCGGACGCTTGCGCATCGCGCTCTCGCGGGCCTCCCCTGCCGAGCTGATGGAGACGGTCGCCGCCTCCATCACGGCCCTCGACGACGACCTGCGCCTCGCCGGCGTGCCCCAGGCCCCCGCGACCGTCGCCAAATACGTTATCTGCGCGACCGCCGACGACATCGTCCAGAACATCCCCGCCGAGGACCGGCACGTCTGGACCCGCTACTCCATGCTGAGCCGCTTCTTCGGCGAGCGCATCGGCGGCGTGCGCTTCTTCTCCGAGCTGGAGAAGGCCATCAAGGACCCGACCCAGAACCGCCAGCTCATCGAACTCGTCCACGTCTGCCTCGCCCTCGGCTTCCAGGGCCTGCACCGCCACAACCCGAACGGCGTCGCCACCCTCCAGGGCATCCAGCGCAACACCTACGAGGTCCTGAAGTCCGTCTCGCCGCGCCCGCCGGTCGACATTTCCCCGCGCTGGCGCGGCCTCGACCTGAAGGCGAAGCTCGGCCGCCTGCGGCTGCCCTTCTGGGTCGTCGCCGCCTTCGTGGCCGCCGCCCTGACCGGGCTCTACATCACCTACCGGACGCTCCTGACCGGCGAGGCGGAACTCGCCGCCGACGGCCTCCTGGCGCTGCACCCCGCCGCCGAGCTGACCCTCTACCGCAAGGCGCCCGCCCCGCCGCCGCCCCGCCCGGTGGTGAAGCCGCCGACCACGACCCAGCTGCAGCGCATCCGCGCCGCGCTCGCCCCCGAGATCGCCGCCGGCGAGGTCTCGGCCGACGCCGTCGGCACCCACATCGTCGTGCGGGTCGGCAACGCGCTCCTGTTCGACAGCGGCAAGGCCGACGTGAAGGACGAGTTCAAGCCGCTCGCCGGGCGCATCGCCGAGGTGCTGGAGAAGGAGGTCGGTCCGGTCATCGTCATCGGCCACACCGACAACACGCCCCTGCGCAGCTCGAACCGCTTCAAGACCAATTTCGAACTGTCGGTCGCCCGCGCCAACGCGGTCGGCCGCATCCTCGGGCCCCAGCTCAGCGACCCCGGGCGCATCACGCCCGAAGGCCGCGGCGAGCAGGAGCCCGTGCTCCCCAACACCAGCGACGAGAACAAGGCGAAGAATCGCCGCGTCGAGGTCTGGATCGACAAGGTCGACTGAGCGGATGGCGAATCGCACGGGCGGGCGGAACCGGAGGCGGGAAGCGGCATGAAGGCCATCTGGGCCAATCTCAGCGTCGTCGGGATCGGCGTCCTCGCGCTCGTCGGCGTCATCTGGTACGTCGGCCCGGTCCTGGCGGTCGCCGGCTATTACCCGCTCGAGAATCCGATCCTGCGCGGCGTCCTGATCGGCGTCGTCGCCCTGTCGTCGCTCATCTACGCGATCTATTACGCCTGGAGCGAGGTGAAGAACCGGCGCGCCCTCAACGAGGCCGTCGCCGCCCCGGCCGAGACCGACGACCGCGACGTCCTGAAGTCCAAGATGAAGGACGCGCTCGCCACCCTGAAGGGCGCGAGCGGCCGTCGCGGCGACTTCCTCTACGACCTCCCGTGGTACGTCATCATCGGCCCGCCGGGCTCCGGCAAGACGACCGCGCTCGTCAATTCCGGCCTGAAGTTCCCGCTCGCCCGCGGCCAGACCCCGGAGGCGATCGCCGGCGTCGGCGGCACCCGCTACTGCGACTGGTGGTTCACCGAGGAGGCGGTGCTGATCGACACCGCCGGCCGCTACACCACCCAGGATTCCAACCAGGCCTCCGACCAGAAGAGCTGGCTCTCCTTCCTCGACATCCTGAAGAAGAACCGCCCCCGCCAGCCCATCAACGGCGTCATCGTGGCGATCAGCATCGAGGACGTCGTCTCGCTCTCGCCCGGCGAGCTCGGCCAGCACGCCGACGCGATCCGCAACCGGCTCACCGAGTTGCACGACCGGCTGAAGATCGACTTCCCGGTCTATGTCGTCTTCACCAAGATGGACCTGATCGCCGGCTTCGTGGAGTTCTTCTCCGACCTGAGCGATTTGCGCCGCCAGATCGTCTGGGGCGCCACCTTCCAGACGGCGAAGAAGAACGAGAACCTCGTCGCCAAGGTGCCGGAGGAACTCGACGCCCTCATCGAGCGCCTGACCGAATACATGCCCGATCGCCTGCAGGGCGAGCCCGACCCCTCCGACAAGATCCGCATCTTCGGCTTCCCGGCCCAGATCGCGACCCTGAAGAAGCCGATCTACGACTTCCTGGCGCGCATCTTCGAGCCGACCCGCTACCAGTCCAACGCCACCCTGCGCGGCTTCTACTTCACCTCCGGCACCCAGCAGGGCACGCCCATCGACCGCATCATCGGCACCCTGTCGCGCACCTTCGGCGCGCAGGCACTGAGCCAGCACATGCTGTCCGGCACGGGCAAGAGCTACTTCCTCAAGGACCTCATCTCGACCGTCATCATCGGCGAATCCGCCTGGGTCTCGACCGACCGCGCCGCCGTGCGCCAGCGCCTGATCCTGAGGACGGCCGCCTATGTCTGCCTCTTCCTCCTCACCGCCGGCGCCGTGGCGGCCTGGACGACCAGCTACACCCGCAACGACGGCCTGATCGGCAGCCTCGTCGGCGCGGTCGGCGACTACAAGACCGACGTCGCGCCCTTCCTGGAGAAGACCGAGATCGACGACCGGCGCTTCGAGTGGGTCGTCCCGGCCCTCGACAAGATCCGCCGCCTGCCGACCGGATACGACAAGCGCAACGACGGCACGCCCGTCGAGGAGACCTTCGGCCTCGCCCAGCGCCCGCGCCTCTCCGCCGCCAGCCTCACCTCCTACCGCGCCTCGCTGGAGCGCCTGCTCCGCCCGCGCCTGCTCTACCGGCTGGAGGAGGTCATCTCCGCCGCCAAGGACAAGACCGGCGCGGAATCCGCCGACCTCTACGACGCCTTCAAGGTGTACCTGATGCTCGGCCGCCAGGGCCCGGTCGAGCGCGAACTGGTCCTCGACTGGATGCGCGCCGACTGGCGCGGCCTCTACCCGGGTCCCGAGCGCGACGGCCTGCGCAAGTCGCTGGAGACCCACCTCGCGGCGCTCCTCGACCTCGACAACGGCACCGGCATCGAGATCCCGCTGAACGGCCCGATGGTGAAGGACGTGCAGAACGCGATCGTGCGCATGAGCCTCGCCGAGCGCGCCTACCAGATCATCCGCTCCAAGGGCCGGGCCGGCAAGAACCGCGACGTCGTCTTCGCCTCCATCGGCCCCGACATGGCGACCGTCTTCCAGGCCAAGGACGGATCCTCGCTCGACACCGTCGTGGTCCCCGGCTTCTTCACCTACGACGGCTTCTACGAGCGGCTGCTGCCTGCGCTCCCCGACATCGCCGGCCAGCTCGAGCGCGACCGCTGGGTGCTCGGCGAGGCCGGCCAGCAGGAGCTCGTGCAGAGCCAGTTCGCCTCGCTGCCCGACGACGTCCTGAAGCTCTACGCCAAGGACTTCATCGGCGCCTGGACCGGCGCGCTGAACAAGCTGGACATCCGCTCGCTGACGGCGGACCGGCCGCGCTACCTCGTCCTCGCCGCGCTGTCCGCCCAGGCCTCGCCACTCAAGCAGGTCTTCGAGGAGATCCGCAAGCAGACCCAACTCTCGCGCGAGCGGAAGCCCGACCCCAACGCCAAGGACGCCGCCCCGCCGCCCGTCCTCGCCACCCAGGCTTCGGCGAGCGCCGAGGTCGAGGCCCAGTTCCGCCCCTTCTACGCCATCGTGGAGGGCGGCGGCGGCCCACGCCAGCTCGACCAGGTGGTCGCCACGCTCAACGACGTCTATCACGGCCTCATCGGCCAGGCGACCGAGGGCGGCCCCACCCCGCAGCTCAACCAGGCCACCCGCGAGAGCATCCGCAAGCTGCGCGCCAGCGCCGGCCTCTTCCCCGAGCCCTTCGCCCGCATGCTGCGGACGGCCACCGACGAATTCGATTCCAGCATCGCGACCGCGGTGGTCGGCGACCTGCAGAAGGCGCTCGCCGAGACCATCACGCCGGTCTGCCGCCAGGCGGTCCAGAACCGCTACCCCTTCGAGAAGGGTGCCGAGCGCGAGGTGCCGCAGATCGAGTTCGGCCGGATCTTCGGTCCGGGCGGGGTCTTCGACAAGTTCTACACCGAGAACCTCGCCCAGTATGTCGACACCTCGCGCGCCGAATGGTCCTGGCGGCGCGAGAGCCGGGTCGGCACGCTCCTCTCGCCGGCGGCCCTGAAGCAGTTCCAGCGCGCCGCCCAGATCAAGGACGTCTTCTTCCCTTCCGGCACGCAGCAGCCCGGCTTCACCCTCGCCATCACGGCACTGACGCCGACCGACAGCATCACCACGCTCGCCCTCGACGTGAACGGCGTGCAGGTCGTGTCGCCCAAGAATCCCGCTCCCGCCCCGCCGCCGACCACGGACGGCGCGACCGCACCGGCCGGGGCCGCCGGCAGCTCCGGCGTAACGCCGCTGCGTCCCGGCCAGCAGCCCGGCCAGCCGGGAGCCCAGCCCGCCGCGCCGAAGCCGCAGCCCGTCAAGCCCGGACCGCCCGTCGCGGTCCAGTGGCCCGGCCCGACCGGCCTCCAGTACGTCCGGATCGTTGCGAAATCCGACGCGGCCGGCACCGAGTTCACGCCCTACCTCGACCAGCGTGGCTTCTGGTCCCTGTTCCGCGTCCTCGACAAGAGCCGGGTGAACCGGTCCGGCGACCGCCTGATCGTCAACATCCCGGCGACCGGCCGCGAGTTCCAGTACCAGATCAACGTCAGCTCTCTGCAAAACCCGCTGACGCTGCCCGCGCTCCGCGACTTCGACTGCCCCACCTCCCTGCAATAGGCCTCGCCGATGCGCTGCGGTCTCTACGGCAAGCTCCCCTGCAAGCGAGACTTCATCGCCCAGTCGCTGCCGGCAGGATTCCTGCCGGTCTACGAGCCCTGGCTCCAGGCCGGTATGGCCGCGAGCAAGACGGCGCTCGGCAGCGCCTGGCAGGGGGTCTACATGAAGGCGCCGATCTGGCGCTTCTGGCTCGGCGCCTCCTATTGCGGCCGCACCGTGCTCGGCGCCCTGATGCCCTCCATCGACGGCATCGGGCGCTACTTCCCGCTGACCATCGCGGCCTCCCCGGAGGAGGACACCTTCCTGCCGCCGGTCGTGGCGCCGCAGACCGAGTGGTTCGTCAAGGCCGAGGACCTGCTCCTCGAGGCGCTCGACGAGACCACCGAGTTCGACCCCTACCTGGCGAAGCTGGAAGCCCTGCCGGGCCCTCCGGTCGCGCCCCGCCCCGAGACGCCCGACGCCGTGGTGGTCTCCCGCACCGGATTCCTGACCGGGACCGGGGACGAGACGAACCTGTCGAGCCTCTTCGACGCCGTGCGCCGGAGCGAGGAGGCCGCGCGCTTCGAGAACGGCACTTTCTGGTGGACGATCGGCGGGGAGGAGCAGCCCGCCCAGATCCTCTACGGCCGCCGCCTGCCGCCGCCGGAAGCCTTCGCGGGCCTGCTCGCCGCCCGCATCGACGTCAACCTGCTGTGAGCGGACCGCCCGCCCGGCTCGCATTGCAGCAGGGTCGGAACGGCGCTAGCTTGCGCGGCGGGGCAGGGTTTTCCGAGGCGCAGGCGGGGACCGGCTCCGGCGGCCGCTGAACGGGGAACCGGGAAGGCATGGCACGACCGCTCGTCTACGACACCGGCATGATCTGCCACGTCGGCCTCGTCCGCCAGGTGAACGAGGACTCGTTCCTGATCCGGCCCGGCAAGGGCCTCTGGGTGGTCGCCGACGGCATGGGCGGCCACGATTCCGGCCGGCTGGCGAGCACCACGGTGGTCGAGTGCCTGGACGGCGTCGAACCGGCCGATACGGCCTCCGACCTGCTGGCGGCCTGCGAGCTCGGCCTCATGCGCGCCAACTCCATCCTGCGCGAGACGGCACGGCGCCGCCACGTCCTGGCGATCGGCTCGACGGTCGTCCTCCTCCTCGTCCACGAGCGGGTCTTCGCGGCCGTCTGGTCGGGCGACAGCCGCCTCTACCGGGTCCGCGGCGAGGCCATCGCGCAGATCACGCGTGATCATTCCGAAGCCGCCGAACTCCTGGCCCGCGGCATCGTCAGCGAGGAGGAGGCGCGCCACTGGCCGCGGCGCAACGTGATCACCCGTGCCATCGGGGTGCGCGAGGCCCCGGAGCTCGAGATCGTCGACGGCGAGATCGCCCCGGACGATATTTTCGTCTTGTGCAGCGACGGCCTGACCACGCACATGGAGGACGACGAGATTCGCCGCGAGGTCTTGTCGGGCGATGCCCAGGCGGCCGCGGACAGGATGCTGGCGACCGTGCTCGACCGAGGCGCCAAGGACAACGTGACGGCGGTCGTCGTGAAAGCCCGGGAGCGCGAGCCCACGGTCGTCGATCCGAACGGCAACCTGCGCCGTGATTGGGCGCCGAGCGCATGAGAGCCTCAGAACGCAGTCGCGACTGGCTCCCCGCCGGCACGCGCCTCAACGACATCTACGAGATCGACGAGCCCATCGCCGCGGGCGGGATGGGGGAGGTCTACCGCGGGCACTCGATCCTGACCGGCGACTCCATCGCCATCAAGATGATCAAGGCGGAGCTCGCCGACACCGAGTCCGCCATGGCGCTCTTCCGCAAGGAGGCCTCGGCGCTTCACAACCTCCACCACGAAGCGATCATCCGCTACTATCTCTTCACGGTCGAGCCGAAGCTCGGGCGGCCCTACCTCGCCATGGAGTTCGTTTCCGGCCGGCCGCTCTCCGACCTCCTGAAGAACGGGCCGCTGACCTTCGACGAGGTGCGCTCCCTTGGGGTGCGCGTGGCGACCGGCCTGCAGGCCGCCCACGAGCGCGGCATCATCCACCGGGACATGTCACCCGACAACATCATCGTCCCGGGCCGCGATTTCTCGCAGTCGAAGATCATCGACTTCGGCATCGCCCGGCAGACGCAGAGCCATGAATCGACCGTCATCGGCAGCGGCTTCGCGGGCAAGTACAACTACGTGTCGCCCGAGCAGATGGGCCTGGCGGGCGGCATCGTCGGCCCCGCCGCGGACATCTACAGCCTGGGCCTGGTCCTCGCCGAGGCCAGCGCCGGCTGGGCCATCAACATGCGCGGCACCCCGGTCGAGGAGGTCGAGAAGCGGCGCGTCGTCCCCAATCTCAGCCACATCGACACCCGCCTCCGGCCGCTCCTGGAATGGATGCTGCAGCCCTACCCGGAGGACCGTCCGCCCACGATGAACGACGTCGCCCACTGGTTGCGCCAGTTCGGCACGGTCAGCCCCGCCCGCCCGGCCACGCACCCGCCCGCCGACACCGGCGACGCCACCGTCGCGGTCGCGCCCGGCCGCCGTCGTACGACGACCGGCACCGGCACGGGGACCGGCGCCGAGCGCCAGCAGAGCCGGGGTCCCCAGGATCCCTACGCGGACGATCCCTACGGGCCCGACGGCCCGACCCGCATCGCCAACCGCCCCGACCGGAATCCGCAATCGCGCGCGCCCTCGGGATCCTGGCCCGACCCGGCCCAGGGCTACCGCCAGCCGTCCGGCTATTCGGAGCCGCCCGCCTGGTCCCAGCCCCCGCAGCGCGGCTCCTATCCGCCGTCCTCCCAGCCGCCGCAGCCGCGCTCGCCCTATGCCGACCCGGGGCGCTATTCCCAGCCCCCGCAGTCCCGCGGCACCTCGCGTCCGCCCACCTCGGAGCCGCCGCGCTCGCGGCCCCCCGGGTCGCAGCCGCCGCCGAACCCCTACGGCCAGTCCGCCTACCCGGAAGCCCGGCCCTATTCCGAGCCCCCGCGCCCCGGCCAGGGCTCCCAGGCACCCGGCGCCTACCGGTCCGCCTATCCCGAGGCGCCCCCGGCCGCCCCGGCCCCGCCCGCCTCGAAGCCGGCCGGTTCCCGCCTCGGCATCGGCCTCGCGGTCGCGGCCCTGCTGCTCGTCGCGGGTGTCGGGGCGATCGCCTGGTACGTGCTCGTCCGGCCCGGCGGGTCCGAGATCGCCGCCACGACCCCCCAGCCGCCCGCACCCGTGCCGGGCGTGCCCGGGGCCGGCGCCGCGCCGCCCCCCACGCCCACGGGTCCGGCCGTCCCCGCAGCCGCACCCGGCACGACCGTCGCCGTCGGGCCGCCCGTGGTCGCCGCCGACGTCGCCCGCTTCATCGAGGACTACGCCCCGGCCGGCGAAGCCTGCTTCTACCTCGCCCCCGTGGTCGTCGCCGACAACCAAGCGGTGACGGAAGGCTACGGCCGTTCGATCGTCCCCTTCGAGGGCTTCGACAGCGCCTTCTTCAGCCGCCACGGCTTCGAGGCCGAGGTGCTGATGCGCCAGGTGACCGAAGCCCAGTGCCCGGTGGTGCGGCTGCTCCAGCAGACCCGGTTCCGCGGCGGCCCCGGCCCACGCATCGAACTCGCCACCAACCGCCTGCGCCCCGGCGAGACCGTCGGCGGCGAGGCCGCCTGGTCGGGCGGCTACACGCTGACGGTCCTGCACGTCACCGACGACGGCTTGGTCCAGGTGGTCGCCAGGCCCGCCAAGACCGGCAACGCCCGTTTCCAGATCACCGCGCCGCGCGCCCCCGAGGCCGCCGGCCGCCCGAATCTCGCCGTCGTGGTCGTGACCGGCTCGGCCTTCCCGACGCTCCTTTCCGACGAGCGCGTGCCGGCCGCCGTCTTCGTCGACCGGCTGCGCGCCGAGGCGAAGAACGACCGCATCATCACGGCAGCGCAATACCTCGTGATCGAGAAGTAGAAGTCCCCACACGGCGCGTGTTCGCCGGATTTCGTGAGGATCCGCGGTCTCCTCAAGCCATCCGGCCGCTGGTATCGTGGCGCTGTGTCAGGTTCCGTTCCGGCCCCGCCGCGGGAAGGCCGGCGGACAAGGGAGACGAGAGTGCGCGTCATCGCCCAGGCCCTCGCATCCGCCGCCCTTGCGGCCTTCTTGGCCCTCTCCGGCCCGCCGCCCGCCACCGCCAACGACTCGACCGCCGAACTCGGGGTCGGCGGCCTGGTGCTGACGGCCAACTCCGGCATCGCCATGAAGTCGGAGGATCTCAGGATCTCGGCCAACCTGATCGAGGTGCGCTACGAGTTCCTGAATGAGACCGACAAGGACATCACCACCCTGGTCGCCTTCCCGATGCCGCTGATCTCGGCCAACGACGCCGATTTCCAGTACGCGCTGCCGAAGGAGCGGGACCCGGTCAACTTCATCGGCTTCACCGTCACGGTCGACGGCCAGAAGATCGCGCCCGAGGTGGAGCAGAGGGCCCGCGTGCATGGCGTCGACATCACCGACCGCCTGAAGGCGGACGGCATCCCGCTGAACCCGTTCCCGCTCCAGCGCGGCCGCGAGGCGCTAGCCAGGCTCTCGCCCGACAAGCGCAAGTTCTATGTCGAGCGCGGCCTCGCCATCTGGTCCGAGGGGCAGCCCACATCGGTCGCCTGGGACGTGGCGACGACCTTCTTCTGGATGCAGACCTTCCCGGCCCAGAAGGTCGTCTCCGTCCAGCACAGCTACACGCCCGTCGTCGGCACCGGCTTCCTGACCGAGACGGTGCTGGCCGGCCCGCCCGAGTCGCCGCAGCTGATGGACTACTGCATCGACAAGGGCACCAATGCCGGCATCCGCAAGATCATCCAGGCCCGCAAGGTGCAGAACGGCGCCGACGAGCCGGGCCTCTTCCAGACCCGCCTTCAATACGTGCTCCTCACCGGCGCCAACTGGGCCGGCCCGATCCGCGATTTCAGGATGTCCATCAACAAGCCGACGCCCGATACGATCATGTCCTTCTGCTTCGACGGCAAGCTCCAGAAGATCTCGCCGACGACTTTCACCTTCGCGGCGAAGAACTACACCCCGAGCCGCAACCTCTCGATCTTGTTCGTGAACCCGAACCGCTCCAATTGACGGGAGTCCCTCACATGCCGGCTCGACCGCGGACCTTCCTCCTCGCGTCCCTCGCCGGACTGGCCCTCCTGGCCGCCCCCGCGGCCGCCCAGAACCGCGTCCTGCAGTCCTTCAAGGTCGGCGACGGCAGCGACCGGATCGGCGTCTTCAACGACGGCACCGAGGTCGAGACCGCCGGCCCCGCCGCCATCCAGACCGGTCCCAACGGCCAGGTCTACGTCCTCGACCAGGTCAACGGCCGCATCCTGACGGTCGACGGGGACAAGCCCGCCGCGACCCCGAAGGCGGTCGACCTGCCCGCCGGTCTCGCCCCGAAGGACCTCGTGGCGGTGGACGGCAAGCTCTACGTCTGGGACGGCGGCGTCCATGCGCTGCAGCCGGGCGGCGGCGCGGACGGCCGCAAGTACGAGGCCCGCTCGGTCGGCGACGTCGACGATGTGGTGAAGTCCGCCTTCGCCCAGATGGGCTCCCAGACCCCGACCGACGCCGAGGAGATCCTCGCCGATCCGGGCCGCAGCCTTGGAAAGCAGCCCGAGTTCACCCCGATCCGGCAATTCGTCCAGTCCCGCGGCTTCGGCGCCGTGAAGGTCGACGTCATCCCGGGCCGGGACCAGAAGTCCGCCCAGGTGGAGGTCCGACAGGACGCCGACCCGCTCAACGCCATCGCGTTCCCGATCCGCGTCACGAGCCGGCTCGGCAGTGTCGAGATCCTGGACGTCACCCAGAAGCGCGAGGTCTATGTCTTCGTCGAGGACGTGCCGCTCTCCACCAAGCAGAAGCCGGCCCTCTACGTCGCCCGTTACACCGGCCGCGGCGCGCTCGACCGCATCTACGACGTGCCGATCACCGCCGACCAGGCGGCCGTCCGCCGCTTCGTGACCGTCGGCCCGAAGGGCAACGTGCTGTTCCTGCGCTCCGACACCGCCGAGGTCGCCATCCTGGACCTCGCCGCGCGCCAGCCGCGCGCGCAGGTGCTGGAACCGCCGCCCGCCAAGTCGGAGGCTTTCGACGAGTCGACGCCGGGCCTCCTGACCGCCGTCAAGCCCGGCACCCGCTCCGGCGTGATCCAGACGGCCCTGGGATTCGAGGCCCTGAAGTGGACCGTGACCCAAAGCGCCTACGGACGCGACCCGGACGAAGCCTGCGTCGGCTTCGACCGCATCCGCCGGCCCTGGTACCTGCAGGGCAAACTCGGCGAGGAGGTGAGGGGGGTGCCCTACTGCTGGGGCTGCTTCGGCTCCCTCGCCCAGTTCCGTGCCAAGATCGAGCGGGGCGCCCGCGCCGGCAACGTGTGCACCCGCGAGGACCCCAAGCGCGACCTGGCGGGCGTCGACTGCTCCGCCTTCGTGAGCGCCGCCTGGGGCCTGTCGCGCCAGTACACGACGCGCGACATTCCGAGCATCACCAAGCCCCTCGACGATCCCTGGTCGCTGAAGCCGGGCGACGCCCTCAACAAGCCGGGCTCCCACGTCATGCTCTTCGTCAAGTTCACGCCCGACCGCAAGGTCGAGGTCCTGGAGGCGGCCACGAGCAGCTGCAACGGCAAGGTCTGCCGCAACGTCTACCCGCTCTCGGTCCTGCTGGCGCGCGGCTACACGCCCGTCCGCTACACGGCCCTGACCGACTGACGCCGCCTCACGCCGCCCCGGCCCGGCGCCGAGCGCGCCGGATCGCCAGCGCATCAAACTGTCGGAGACTGGTGGCCTGCGCGTAGAGCGCCGCGAGCGCGCCGGAGCGGAAGAGTTCGATCACGGCCGCGTCGGCGAGTGCGGCGAGCTTCGTCTCGTCGAGGCTGAGGAACGGGTCGAGCCGGGTCGTCCCGCCGTCCGGGCCGCGGACGTCGATCTGCACCGGGCGCAGCAGCCCCAGCGCCAGCACACGGTCCATGAAGGTGTCCGTTCGGCGGGCGGCGGCCAGATAGTCCTCGGCGAACTTGAGGGCGTGCAGCGTTGTCGCGGTCGGCCGGGCGTCCGGCTCGAACAGGCGCTCGCCCTCCGTTGCGTCGAGCGCCCTGGAGGTCGGCTCGATGCAGAGGACCGGCGCGCCTTCGGCGCGTTCCCCGAGCACGAAGGGATAGCGGCGCAGATAGGCGGGTATGTAGCGGCCGTCCCAGACGCCTCCCGGCCCGACCATCAGGTTCTCGCCCGCCGACAGTCCGACCACGAAGACCGGCACGGGCCGCGGCTCGGCGGGCAGGAACACGATCGGCAGTTCGGCCGCCGCGATCGCGAATTCCTCGGCAAGGGCAGGCAGCACATGCGTGACTGCTGCATACCCGAAGCCGTCCGCCGGCACGCGCAGCCTGAGGTCGCGGTGGATGCTGCTGTCGAGCGGCACCGGAGAGGGATAAAGGAGCAGCTGAGCGGCCATGCGACGTCCTCCCCGAATCGGTCCGGTCCAACGCAGGACCGGCGAGCCGTACCCTATCACCCTCCGTCGCCGCTGCGACTCGGCCGGAACCCGGATGGCTTCAGGAGCGTCACGCCGGAGCCCGGCGGGTCGCGGGGCCGGCGCTTGCGGCGCCCCGGCGGTTCCGACACAGTAAGTCCTGTGGCGAAAGGGCTGCCGAGCGAAGTCCTGTGGCGAAAGGGCTGCCGAGCGGTGGACACCGGAGGAGCGGGAATGCGCACGCAGGTCGCGATCGTCGGCGCCGGCCCCGCCGGCCTCCTCCTCGGCCATCTCCTCACCCGCTCAGGCATCGGCAACGTCGTCCTGGAGCGGCGGAGCCCCGACTACGTCCTCTCCCGCATCCGCGCCGGCGTCATCGAGCAGGGCCTGGCCGATCTCCTGCGCGAGGCCGGGGTGGGCGACCGGCTCGACCGCGAGGGCCTCCTCCACACCGGCTTCTCGCTCGCCTTCGCGGGCCGCCGCCACCGCATCGACCTCGACGGCCTGACCGCCGGCAAGTGCGTCACCGTCTACGGGCAGACCGAACTGACCCGCGATCTGATGGAGGCCCGCGCCAAGGCCTCCGCGCCGAGCTTCTACGAGGTCGAGCACGTCGAGCTCGCCGGCCTGGATGGGGACCGGCCCTCGATCCGTTTCCGTCAGAAGGGCATAGATGACGAGCTCAACTGCGACTTCGTCGCCGGCTGCGACGGGTTCCACGGCGTCTCGCGCGCCTCGATCCCGAGCGGGGTCCTGAACACCTTCGAGAGGGTCTATCCGTTCGGCTGGCTCGGCCTTCTCGCCGACGTGCCGCCCGCCGACGAGGAACTGGTCTATGCCAGCCACGACCGCGGCTTCGCGCTCTGCTCCATGCGCTCGCTGACCCGCAGCCGCTTCTACGTCCAGGTGCCCCTGGACGAGAATCCGGAGGACTGGACCGAGATCCGCTTCTTCGACGAGTTGAAGCGCCGGCTTCCCGAGGAGATCGCCCGGCGGGTGCGCCCCGGCCCGGCCATAGAGAAGAGCATCGCGCCGCTGCGCAGCTTCGTCGCCGAACCGATGCGCTGGGGCCGCCTCTTCCTGGCGGGCGACGCCGCCCACATCGTTCCCCCGACCGGCGCCAAGGGCCTGAACCTGGCGGGGAGCGATGTCCGCTATCTCTTCGAGGCCTTGCGCGAGCACTACCACGAGAAGTCCGGCGCCGGGCTCGACGCCTATTCGGCGCGCGCACTCCGCCGCGTCTGGAAGGCGGAGCGCTTCTCCTGGTGGATGACCTCCGTCCTTCACCGCTTCCCCGGCATGTCGCCCTTCGAGGAGCGCATGCAGCAGGCCGAGTTGGACTACATCGCGTCCTCGCGGGCGGCCTCCGCCGCGCTGGCCGAGAACTACGTGGGCCTGCCCTACTGACGGGCTGGACCCGGCCCGCGCCCCCGCTTAGCCTTCTCGCGGAGACGGCCGGCGCTTCAGACCGGCCGCGCGAGAGGGGAACGCACATGCTGAAGGGTCTCGATCCGCTCCTGACCGGAGAGGTTCTGCACGTCCTGCGCTCGATGGGCCACGGCGACGACCTCGTGGTCTGCGACGCCAACTTCCCGTCCGAGACCGTGGCGCGCCAGACCGTCTGGGGAACCCCGATCCGCATGGACGGCGCCGATTCGGCCCGGGTGGTCCGGGCCGTCCTGTCGGTGATGCCGCTCGACAGCTTTGTGCCCGTCGCCGCGGAGCGCATGGAGGTGGTCGGCGATCCGGTGACGGTCCCTGAGGTCCAGCGAGAGGTGCAGGCCGAGATCGACGCCGCGGAGGGCCGGCCGACGCCGATGGGCGGCATCGAGCGCTTCGCCTTCTACGAGCGGGCCAAGACGGCCTATGCGGTGCTGGTGACCGGCGAACGGCGCTTCTACGGCTGCTTCGTCCTGAAGAAGGGTGTCATCCCGCCCGAGGCCTGAGGCCCGCGCGGACGATCATTTGCCGGCTCAGCTACGGCAGAAGCCGCGCAGGCGTTCCACCGAGGCGATGCGGATGTCGCGCCCGTCGACGGTCGCGCCGACCTCGCGCAGCTTCGCGAGCGCGCGCGAGAAGGACTCCGGGTTCATGCCGAGGAGCTGGGCGATCAGCGCCTTCTCGTAGGGCAGCGACACCGTGGCGGCGCCGCGCAGGCCCTTGGCGAGCCGGAGAATGAAGACCGCGACGCGCTGGGCCGCGGTCAGCAGCTTCATCTGCTCCAGCTGGTCCATCATGGTCTCCAGGTGCCGCTGCTGCAGCCGCAAAAGGACGCTCGCGAATCCGGCGTCCTCGGCGACGCAGGACGACACCGTCTCGGTCGCGATGGCGAGGACGCGCACCCGCCCGACGGCCTCGGCCGAGAAGCTGTAGGTCCCCCCGGCGCAATAGGCGCATTCGCCGATCGTGTCCCCGGCCCCCAGGATGTTGAGCAGCGTCTCGGAGCCGTCCGCGCGGTTGCGCAGGATCTTCACCGTGCCCTCGAGCAGGATGAAGAAGCTCTTCGCGTCGTCGCCCTCCTGGAACAGGATCTCGCCGTCGTCGTAGGTCCTCGGCAGGCGGTGCGCCAGCAGCCGGCCGACGACCGGATCCGGCAGGCCACGGAAGAGCGGAATGCTGCCCGCAAGGGTGGCGTCATGGTCGAGGCGGATGGTCATGGGCGCGGTTCCGTCCGGTCGTTTCGTTGGAGCGCCGTCGGGCGGTCGCCGCCCGGTCATGCGCCTGTGCTTGTCGAAACGATCCCCGCCGCGTCCTTGCGACCACGGCCTCGGTGCCGTGGATTCGAGCGATCTGACTACTTTTTGACCGACCCTCCCCCGGTCATCTTTGATCCAGATCACACTTCCGTTAAGTCGGCCCGGTGCCGGCGCGCGGCGACGCCGGGCCGCGGCTCGCTGACATACGGAAAATCCTGTGAAGCCAGGGGCTTCCATGGCGAACCGAGGCGTCGCCGTAGCAATACCTAGGGTTCGCTGCGGGCCAAATACCTAGGGTTCGCTGCGGGCCACCGGAAGATGCATGGTCACCCGCGTGCCCCGGCCCGGTTCACTGGCGATGTCCGCGAGCCCGCCGGCCGAGCGGGCGAAGCCGTAGACCTGGCTCAGGCCCAGCCCGGTTCCCTGGTTCTCGTCCTTGGTGGTGAAGAACGGCTCGAAGACATGGGCCAGGATCTCCGCAGGGATTCCACTTCCCGTGTCCGCCACCGTCACGCCGATCGCCGGCGTGGAGGGCTGGCCCGGCAGCTTGCCCGGCGCCGTCGAGATCGTCAGCGTTCCGCCCGACGGCATGGCGTCGCGGGCGTTGGCGGCCAGGTTGAGGAGCGCGAGGTCGAACTGGGTCGCATCGGCCACCACCGGGAGGCCGTCGGCCTCCAGGGCGAGCGCTAGTCCGATCGCCGGGCCGAGGGTCTGGCGCACCATTTCGGCGCCGGCGCGGATCCGTTCGTCCGGCACGAAGCGAACGGGTTCCGCCGAGCCGCCGCGCGAGAACACCAGGAGCGAGCGGGTCATCTTCGTCCCGCGGTCAACCCCTTCCTTGATGGCCTCCAGGTAGCGCGACACGGCCTCGCCCGGTTGCGTCCGTTCGATCAGCCGGATGCCGGCGGTCACGACGGTGAGGATGTTGTTGAAGTCGTGCGCCACCCCGCCGGTCATCCGGCCCACGGCTTCCAGCCGCCGGGTCCGCTCCAGCGCCGCCAGTTGGCGCCGCGCCTCGATCGCCTCGCGCCGCAAGAGGAGCACGAAGGCCGCCGTCAGGCCGGCGACCACCAGGCCGGCCGCGCCGAGAACCAGGCGGGCCCGGTTCAGCGGCGCGTTGTAGATGTCGGCCGGCAGCGAGTAGTGCGCCGACCAGCCGGTCCGTTCGGACTTGCGGAACGCGGTCACGACCGGGGTCCCGAGGGCCGATGTCCCCGGATAGACGCCCAGGTCCCCCTGGCGGCGGGCGGCGATCGCCGCCGCCCCCGCCTGCCTGCCGATCATTTCGGGTGCGCGGGGCGCCGAGACGATGCGGTCCTGCGAGTCCACCAGGAACGGTCGCCATTGGGGATCGAGCCCGTTGCCGGTCAGGATCGCCGACATGCCGGCGACCGCGACCACCGCCGTCAGGTCGTAGCGGACGTCGTCGCCGCGCACGACCGGCACGCGGATCCGCACGGAGGGGTAGCTGTCCTGCGCCAGGGGCCCGGGCGCCGCAAGGTCCCCGATGACCGGCGCCCGCGTGGCGAGCACCCGGCGGACCTCGTCCGGATACACGGTGCGCGGCAGGGCGGTCCCGAAGGGCAACGCGGTGTTGACCAGCTGCCGGCCGTCCAGGGCATTGAGGATGATCCGGTCCCAGAACGGAACCCGGTCGCCGTAGCGCTTGGCCAGCAGGTGGAAGCGCGCGAAGTCGGGCTCCGGCGCGTCGAGGGTCGGCGTCAGCGCCAGGAGTTGCAAGTGCTGGATGGAGGCGTCGAGCTCGCGGTCGACCGCCGCGATGGCCGCGGTGGCGCGCTCGATGGCCTCCGCGCGGATCCGGCTGCGCTCGGTCTCGAGAAGATGGAAGGAGAGGCCCGCGACGAGGACGATGACCGGTAACACTGCGGCGAGCGCCAGGAGGACGAAACGCTGCCGCATGCTCCTGCTCCGGTCTCCGAGAGACTGGCCGGGCGCTGCTGGCTCGACGAGAGCTCCGAGGCCACCCTTATAGTGGAAAGTAACGAGGGTCCAGCACCGGTCGAGGCGGGGCGCTCCTGGTCCGCCAGCGCACCGTTCCAGCCTGTCCGTCTTCGCCCGCGGCGTTCCGCGGCGGCCGCAGCGGGGAACGTGCGGCGGTCCTGGCCGTTCATGGGGCAGGGTGCGACGGCCGAAGGCCCGAGCGCCGCAAGCAAGGGAGACCCTCCATGAAGACAGTCATCGGCGCCGGCGCCATCGCGGCGCTCCTGGCCCTCGGCCTCGGCCCGGCCCTCGCCCAGTCCGACACCGGTCCGAAGCGGCCGCCCGCCGCCGACATGAAGCCGACCACCCCCGGCGCGACCGGCGCGGGCCGTTCCGACACGGCGCCCGGCCAGAACCGCCCGGCGGCGAACGACGCCACCATGCCCGGCAAGTCCGAATCGGCCCCCGGCCGCAACCGCCCGCCGGCCGACGATCCCCTCCGCCCCGGCAAATCCGAATCGGCGCCCGGCCAGAACCGCCTGTGACAGCGCGCGGCGCCCGGCCCCGGCTCCCGAGCCGCGGCCGCCGGGTGCCGCGTCCGCCGTTCAGGCGAAGAGCCGCGTCGCCGCGTAGGTGAGCGCCGCGACCCCCGCCGCGCTCGGCATGGTGACGATCCAGGCGACCACGATGTTGCCCGCCAGGCCCCAGCGCACCGCCGACGTGCGCCGCGCCGCCCCGACCCCCACGATGGCCCCCGTGATGGTGTGCGTGGTCGAGACCGGGATGCCGAGCCATGTCGCCAGGAAGAGGGTGATCGCCCCGCCGGTCTCGGCGCAGAAGCCCTGCATCGGGTTGAGCCGTGTGATCTTCGATCCCATCGTCTGCACGATCCGCCAGCCGCCGAACAACGTGCCGAGTCCCATCGCGGCCTGGCAGGAGATGACGACCCAGAAGGGCACGTAGAACGTCGCCCCCAGGTGACCCTGCGAGTAGAGCAGCACCGCGATGATCCCCATCGTCTTCTGGGCGTCGTTGCCGCCGTGGCCGAGCGAGTAGAGCGAGGCCGAGATGAACTGCAGCACGCGGAAGACCCGATCGACCGCGAAGGGCGTCTGCCGGACGAAGATCCACGTCACCGCGAGCACCAGGACCAGCGCCAGCAGGAACCCGACGGCGGGCGACAGGACGATCGCCGCGGCCGTCTTGGCGACCCCTTCGATCACCACGGCCCCGGTCCCCGCCTTGGCGAGGCCGGCCCCCACCATGCCGCCGACCAGCGCATGGGAACTGCTCGACGGAATGCCGAAGTACCAGGTCAGCAGGTTCCAGGCGATCGCGCCCGTCAGCGCCGAGAAGATCACCGCCGGCGTCACCACCGAGGCGTCGATGATGCCCTTGCCGAGGGTCTCGGCCACATGGAGGCCGAAGAACAGGAAGGCAATGAAGTTGAAGAAGGCGGCCCACAGCACGGCATACTGGGGCCGCAGCACGCGCGTCGACACGATCGTGGCGATCGAATTGGCCGCGTCGTGCAGCCCGTTGAGAAAATCGAACAGCAGCGCCACGACGATCAGCGCGACCAGCAGCGGAAGGGCGAGCGATCCGTCCATCGCGTCAGATGTTCTCGATCAGGATGCCGCTGATCTCGTTGGCGACGTCCTCGAACCGGTCGACGACGCGCTCGAGTTCACCGTAGATCTCGCTGCCGATCAGGAACGCCATGGCGTTCGACTGGCCGTGCCGCCGGTAGAGGTCGCGCAGGCCGTCGTCGTGAAGCTCGTCGGCGCGACCCTCCACCCTGACCACCTCCTCGATGATCTCCCCGATGCGTCCGGCATTCTGGCCGGGCTTCTCCAGGAGCGAGATCGCTTCCTCGAGCAGTCGCGCCGCCTCGACGATCACCGCCCCCATGTCGCGCATCAGCGGGTCGAACTGGCGCTGCTCGTAAAGCGTCACCGTCTTGACGGTCTTGTGCATGGTGTCGATGGCGTCGTCCATCGACTGGATCAGGTCCTTGATGTCGCCCCGGTCGAAGGGCGTGATGAAGCTCTTGCGCACCGCCAGCATCACGTCCCGCGTGATCGCGTCCGCCTCGGTCTCGAGCTCGACGATGGCGCGGCAGTAGCGCTCGATGGAGTCTCCGCCCTCGAGCAGCTGTTGCAGGGCCTCCGCGCCGCCGACCACCGTGCGGGCATGCCGCCGGAACAGGTCGAAGAACCGGTCTTCCCGGGGCAGCAGGGCACGAAACCAGCTCAGCATCGATCCACCTCGGCACGGGGCGCCCTTCGGGCGCGCCGACCCGCGAGAGCCCCGTGCGTACATGCAACGAATCGAAGACCGCCGCCATCGGTCGAAACACGAGGCGAGCGCCTTTTTACGCCGGACAAGCTGCCGCAGCGCCCGCGGCCCGCCCGGTCAGGGCTGGGTCTTGCCGGCGCAGCGCGGCCGGGTATCGCCCGCAAGGCAGTTGGTCGGGCTGCCGGCCGGGTCCTCGCCGCCCGAGGTCGAGCCGCTGTTCGGCAGTTCCCCGGTCCCGCCGACGGCCGAATTCGCGTTGGTGCGGTCGGCCTCGGGGGCGAGCGCCGGGCCGCCGCTGCGGGTCGGCCCAGCGACCGGCGCTTCGGGCGGCTTCGGGCCGGTCTCGGCGGCGGCGGAGCCCGCCCAGAAGGCGGCGAGCGCGACGGCGGCCAGAAAGGTTTGGCTTTGCGTCATGGACGGACCTCGGGTTAGCGGCTCCGGTCGAGCCGCCGGGTCAACCCGCGCGGTCCCGCCCGGTTCCGCTCCGAAGCCTCAGATCGCCTCCGCCACCATCCGGATCGCCCCGCAGGGGCACTCCGCCTCGCAGATGCCGCAGCCCTTGCAGAAGTCGTAGTCGAAGCGGAAGCCCTGGCCCGGCCCGAGCTTGATCACCGCGTTGTCGGGGCATACGCCGTAGCAGTTGTCGCATTCGAAGCAGTTGCCGCAGGACAGGCACCGCCGCGCCTCGTAGAGCGCGTTGGAGGCGTCGAGACCCTTCACGACCTCCTCGAAGGTGGAGGTCCGGCGGGCGAGCGCGAGCTGCGGTCGGACGGTCTTCGGCGCCTCGCCATAGTACCAGGTGTTGAGCCGGTCGAAGCTCGCCGGCTCGTGCTTCGGCGGCGGCGCGTAGGTCTCGCCCCTCAGCCAGGCGTCCACGTGCCGGGCCGCCTTCTTGCCGTGGCCGACCGCCACCGTCACGGTCCGCTCCGACGGCACCATGTCGCCGCCCGCGAAGACACCCGGCGCGCCGGTCATCATGTTGGGACCGACCTTGACGACCCCGTCGACGATCTCGAGGCCCGGAACGCCGTCGAGCAGCGACAGGTCCACGTCCTGCCCGAGCGCCAGAACGACCGAGTCCGCCTCGAGCGTCTCCAGTTCCCCAGTCGGCTGCGGGAAGCCCTTCTCGTCCAGGGCCATGCGCTCGACCGTGATGGATCCCGCCTCGACCTGCCGGATGGTCGACAGCCACTTCATCATCACGCCTTCCTCGAGCGCCTCCTCGACCTCGAAGTCGTGCGCGGGCATGCGGTCGCGCGTCCGCCGGTAGACGATCACGGCCTCCTCGGCGCCGAGCCGCCGGGCCGTTCGCGCCACGTCGATCGCCGTGTTGCCGCCGCCGTAGACCACCACCCGCCGCCCGAGCAGCGGCTTCTCCTCGCCCTCCATCGAGCGCAGCACCTGCACGGCGTCGAGCACCCGCGCGGCCTCGCCGGCCGGGATGTAGGCCCGCTTGGCGATATGGGCCCCGACCGCCAGGAAGGCGGCGTCGAAGCCGCCATCCGACATGGCGGCCCGGATGTCGTCGACCTTGGCGCCGTACTCGATCGCGACCCCCATCGCGACGATTCGCGCCACCTCGGCGTCGAGCACGTCCCGGGGGAGCCGGTACTTCGGGATCCCGAACCGCATCATGCCGCCCGGCAGCGGCCCGGCCTCGCGGATCGTGACCGCGTGGCCGAAGCGCCGCAAATGGTAGGCGGCCGAGAGCCCCGAGGGCCCGGCGCCGACCACGAGCACGCGCTTGCCCGTCTCCGCCGCCGGCGGATCGAACGCCCACCCGCGCTCCAGCGCCAGGTCGCCGAGGAACCGCTCGACCGAATTGATCCCGACGGCGGAGTCGATCTCCTGCCGGTTGCAGGCCCCTTCGCAGGGGTGGTAGCAGACCCGCCCCATGACGGCCGGCAGCGGATTGTTCTCGACGAGCGAGCGCCAGGCCGCCTCGTAGGCGCCGGCCTCCGCGTAGGCGAGCCAGCCCTGGATGTCCTCGCCGGCCGGACAGGCGGCGTTGCAGGGCGGCAGCCGGTGGACGTATTCCGGCCTCACCGTGCGCCAGGAGCCGGTGTGGTTGACCAGCGAGGTGCCGACCTCGAGCGTGATGGCGAAGGGGTGGTCCATGCTCCTCTCCCTCACGCGTCGTCGCCGGCCGGGTCGACCAGACCGTACTCGGCGATGTTGGCGTCGCAGATCGCCTGCAGCCGTGCGACCCGGGGGTCGACGGTGTCGCCCTTGAAGAGATGGGCGAAACGGCGCTGAAGCTTGAGATAGTCGGCGACCGGCACCGGCCGGCGGATCTTGCGGACCGCCGTGACCCGCCCGTGCTCGGCCTCGAAGATCGGATAGAGCCCGGTCTCGACCGCGAGCCGCGCGAGCTTGATGGTGTCGCACGAGGCCGCGCCCCAGCCGAGCGGGCAGGGGACGTTGATCTGGATGTAGCGGGCGCCCCGGATCCCCATGGCCCGGGTGACCTTGCGCTCCAGGTCGTGCAGGTCGGCGACCGTGGCGGTCGCCACGTAGGGGATGCGGTGCGCGACCGCGATGCGCGGCACCGACTTGCCCTGGCCGAAGACGTTGCCGGGCTCCGGCCCGACCGCGGGCGTCGTCGCGGTCCGGGCGGCCGGCGGCGTCGCGGAGGAACGCTGCACGCCGGTGTTCATGTAACCTTCGTTATCGTAGCAGATGTAGAGCACGTCGTCGTTGCGCTCGAACATGCCCGACAGGCACTGGAAGCCGATGTCGGTGGTCCCGCCGTCGCCGCCCTGCGCGATGACCCGCACTTCCGGCCGCTTCTTGACCCGCATCGCCGCCGCCACGCCGGTCGCCACCGCGGCCGCGTTGCCGAACAGCGAGTGCAGCCACGGCAGCTGCCAGGAGGTCTCGGGGTAGGGCGTGGTGAAGACCTCCAGGCAACCGGTCGCGTTCACGGCGATCAGGTTGTTGCCCGTCGCCCGCATCGCCGCGTCGATGGCGTAGCGCGCGCCGAGCGCCTCGCCGCAGCCCTGGCAGGCGCGGTGGCCCGAGGTCAGGGCGTTCGACCGGTCGCGCGAGGCCTGGACGGCGCGCTCGTCCTCGGAGACGAGCCGGTTGCCGACCGTGAACGTGCCCTTCTGGTAGTAGCGGAGCTTCTGGACCGCCTCCTCGGGCGGCAGCGTGAGCGGGGCGTCGGTCATGGCGGGGTCCCTCACTCGGCGGCCGGGCGGCCGGTGTCGGCCAGATGGCGCAGGATCGCCTCGGCGGTCGGGCCGGAGCGGCGGTGCTTGCGCGTGCGGTGGATCTCCCGGCCGACCACGCGTTCGTTGAGGTCGAGGAAATGCGTCCCCTCCCAGGGCTCGGCCGCGGCGCGGGCGAAGAGGCGGGCGAGCGAGGCGCGGGTAATCGCCCGGCCGCCGAGGCCGGCCACGCAGGAGTGCAGCCGCGGCGCCTGCGCGAGGTTGCGCAAGGCCCCCGCCACGTTGTCGGCGAGCTGGCCGCCCATGCCGACCGCGATGCTCTTCTCCACCACCACCACGTCCCTGGCCCTTGCCAAGGCCGAGCGCAGAGCCTCGATCGGGAAGGGCCGGTACGACACGATGGTGACGAGCCCGATCCGGTGCCCCGCCTCGCGCATCTCGTCGATCGTGTCCTTGATGGTGCCCGAGACGGAGCCCATGGCGACCACCATCAGGTCGGCGTCCTCGGCCCGGTAGCTGCGCACCAGCCCGCCGGAGCCGCGGCCGAACATCAGCCGGAACTGGTCGGCGATCTCCGGGATGAGCCGCAGCGCCTGGGTCTGCCGGTAGTGCGCCAGGAAGCGCACCTCCGTGAACGCGTCCGGCCCCACCATGGCGCCGATCGAGACCGGGTCGGCCGGGTCGAGCACCTGGACCGGATCGTAGGGCGGCAGGAAGGCGTCGACCGTCTCCTGGTCGGGAACGTCGATCCGCTCCACCGCGTGGGTGAGGATGAACCCGTCGACGCACACCATCACGGGCATCGACAGCTCCTCGCCGAGCTTGAAGGCCTGGATGTGCAGGTCGACCGCCTCCTGGTTCGTCTCCGCGAAGAGCTGCAGCCAGCCCGCGTCCCGCATCGACATGGCGTCGGAATGGTCGTTCCAGATGTTGATCGGCGCCCCGATCGCCCGGTTTCCGAGCGTCATCACGATGGGCAGCCCGAGCCCGGAGGCGTTGTAGACCGCCTCCGCCATGAAGAGCAGGCCCTGCGAGGCGGTCGCCGTGTAGGCGCGCGCGCCCGCCGCCGACGCCCCGATCGCGACCGACAGGGCCGCGAACTCGCTCTCCACATTGATGTACTCGCAATTCGTCAGGTGCCCGTCGCGCACCAGTTCGCCGAGGCCCTCCACGATGTGGGTCTGCGGCGTGATCGGATAGGCGCAGACGACCTCGGGTCGGCACAGCGCGATCGCCTCCGCCATCGCCCGCGATCCTTCGATCTGCTTCAGCATGGACGCCTCCTCAGGCCGCGCTGGCGGCGCGTTCCTGCGCCATGACGAACTCGAAGGCCTCCGAGGCGGCCGCCACGTTGGCGGCGCCGACCCGGCCCGGGAAGGCCTCGGCGATCGCCTGCTTGACGCTGTCGAAGTGGACGAGGCCCGACAGCGCCGCGAAGGCGCCGAGCAGGGCCGCGTTGGGCACCGGCCGCCCCACATGCTTGAGGGCGAGCTCCGTGGCCGGCACCACGACCGCGTGGCCCGGCGGCAGCCGCTCCGCCTGAGCCTGCACGTGCAGGTCCGCGAAAGTCCGGTTGGTGTTGACGAGCAGGTAGCCGTCCGCCTTCAGTCCCGCGAAGACGTCCACCACCTTGAAGAGCGTCGGGTCCTGCACGATCAGGCAGTCCGGCTCCAGGACCGGTTCGCGCAGGCGGATCTCGCGGTCGGCGATGCGGCAGAAGGCGACCACTGGAGCCCCGGTGCGCTCCGACCCGAAGCTCGGGAAGGCCTGCGCGTGCCGCCCCTCCAGGAAGGCCGCGACCGACAGCATCTCGGCGCCGGTCACCACCCCCTGGCCGCCGCGGCCGTGGATGCGGACTTGGAACATGGGGAACGTCCTCCGCCCCGCCGGCGCGAGGTCGGGGACCAAACGCCGGCTTCAGGACGCCGCCACCCTGCCGCGAACGCGCCGGCTTGCCGTTGCGCTCGGTCAAACCGCGCCGCTCCAGAGGGTTTTTGCGTAGGGCCGCCCGCCCGCGCCAGCGGAAAAAACGAATGAATGCGGATCCCAACCGGTGCTAGGACTATTACGTAGCTCGGCAACCCGGCGAGCCTTCGACGGTTTAGCTCCAGCTCGGGTCCTGACGCACCCTGTCCGCACGCCGTGCGACGGGGGGCGACCACACCGGAGCCAACGTCAGTCCAGGCCAGGGAGAACAGGCCATGCGTCTACCGGTCCTCATCGCCGCCGCCGTGATCACGGGGCTCCTGTCCACCGCGGCCTCCGCCAAGGTGGTCGTCTCCTCCAAGATCGATACCGAGGGCGGGGTCCTCGGCAACATTATCCTGCTCGCCCTCAAGGCCAACGGCATCGACACGGAGGACAGGATCCAGCTCGGCGCCACGCCGGTCGTCCGCAAGGCCATCACGGCGGGCGAGATCGACATCTATCCCGAGTACACCGGCAACGCCGCCTTCTTCTTCAACAAGGCCGACGACCCGGTCTGGAAGGATGCGGCGAAGGGCTACGAAACGGCCCGCACCCTCGACTACGACGCCAACAAGATCGTCTGGCTCGCCCCGTCGCCGGCCAACAACACCTGGGCGATCGCGCTCCGCAAGGAGGTCGTCGCCGCCAACAAGCTGAAGAGCCTCTCCGACTTCGGCCGCTGGGTGGCCGGCGGCGGCAAGGTGAAGCTCGCCGGTTCGGCCGAATTCGTGAACTCCGCGGCGGCGCTGCCGGCCTTCCAGACGGCCTACGGCTTCAAGCTGACCCCCGACCAGCTGATCGTGCTCTCCGGCGGCGACACGGCGGCCACCATCAAGGCCGCCGCCGACCAGACCAATGGCACCAACGCCGCCATGGTGTACGGCACCGACGGCGCGATCCAGGCCTCGGGCCTCGTCGTACTGGACGACGACAAGGGCGTTCAGCCCGTCTACAGGCCCGCGCCGATCGTCCGCGAGGCGGCGCTGAAGGAGAACCCCAGGATCGCCGACGTGCTGAAGCCGATCTTCGCCAAGCTCGACCTGGAGACGCTGCAGGACCTGAACGGCCGAGTCCAGGTCGGCGGCGAGCACGCACGCGCGGTTGCCGAGGACTTCCTGAAGAAGGCCGGTTTCCTGAAGTGACGACCGTCAGGGGCAGCGGGAGCGCGGCGTCTGCTTCGCAGCCCGCGGCGTCCCGTCCCTGCCGCCCTGTCCGTCCGGTCCGGAGGGTGAGCATGCCGGCTGGAGTGGACAAGCTCGGCGTCGTCGCGGCGGCGCTCCTCGGGCTCGGCGCGGCGGCGCCCTTCGCGCTCTATCGCGCCAACCGCATCGCCACCGGCGAGGCGAGGGGCGTGCTCGACGCCGTCCCGACGGGGCCGGCTCTCGGCTTCCTGGCCCTCTTGGCCGCGGTCGCCGTTCTGGCGGCCCTGCGCACCCGCCCCTGGATCCGGCTCGCGGCCGCGTCGCTGCTGCTCGTCGCCGCCGCGCTCCTCGTGGGGGCGACCGCCGACCACCTCACGCCTCCCGGCGACCGCTACGCACGCGTCTCGCCCGGATCGGGCTTCTGGATCCTGCTCTTCGCCGGCGGCCTGCTCCTCGCCGACGCGATTGTGCGCCTGCGGCTGCGGCCGCTCCTGCGCGTCGCCGCGCTCGCGCTGACCGCCGCCGTCCTGGGGCTCGCCCTGCACGCCGGACTCTGGAGCGGGCTCTCCATACTCAAGGAATACGCCAACCGCGCCGACGTCTTCTGGCGCGAGGCGACCACCCACCTGCTGCTCGCTCTCGGCTCCCTGGCCGCCGCCGCCGCGGTCGGCCTGCCGCTCGGCATCCTGCTGGCGCGCGCCGCTCCGCTCCGGGCGCCGGTCCTGAACGTCCTCAACATGGTGCAGACCATCCCGTCCATCGCGCTCTTCGGCATGCTGATCGCGCCGCTCGGCTGGGTGGCGGCCCACGTCCCGGGCGCGGCCGCGCTCGGCATCCGCGGCATCGGCACCGCCCCGGCCTTCGTGGCGCTCTTCCTCTATTCCCTGCTGCCCGTGGTGGCGAACACCGTCGTCGGGCTCCGGGGCGTGCCCGCCGCGGCCGTCGAGGCGGCGCGCGGCATGGGCATGACGGTGGGCCAGCGGCTCGTCGCCGTCGACCTGCCCCTGGCGCTCCCCGTCATCCTCACCGGCATCCGGATCGTGCTCGTCCAGAACATCGGCCTCGCCACCGTCGCGGCGCTGATCGGCGGCGGCGGATTCGGCGTCTTCGTCTTCCTCGGCATCGGCCAGACCGCGCCGGACCTGATCCTGCTCGGGGCCGTCCCGACCGTGCTCCTCGCCTTCGCGGCCGCCGTGGTGCTCGACGCCGCCGTCGAGGGTGCCAGCGGAGGCCGACCATGATCGAGATCGAACACCTCACCAAGGTCTTCGGCACCGAGACGGCGGTCGACGACGTCTCACTGACCGTCCCGGAGGGCACCATCACGGTGATCGTCGGCACGTCGGGGTCCGGCAAGTCGACCCTGATCCGCATGGTCAACCGCCTGATCGAGCCGACCTCCGGCCGGGTCCTGATCGACGGCGAGGACACCGCCGGCCTGAAGCCGCACCTGCTCCGGCGGCGGATCGGCTACGCCATCCAGGACCACGGCCTCTTCCCCCACCGCACCGTCGCGGAGAACATCGGGACCGTTCCGAAGCTGCTCGGCCGCGACCGCGCCGCCGTCGCGCGCCGGGTCGACGAGCTCCTGACCCTCTTCCAGCTCGATCCGGCGCAGTTCGCCGGGCGCTATCCGCACGAGCTCTCCGGCGGCCAGCAGCAGCGCGTCGGGGTCGCCCGCGCCCTCGCCGCCGAGCCGCGGCTTCTGCTCATGGACGAGCCCTTCGGCTCGCTCGATCCGATCATCCGCGCCAAGGCCCGGCAGGACCTCAAGGCGATCCAGCGCAAGCTCGGCACGACGGTCCTGCTGGTCACCCACGACATGGAGGAGGCGATCGATCTCGGCGACCGTCTCGCCGTCATGGATGCCGGGCGCCTGCTCCAGTACGCCGCGCCCACCGAGGTCCTGCTCCGGCCCGCGACGCCCTTCGTGGCCGACCTCGTGGGGATCGGCGACCGGCCCTTCCGCGTGCTCTCCCTCCGGACCGCAGGGGAAGCCGCCGAGCCCGGCCCCGCGGAGGGTCCCCCGATACCTGCGGCGACCGACCTGCGCGAGGCGCTCGCCCAGTTCGTATGGACGCGCCGGCGGGCCGCGCCGGTGGTCGACGCGGACGGGCGCGTCATCGGCCGGCTGACGCTGGAGCGCCTGCTCGAACAGGCCGCGAGGCCCGCATGAGGGCCGCCCCGATCCTGATGCGCCTCGTCCTGGGGGCAGCGCTCGCGCTCCTCCTGCTGCACCCGGAGGCCTTCCGGCCGCTCCTCGCCCCGCTCGCCGACCCCGGCCAGCCGGTGATCTACGATCGCGCGAGCCTGCTCGACCTCGCCCTATCGCACCTCGCCACCGTCGCGACGGCGGTCGGCGCCGCTTCGGTCGTCGGCATCGGGCTGGCGATCTTCGTCACCCGGCCCGTCGGTGTCGAGTTCCTGCCGCTCTCCCGCTCCATCGCCAACATCGGCCAGACCTTCCCGCCCGTGGCCGTTCTGGCGCTGGCGGTCCCGGCGGTCGGCTTCGGCGAGGCGCCGACCCTGATCGCGCTCTTCCTCTACGGCCTGCTTCCCGTCTTCGAGAACGCGCTCGCGGGGCTGACCCGGCTGCCGCCCGCCGTCGTCGAGGCGGGACGCGGGATGGGCATGACCGAGACCGAGCGCCTGCGCCTGGTCGAACTTCCGCTCGCCCTGCCGGTCATCCTCGAGGGCGTAAGGCTCTCGGCCGTGATCGCGGTCTCCACGGCGACGATCGGCTCGACGGTCGCCGCCCGCGGGCTCGGCGAGGTGATCATCGCCGGCCTCTCCTCGGCCAACCTCGCCTTCGTGGTGCAGGGCGGCGTGGCGGTCGCAGGCCTGGCGGTTGCCGTCTACGAGGGCATCGGCGCGATCGAGTCCCGGCTCGCGCGCCGCGCCGGCCGGCACGGGGGGGACGGGTCCTGAGCCGCCGGCCGCTTACCCCTGCCCTCGGCGATCCGCCTCCGGCTTGAACGGCCGCAGCAGGGCCCCGAGCCGGGCCGAAGCGGCCTCGATCGAATGCACCGCCAGGACATGCCGCCGGGCCGCCTGCCCGAGGCTGCGCCGCAGGCCCGCGTCGGCGATCAGCCGGCCAACCGCCGCCGCGTAGGCCGCCACGTCCCCCTCGGGCGTCAGGACACCGGTCCCGCCGTCCCGCACCACCGCCGGGATGCCGCCCGTCGCCTGCGCGACGACCGGCAGCCCCGCCGCCTGCGCCTCCAGATACGCGATCCCGAACGCCTCCCCGCAACCCGGCCAGACCAGGAGGTCGGCCCCTGCCAGAAGGCCCGGCACCCGCGCCGGATCCGCCTCGCCGAGGAAGCGCACCCGCGACTCCGGGAAGCGCTCGAATCGGGCACGGACCCGGGCTCCCGCGGGCCCGTCGCCCACCACGTCGAGCCGCCAGCCGGTCTCGGGGAGCCTCGCCAGCGCCTCGGCCAGCATGGCGTAGCTGCGCAGCTTGTCGCCCTCGCGCATCATCGCGACCGTCACGAGCCGGACCGGTCCCCCGTGCTCCGCCGCACCCGCGAGCCCGCGATAGGGGGCGACGTCGATGAAGGGCGCCAATAGGCCGAGCCGGTCCGCCTGGATCACGAGCGCGAGCCCCGCCCGGTCCCGCTCCGTGAAGGCGATGTTGAGGCGGGCCCGCCGCAGGAGCGCCAGCGTCTCCCGGTGCAGCGCCGCATGGGGACCCTCGGCGCGCTTGGGCGCGAAGGAGGCCTCGAGCGTCACCACCGGCAGGCCGAACCGGTCCGCGAGCCGCGGTCCGATGAGGTCCGGGGACTTGTAGTAGGGGTGATAGGAGAACCAGACGTCCGGCACGCCCCCGGCGGCCCAGGCCGAGGCGAGCCGGAGCGCCTCCGCCTCGGCCGCCCGGTCGAGCGCGGCGACCGCTTCCGGCGTCGGGTCCGGGCAGTAGGCGCGCAGCTCCGAGGCGAGTTCGACGGCGTGGCCCGCCTGCCGGAGCGCCGCCAGGAGATTGCGCCCGATCTGCCGGTCCCCGGACGGGACCGGGTGCAGCGGAGACTTGAGCGGCGCATACAGGGCGACTTTCATTCCAACAAGCCTAAGTGTCACACTTCCTGGCCGTCAAACGCTCCGGCCGACGGCGCCGATTCGTGGCGAGGCTCGCATGCGACGCTCTGGTTTCTACGGCGGCATCGCCGCCTTCGACCGCTTCGAATCCCTCGGCGAGCCCCGGAACTACACGCCGCTTCCGGCCGGCTGGGTGCTCGGCCTCTCGGACATCGTGAACTCCACCGAGGCGGCGACGCAGGGGCGCTACAAGGCGGTCAACATGGCCGGCGCGGCGCTCATCGCGGCGCTCCAGAACGTCAGCGACGAAGACCTGCCTTTCGTGTTCGGCGGCGACGGCGCCGTCGTGGCGCTGCCCGGCCATCTCCGGCCGCGCGCCGAGGGCGCCATCGCGGCCGTCGAGGTCTGGGTCGCCGAGGAACTCGGCCTCCAGCTGCGCGGGGCGGTCGTCCCGCTCGAGGACATCCGCCAGGCCGGCCACGACGTGCTGGTCGGGCGCTACCGGGCGAGCACCCACGTGAGCTACGCCATGTTCGCCGGCGGCGGCGCGAGCTGGGCGGAGGCCCAGATGAAGCTCGGCCGCTTCGCCGTCCCGCCCGCCCCGCCGGGAACGCGGCCGGACCTGACAGGCCTGTCCTGCCGATGGAGTCCTCTGAAGTCCCGGTCCGGCGTGATTCTCTCGATCATCGCGGTCCCCGCCGCCGGGGCCGACTTCCCTCGTTATCTCGACCTGGTCCGCGACATCGCCGACCTCTGCCACGGCGCCATCGCGGACGGCAACCCGGTCAGCGTCGAGGGGCTGGCGCTCGGCTATCCCGCCTGGGCGATCGGCGCGGAGGTGCGCACGCGCGCCAAGGGGCGCCTCGCCGCCTGGCTGAAGGCGAATTTCGAGGTCGCGGTCGTGAACCTGCTCAAGGTCCTGCCCGGCTCGGTCGGGGGCTTCGAACTCCTGCCCTACAAGGCCGACACGGCCGCCAACTCGGATTTCCGCAAGTTCGACGACGGCCTCAAGATGACGGTCGACGTCAGCCCCGCCCTTGCGGACCGGATCGAGGCGCGCCTCGCCGAGGGCGCCCGGCTGGGACTGTGCAAGTACGGCGTGCAGCGCCAGGACGAGGCCCTGATCACCTGCCTGGTTCCCACCGCGCGCCAGCGTGACCATATGCACTTCATCGACGGCGCCGCCGGCGGCTATGCGCTCGCCGCCGCGCGGCTCAAGGGCCGGCTCTCGCACCGGTCCTGACGGGGACCGACATGCGCTCTCTGCAATGTGTTTAGCGGGGTCCGGACGGGGCTGCTAACCCCTGGGCCCGAGTCGCCGCAGCCGCCGAGCCGGCGCGGCCCAACGACAGGACGTGACGATCCATGGTGATTTCGAAGAGGGGCGAGTCCCCGGTCCTCGTGGCGAAGCTGAGCGAATGGCTGATGCGCTCCTCGCTGCAGGGCCTGGACCTGGAAAGCCTCGTGCGCGGCTTTTGCGACCGCATCTATGCGGCCGGCCTGCCGGTCGACCGCATCAACCTGACCTTCTCGATGCTGCATCCCCTCTACCGCGCCATGGGCTTCACCTGGCGGCGCGGCCAGGGGCTGGAGGTGGAGAACTACGCCCACAGCCCGGCCCCCGAGCGCTTCCTGAAGAGCCCCTACTACTTCATCCTGCAGAACAACCTCGAGTCCCTGCGCCGTCGGCTGGATACCGGCGCGAAGTTCGAGTTTCCGCTCCTCGACGAACTGCGCCGCAAGGGCGCGACCGACTACCTCGCCTTCGTGTACTCCTTCGGCGGCGGGCACGACGCCGGCATCGGCCGCGGCGTCATGGGAAGCTGGACGACGGACAGCAGGGGCGGCTTCTCGGAGCCCGACCTGGAGGCGCTCTTCAGCCTGCAGGCGAGCCTGGCGGTCGCCACCAAGATGGCCATGCAGGAGAAGCTGGCCGAGAACGTGCTGACCACCTATCTCGGCCAGGAGGCTGGGCGCAACGTCCTGAGCGGGCTCGTCAAGCGCGGCGACGGCGAGACCATCCGGGCTGCCCTCGTCATCGGCGACCTGCGCGAATCGACCGCCCTCGCCGAGCGCGACGGCCGCCAGCTCTTCACCGAGACGCTGAACCGTTTCTTCGACGCGCTCGCGCTCCCTTTCAGCAAGAACGGCGGTCAGATCCTGTCCTTCCCCGGCGACGGCTTCCTGGCCATCTTCCCGACCACCCGCTCCAGCGCGGGTTCGCGCGACGCCTGCCATCGCGCCTACGAGGCCATGATCGCCGGCACCGCACGGATGAACACGCTGAACCGCGAACGCCTGCAGGCCGGCATGGAGCCGCTCGGCTTCGGCATCGGCATGCATGTGGGCAACGTCATGTTCGGCAACGTCGGCCTGGCCGAGCGGCTGACCTATTCGGCCTTCGGGGCGGCCGTGAACGAGGTCCAGCGGCTCCAGGCCCTCACCCGCAAGCACGGCCGCAGCGTCATCGCGAGCCGCGAATTCGTCGAGGCCAGCGGCGGCGACTGGGTGCACCTCGGGGAGGAGCAGCTCCACGGAATCAGCGAGGCGCGGGAGGTCTACACCATCGACGCCTGCGCCCCCGATCTCCTCGCCGAGATGGAGGCGAACGGCCATCCCTGCCACTCGGAGGGCGAACTGGTCGTTCTCTCCCTGAGGAGAAGCAAGGCCGGCGCCGAAAGCTGAGGAGACCGCCCGCCTCCGCATTGGTCCCGACCAAATTCATACATGCGCATCCTTGCGTTTGATTGCCCGCACGTTACCGTAGGCGAACCGGGGCGGTCGCTGGAAGTGGGGGCGTATGGCGTTGGCGGGCGACATCCTTCGCATCGAGAATCTCGGGCTCGCCTTCTCGTTCTTCGGCGTCGACCATGTCGCTGTCCGTGACGCGAGCCTGCGCGTGCTGCCCGGCAAGGTAACCGCGCTGGTCGGTGAATCCGGCTCCGGCAAGTCCGTCATCGCCCAGACCGTCATGGGCATCCTGCCCAATGTGGGACGGATCACGAAGGGTCGGATCCTCTTCTCCGACCCTGAGCGGCCGGGCGATCCACCCGTCGACATCGCCGCCCTGGACCGCGACAGCGAGGCCTTCCGGCGCCTGCGCGGCACCCGCATCTCGATCATTTTCCAGGAGCCGATGACGTCGCTGTCGCCGCTCCACACGATCGGCGACCAGATCGGCGAGGTGCTGACCGCCCACGACAAGGCGACCGCCGAGGAGGCCCGGGCCGAGACGGTGCGGATGCTGGGGCTGGTCGGCTTCCCGGATCCCGAGCGGGCCTACGGCATGTACCCCTTCGAGCTCTCCGGGGGCCTGCGCCAGCGCGCCATGATCGCCATGGCGCTGATCTGCCGCCCCGCGATCCTGATCGCCGACGAGCCGACCACCGCCCTCGACGTCACCATTCAGGCGCAGATCCTGCAGCTCCTGAAGAGCCTGCAGGCCCAGCTCGGCCTGTCGATCCTGCTGATCACCCACGATCTCGGCGTCGTCGCCAACATCGCCGACGAGGTCTTCGTGATCTACAAGGGCGAGATCATGGAGGCCGGCACCGTCCGGGACCTCTTCGGCCGCCCCTCGCACCCCTACTTCAAGGCGCTGCTCTCCTCGGTGCCGCACTTCGACATGCCGCCCGGCGTCCGGCTCACCTCGCTGCGCAACGTCAAGGCGGACCTCAGCATGCTCCGCCGGCCGCGCCAGGGGGAGCGCGGCAGCCCGCACCTGACCGTCGAGAACCTCGTCAAGACCTACCGGCTTCGCGGCTCGGGATGGACCCGCGGCGAGGAACGGGCGGTGCGCGCCGTCGACGGCGTCTCCTTCGAGATCCGCCGCGGCGAATGCCTCGGTCTCGTCGGCGAGAGCGGTTGCGGCAAGAGCACGGTCAGCAAGCTGATCATGCGGGCCGTCACGCCCGACGAGGGCTCGATCCTCTTCCACGAGCCCGAGGGGGGCATCGTCGACATCGCCCGGATCGGCCACGGCGGCCTGCAGGCCCTGAGGCCGCGCATCCAGATGGTCTTCCAGGATCCATATTCGTCGCTGTCGCCGCGCATGACCGTCGAGCGGATCCTGACCGAACCCCTCGAGATCCACGGCCACGGCACCGGCGAATCCCGTCGCGAGACGGCCCGCGCCCTGATGCGCGCCGTCGGCCTCGACCCGCGCATGCTGAGCCGCTACCCGCACAGCTTCTCGGGCGGCCAGCGCCAGCGCATCGGCATCGCCCGCGCCCTCGCGCTCGGCCCCGAACTCATCATCTGCGACGAGCCGGTCTCCGCCCTCGACGTGTCCGTCCAGGCGCAGATCCTGAACCTCCTCCAGGACCTCCGCTCCGAGCTCGGGCTGACCTACCTCTTCATCTCCCACAACCTCGCCGTGGTCGACTACATGGCCGACCGAGTGGCCGTCATGTGCCGGGGCCGCATCGTCGAGATCGCGACGAGCGAGAGCATTCTGCGCAACCCCGTCCACCCCTATACGCGCGCGCTCCTGGCCGCGGTCCCCTACCCGGACCTGGACCGCCCGCTCGACTTCGACACCCTCCTCAGGACCGGCGCCTCGGACAGCCGTCACTGGCCGCCGGCGTTCCAGGAGGGACCGGAACGGCTCGAGCTCCGCTCGGTCGGGGAAGACCACCAGGTGCTGGTCCGGCCGAATGCGGCCGTCGAGGAGATCGTCACATGCTGACCCGCCGGGACGCACTCGGGCTCATGGCCCTGCCGCTCCTCACCCGCGTGGCCGGCGCGGCGCCGGTCGAGCCTCCGATCCTCGCCGAGAAGGTTGCCTCAGGCGCTCTGCCGCCCATGGCGGAACGCCTGCCGAAGGTCCCCAAGGTGGTCGACCTGGTGGCCATGGGCCGGCGCATCGGCCGGCACGGCGGCACGATCCGCACGCTCGTGGGCGGCCAGAAGGACATCCGCCTGATGACCATCTACGGCTACGCCCGCCTCGTCGGCTTCGACGAGCGGCTGGAGCTGAAGCCGGACATCCTGGAGAGCTTCGAGGCCGAGGAGGACCGGGTCTTCACCTTCCGCCTGCGCCAGGGCCACCGCTGGTCCGACGGCCATCCCCTCACGGCGGAGGACTTCCGTTACGTCTTCGAGGACGTCTACTCGAACCGCGAGCTCTCCCCGAACGGGCCGGACCAGACCATGCTGGTCGACGGCGAGATGGCGAAGTTCGAGATCCTCGACGAGCTGACCGTGCGCTACAGCTGGTCGAAGCCCAACCCGGACTTCTTGCTCGACATTGCCGGCGCCCAGCCCCTCCAGCTCGCCCTGCCGGCCCACTACATGCGCCAGTTCCACAAGCGCTACCAGGAGCCGAAGAAGCTCGAGGCGGCGATGAAGCAGTATCGCGCGCGCAAGTGGACCGAGATGCACATCCGCCTGTCGCGCCAGTATCGGCCCGAGAACCCGGACCTGCCCGTCCTCGATCCTTGGCGGAACACGACGCCCCCGCCCTCCGATCGCTTCCTCTTCGAGCGCAACCCGTTCTTCCACGAGGTCGACACCGAGGGGCGGCAACTCCCCTACGTGGACCGGTTCGAACTGCTCGTCGGCCAGATGACGATCCTGGCCGCCAAGACCGGCGCCGGCGAGAGCGACCTCCAGTCGCTCGGACTCGACTTCAGCGACTACACCTTCCTCAAGGACGCCGAGAAGCGTTACCCCATGAAGGTCAAGCTCTGGAAACGCATCCAGGGCTCGCGCATCGCCCTGATGCCCAATCTCAACTACCGTGACCCCGCCTGGCGCGCCCTCCTGCAGGACGTCCGCTTCCGCCGCGCCCTGTCGGTCGCCATCGACCGGCGCGAAATCAACATGGCGGTCTTCTTCGGGCTCGGCACCCCGAGTTCCGACACGGTCCTGCCCGCGAGCTCGCTCTACAAGGAGGCCTACGCCAAGGCCTGGGCCCAGTTCGACCGCGGCCTCGCCAACAGGCTCCTCGACGAGATCGGCCTCAAGGAGCGGGACGACGAGGGCCGCCGCCTGCTGCCCGACGGGCGTTCCGTCACCATGGTGATCGAGACGGCCGGCGAGACCAACGTCGAGACCGACATCCTGGAGCTCATCGCCGACTACTGGTCGTCGATCGGCGTCGGGCTCTTCGTGCGCACGTCCCAGCGCGACATCTTCCGCAGCCGTGCGATCGGCGGCGACATCATGATGGCGGTGTGGTCGGGCGTCGACAACGGCATCCCGACCCCGGACATGAACCCCTCGGCCTTCGTGCCGACGGCCGAGGACCAGCTCCAGTGGCCGCAATGGGGGATGCACTACCAGTCCTCCGGCCAGCACGGTACCGCGGCCGACCTCCCGGTCGCGCTGGACCTGCTCGCGGAACTCGAACGCTGGCGAAAGGCGACCAGCACCGATGCGCGCCGCGCCGCCTGGGAGCGCATCCTGTCCATCTATGCCGACAACGTCTTCTCGATCGGCCTGGTCAACCAGACCCTGCAGCCGGTGGTCGTCAACCGCCACCTCGTCAACGTGCCCGAGGAAGGTTACTTCGGCTTCAAGCCGACCGCCTATTTCGGCGTCTACCGCTCCACGACCTTCTGGCTGGACGGGGAGGCCTGACCGTGCTGCGCTACATCGTCTGGCGGATCGCCGTGATGATCCCGACGCTGCTGCTCATCTCGATGCTGGTCTTCACCATCATCGAGCTGCCGCCGGGGGACTATTTCGAAAGCTACATCGCCGAGCTGCAGGCGCAGAACGAAACCGTCAACATGCAGCAGATCAACGAGCTGAAGGCTCAGTACGGTTTCGACCAGCCTCCCGTGATCCGCTACTTCTACTGGGTCGGCGGCCTGCTGACGGGTGACTTCGGCTACTCGTTCGAGTACCAGCTGCCGGTGTCCGAGGTCGTCGGCAGCCGGCTCTACTTCACGATGCTGGTCTCCTTCGTGACCATCATCTTCACCTGGCTGATCGCCTTCCCGATCGGCATCTACTCGGCCACCCACCAGTACAGCTGGGGCGACTACGGCCTGACGCTCCTCGGCCTGATCGGCGTGGCGACGCCGAACTTCCTGCTCGCCCTCGTCATGATGTATTTCGCCAACATCTGGTTCGGCACCTCGATCGGCCACCTGGTCGACCCGGCCTATCTCGACCAGCCGATGAGCTGGGCGAAGGTCAAGTCGATCCTCGAGCATCTCTGGATCCCGGTCATCATCGTCGGGACCGCCGGCACGGCCGGCATGATCCGGCGCCTGCGCGCCAACCTGCTCGACGAGCTGCACAAACCCTATGTGGTGACCGCGCGCGCCAAGGGGCTCCGGCCCCGCAAGGTCCTGGTCAAGTACCCGCTCCGCATGGCGCTGAACTTCTTCGTCTCCGACATCGGCTCGATCCTGCCGGCCATCATCTCGGGCGCCGAGATCACCGCCATCGTGCTCTCGCTGGAGACGACCGGCCCCATGCTCATCAAGGCCCTGCAGAGCCAGGACATGTACCTCGCCGGCTCGTTCCTGATGTTCCTCTCCTTCCTGACCGTGATCGGGGTCCTCATCTCCGATCTCGCGCTCGTGCTCCTCGATCCGCGCATCCGCGTCCAGGGAGGAGCCTCCAAATGAGCCTCGAGCTTCCCGTCTCCGGGGCTCCGCTCGGCCACTTCGTGCGTCAGGGTGTTTTCGATCCGGAGCGGATCGAGACGGCCTCGCCCGAGCAGGCGCGCCTGGAGCAGGCCTCCCAGCTCCGCCTCATGTGGTGGAAGTTCCGCCGCCACAAGCTCGCCGTGGTGTCGGGCGTCTTCCTCCTCGCCCTCTACCTCATGATCGTCGTGTCCGAGTTCCTGGCGCCCTACGCGCTGCGGACGCGCAACATGGACTACATCCACGCGCCGCCCCAGGCCGTGCACCTGTTCCACGAGGGCGCTTTCGTGGGCCCCTTCGTGTACGGCCGCAAGATGAGCCTCGACCTCGACCGGCTGAAGCGCGTCTACACCGAGGACACCTCGGACGTGCAGCGCCTGCGCTTCTTCTGCCGGGGCGACCCCTACCACTTCTGGGGCCTGTGGGCGGCCGACCTGCATCTCGTCTGCCCCGCCGAGGGCGGCCAGTTCTTCCTGCTCGGGACCGACCGGCTCGGCCGCGACGTGCTCTCGCGCATGATCTACGGCGCGCGCATCTCGCTGACGGTCGGCCTCATCGGCGTCAGCCTCAGCTTCATCCTCGGCATCGTCATCGGCGGGCTCGCCGGCTACTACGGCGGCACTTTCGACCTGATCGTCCAACGCATCATCGAGGTCCTGCAGTCGCTCCCCAGCCTGCCGCTCTGGATGGCCCTTTCGGCCATCACCCCGGCGACCTGGAGCCCCCTGCTCATCTACTTCGCCATTACACTCATTCTGAGCCTCCTGGACTGGACGGGCCTCGCCCGGGCGGTCCGCTCCAAGCTCCTGGCCCTGCGCGAGGAGGACTACGTCCTTGCCGCCCAGCTCATGGGAGCCTCCGCGCCGCGGATCATCGGCAACCACCTGATCCCCGGATTCATGTCCCACCTGATTGCCACCGCCACCCTCACCGTGCCGGGCATGATCCTGGGCGAGACGGCGCTGAGCTTCCTCGGCCTCGGCCTCCGGCCTCCGCTCACCAGCTGGGGGATCTTGCTGACCGAAGCCAAGAACGTCAGCGCCGTCGCGCTCTACCCCTGGCTTCTCTTCCCCGTGGTCCCGGTCGTCCTCGTCATCCTGGCCTTCAACTTCCTCGGTGACGGGCTGCGCGACGCTGCCGACCCCTACAAGTGAACCTGCCCGGCCCGTTCCGGCGGACCGGACTTCTCCAAGATCAGCGACCCTCCGGAGGTCGGACCATGACCCGCCGCCTCGACCACGCCCGCATCCTCATGTACAGCCACGATACCTTCGGCCTCGGGCACCTTCGCCGATGCCGGACGATCGCCCACTCGCTGGTCGAGGAATTCCGGGGCCTGAACGTCCTCATCATCTCCGGCGCGCCCATCGCGGGAGCCTTCGACTACCGCGCCCGCGTCGACTTCCTGAAGATCCCGAGCGTCATTAAGCGCCGCAACGGCGAGTACACCTCGCTCGCCCAGCATGTCGACCTCGCCGACACCATGGAGATGCGGCGGCGCATGATCTTCAATGCCGCCCAGACCTTCCAGCCCGACATGATGATCGTCGACAAGGAGCCCCTCGGCTTGGACGGCGAGGTCGAGGACACGCTCGCCTACCTGAAGACGATCGGCACGACCCTGGTCCTCGGCCTGCGCGAGGTGATGGACGCCCCCGACCTGCTCCGCCGCGAATGGACGCCGAAGGGCATGCTCTCCAAGGTCGCAGCCCTCTACGACGACATTTGGGTCTACGGCCCGCCGGACTTCTACAACCCCCTGGTCGGACTCGACGTGCCGGCCTCGGTCTCCGCCAAGCTCGACTTCGTCGGCTTCCTGCAGCGCGCCGTGCCCGAGGCCGACCTCGCCCGGCCCAAGCCCGATTCCGAGTACATCCTGGTCACCACCGGCGGCGGCGGCGACGGGGCCGACCTCGTCCAGGCGGTGATCGGCGCCTACGAGGCGGTTCCCGGCATGCCCCGGGCCGTCGTGGTCCTCGGCCCCTACATGCCGATGGAGCAGCGCAAGGCGCTGATGGCGCGCGCCGCCCCCATAGAGACGCTGTCGGTCGTCGAGTTCGAACCCCACATGGAGGCGCTGATCGCCGGCTCGGCGGCCGTCGTCGCCATGGGCGGCTACAACACCTATTGCGAGATCCTCTCCTTCGACAAGCCGGCCCTTATCGTGCCGCGCCTGCAGCCGCGCCAGGAGCAGCTCGTCCGCGCCCTGCGCGCCCGCGAACTGGGTCTGATCGGCATGATGCTCCCCGACGAGGCGGCCGACCCCGTCCGCATGGCCGCCGCCCTGAAGGCGCTTCCGGGCCGCACGCCGCCCTCCAAGGTCAGGCAGGACCTGCGCCTCGAGGGCCTCTCCCGCATCAACGAGATCGTCGGCGCCCGCCTGGCCCGGCCCGTGCTGAGCATCGTCCAGAGCGCCACATGACCGGCCCCGGCCCCCGCCGCATCGTCGTGGTCCTCAAGGGATACCCGCGCCTCTCCGAGACCTTCGTGGCCCAGGAGCTGCTCGGTCTGGAGCGGTCCGGCTTCGACCTCGCCATCGTGGCCCTGCGCCGGCCGACCGACAAGCTCGTCCATCCGGTGCACAAGGAGATCCGCGCGCCGGTCCTCTACCTGCCCGAATATCTGCACGACGAGCCGCTGCGGGTCCTCGGCGCCCTCATGCGGGCGCTGGCCCGGCCGGGCTTCCGGCGCGCCCTCGGCCGGTTCCTCACCGACCTGCGGCACGACTTCACACTGAACCGCATCCGGCGCTTCGGCCAGGCGCTCGTGCTCGCCGCCGAATGGCCGGCCGGCGGCGACTGGATCTACGCGCATTTCATCCACACGCCGGCCTCGGTCGCCGCCTACGCGAGCGATCTCGTCGGCGTGCCCTGGAGCTGCTCGGCCCACGCCCGCGACATCTGGACCTCCGGCAAGGCCGACCTCGCCGGCAAGCTCGGTCACGCCCGCTGGGTGGTGACCTGCACGCGCGCCGGGCTCGACCGCCTGCGCGAGCTCACCGGCCGCCCGCAGGCCGTGCACCTCAGCTATCACGGCTTCGACTTCGCCCGCTTCCCGCCCTTCGCCGGCCGGCGCCCGCCGCGCGACGGCACCGACCCGGCCGATCCGGTCCTGATCCTGAGCGTTGGGCGGGCGGTCGCCAAGAAGGGCTACGGCGTCCTCCTCGACGCGCTCACCCGCCTGCCCGCCGCGACGGCCTGGCGGATGATCCACGTCGGCTCCGGCGAGGAACTCGCCGACCTGAAGCGCCGCGCCGAGGCGCTCGGCATCGCGCCCCGCATCGAGTGGCGCGGCGCGCTCGCCCAGGAGGAGGTGCTGCGCCTCTACCGCCAGGCGGACCTCTTCACGCTCGCCTGCCGGGTCGCCGAGGACGGCGATCGCGACGGCCTGCCCAACGTCCTCATGGAGGCTTCCAGCCAGCGCCTCGTCTCGGTCACCACCAATGTCTCCGGCATCCCGGAACTCCTCGCCGACGGCGTCACCGGCCTGATCGTCCCCCCGGACGACCCGGCCGCGCTCGCCGCGGCGCTCGCCGCCGCCATCGCGGACCCGGCGCTCCGCGCGCGGCTCGGCGCCGCCGCCGAGGAGCGCGTCCGCCGCGCTTTCGACCACAGCCGCAGCATCGCCGACATCGCCGGACTGTTCCGCGAGACGGCGGGAGCCGGCGCATGAGCGGCCCGTCCCTCTTCTTCTATGTCCAGCACCTGCTCGGGGTCGGCCACCTGGCGCGGGCAAGCCGCATCGCGGAGGCCGCCGGGCGGAAGGGGATGGCCGTCACGCTCGCCCTCGGCGGCATGCCCGTCCCGGGCTTCCCGCCGGCCGGCGCCGCGACCGTCCGCCTGCCGCCGATCCGCTCGCGGGACGCCGCCTTCTCGGTGATGGTGGACGAGGACGACCGGCCCCTCGACGCCGCCTTCGAGGCCCGCCGCCGCGACATCCTGCTCGACGCCTTCGACCGCTCCGGCGCCGACGTGCTGATGATCGAGGCCTGGCCCTTCGGCCGGCGCAAGCTCGCCTTCGAACTGGTCCCGCTCCTCGAGCGTGCCGCCGCCCGCCGCCCGCGGCCGTTGGTCGTCTGCTCGGTCCGCGACATCGTCCAGGCGAACCGCCGCCCCGATCGCCTCGCCGAGACCGTCGACCTGATCCGCAGCCGCTTTGACCTGGTGCTCGTCCACGGCGACCCCGCCTTCGCGCGGCTCGAGGCGGGCTTCCCGCGGGCGCGCGATTTCGAGGACCGCATCCGCTACACCGGGCTCGTCGCCGCGACCCCCGAGCCGCCTGCCGCGGAGGCCTGGGACGTCGTCGTCTCCGCCGGCGGCGGCGCCTTCGGCAGGGGGCTCGTCGAGGCCGCCCTGGCGGCGGCGCGCAGGCTGCCCCCGGACCTGCGCATGCTCGTGCTGACCGGCCCCAATCTCCGCGAGGCCGATCGGTCCGCGCTCGCCGCCGGCGCGCCCGCCAACGTCCGCGTGGAGGCTTTCCGGCCGGATTTCCGCGCCCTTCTGGCCGCGGCGCGCGTCTCCGTCTCGCAAGCCGGCTACAACACGGTCTGCGACCTCCTCCAGACCCGCTGCGAGATCATCCTGGTCCCCTTCCGCGGCGATCACGAAACCGAGCAGGCCGACCGCGCCGAGCGCCTGCGCAAGCTCGGCGCCGCGCGGGTGGTCGAGGAGGCGCGGCTCGGCACGGAGAGCCTGGCGGGCGCCATCCGGGCGGCCCTCGCCGGCCCGCCGATCCCCCGTCCGCACATCGACCTCGGCGGCGCGGACCGCACCATCGACATTCTCGCGGAGGCGGCCGGCCGGGCGGCTAGGTCGTCCCGATCAGCATGAAGCGGGTGTAGTTGCGGGTCGGCAGCGCGCCCGCGAAGCGTACCTCGGAGAGGCCGGCAAGCGCCTGGAAATCGGCCAGGGACGGCACGGAGGCGATATGGGTGGGTTCGCGGAAGTAATCGTTCGACTGCAGGAGCACCCGGCTCCCGGACGGCAGCAGGTCGAGCCAGCCGCGCAGGTCAGCGATGTGCTCGCAGCTCGTGTTGACGACGAGGTCCGCCGGCGCGCTCTGGTAGTCGGCCGCGTACATGTCCCCCGTCCGCGCCGAGAAGCGATCGCCCGCCCGCCCGTTGAGCGTCGTCGCCACTGCGGCGACCTCCGGGTCGATGTCCAGGCTCTCGATGCGTTCGACCTCGAAGCGCGGATCGTCGAACAGCATCGCGGCGAGCACCCCGTACCAGCCGCCGACGATCAGGATCGTGCCGAAGCGCCCGCCGAGGGTCGCCAACAGCGAGTCGCGCGCCCAGAGCTTGCTGGCGACCTGCTTACGGTTGAACGCCGTCCCGATCCGGACCTGAGGGTGGCGCCCCACGGTGCGCGCGAGGTCGCGGACGAGCGCGTTGCCCGTATAGGCCGCGATGCCCCTGGTGAGATCGAAGCAGACGTCGCGCCAGTCCTCGGCCATGCCGGTCCTCCAGCCCACAATTCAGATATTCGTATCTGTATTGCCAGCCGTCGCGATAATCTATGTTCGACCGGCGCCGAGCCTGCCGCTCGGGCACACAGGACGTGACCGTGACCGACGAGACCCACCCGGACGGCATCCCGCATCTTGCCGCACCCGCCGCCACCGCCCGGCAGGGGATGGCCGCGCCGTGGCCCGCCGGGAGGGGCTGATCCGTGGAGCCGGTCCTCGCCCGCTACATCTGGCGTCACACCAGGCCACAGCAGCTCTGGATCCTGAGCGTCGTGGCGCTTTCGATGATCCCCTACTTCCTGTCCTTCGACCTGCCGAAGCAGATCATCAGCGGCCCGCTGCAGGGCAAGGGCTTCCCGGACCCGACCTCCACCGCCACGATGTTCCGGATCGCCTTCGACCTGCCGCTGGTCGGGCATGTCGTGCTGTTCGACGGCGTCGCCCTCGACCGCATGCAGGCGCTGCTCGGGCTCAGCATCGTCTTCCTGCTGCTGGTCGTCGTGAACGGCGCCTTCAAGTTCTACATCAACACCTACAAGGGCCGCCTCGGCGAGCGCATGCTCCGCCGCATCCGCTTCGAGCTCGTCGACCGGGTCCTGCGCCACGGCCCCAGCTACTTCAAGCGCGTCAAGCCGGCCGAGGTCGCCACGATGGTCAAGGACGAGGTGGAGCCGCTCGGCGGCTTCATCGGCGACGCCTTCGTGCTACCGCTGCTCCTCGCCGGGCAGGCGCTGACGGCCCTCATCTTCATCGTCGTCCAGAACCACTGGCTCGGCATCGTCGCGACCTCCGTGGTCACGCTTCAGGTCCTGATCATCCCGAAGATGCGCAAGCGGCTCCTGCGGCTCGGCCGGGAACGCCAGCTGACCGCCCGCGAACTCTCGGGCCGCGTCGCCGAGATCGTCGAGAGCATCAACGCGATCCAAACCAACGACACGTCAAACTGGGAACGGGCCGAGATCGGCGCTCGCCTGGCCCGCATCTTCCACATCCGCTACGACCTCTACCAGTGGAAGTTCCTGGTCAAGTTCCTGAACAACTTCCTGGCCCAGCTGACGCCTTTCCTCTTCTACCTGATCGGCGGCTACCTCGTCGTGAAGGGACGCCTCGACGTCGGCCAGCTCGTCGCCGTCATCGCCGCCTACAAGGACCTTCCGGGCCCGCTCAAGGACCTGATCGACTGGGACCAGAATCGCCAGGACGTACAGGTCAAGTACGCCCAGGTGGTCGAGCAGTTCGACGTCCGGGACATCCTGCCGCCCGAGAGCCAGGCGCTGACCACGGAGCCCCGCCCGCTCGGCCGGCCCCTGGCGGTCGAGAACCTGACCCTCATCGACGAAACCGGCGCCCGCCTGCTCGACAGCACCTCGCTCGCCTTCCGGCCCGGCCAGACCGTCGCGGTCGTCGGCACGCCCGGGAGCGGCGGGGAGGCGCTGGTCGATGCCCTGGCCCGGGTGATCTGGCCCACCACCGGCCGGGTTGTGGCCGGGTCCGAGGATTTGCAGAGGCTCCCGCAGTCGGTCACCGGCCGCCGCATCGCCTATGCGGGGCCGGAAGCCCATCTCTTCGCGGGCAGCATACTCGAGAACCTCGTCTACGGCCTGAAGCATGCGCCCGTCGCCGAGCCCATCTACGACGCCGCCGAGGCCAGGCGCCGGAAATGGGAGATGGCCGAGGCCATGAAAGCCGGGAACCCGGTGCTCGACGTGCGCGCCGACTGGATCGACTACCGGCTCGCCGGAGTCGAGGATGCAGGCCGCCTCTTCGACGCGCTCGAGCCGCTGCTCGAGACGGTCGGCATGGCCGGCGACGTCTTCGAGATCGGCCTCAGGACCTCCATCGACCCGGAGCACCACCTCGACATCCCGCCCCGGGTCGTCGCCGCCCGCGCCAAGCTGCGCCGTCGCATGGAGGAGCTCGGCATGGCCGAGCTGGTCATCCCGTTCCAGGAGGGCGCCTACAATCCGGAGGCGACGGTCGCCGAGAACCTGCTCTTCGGCACGGCCACCGGCCCGGAGCTGGAGACCTCGACCCTCGCCGCGAATCCCTACCTGCGCGGCATCCTGGAGACCTCCGGTCTCGACCGGCGCCTCTACGACCTCGGCTTCGAGGTCGCCGAGAACGCCGTCGAACTCTTCCGCGACGTTGCGATCGACCATTCCATGCTCCAGCAGCTCTCCATCGCCGGCGAGCAGGACCTGCAGGCGCTGCGCGCCATCGTGCAGCGCCGCGACGGCCGCGATATGGACCGCGCCGACGAAGCCGATCGCCGGCAGCTCCTGCAGCTCGCCTTCGCGTATATCGAGCCCCGGCTCCGCTTCGGCCTGCTCGACGACGACCTGATGGCGCGTATCGTCGAGGCTCGCGAGATCTTCCACGCCGACCTGCCCACCCCCCTCGCCAACGGGCTGGAGCGCTACGACTCGGAACGCTTCAACCGCTCGGCGACGCTCCTGGACAACGCGCTCTTCGGGCGCGTCGGCCACCACTACTCGGACGCGAGCCGGCGCGTGACCGCGCTGGTGTTGGAGATCTTCCGCGAACTCGGCCTCTACCGGATGGTCGTCGGCGTGGGGCTCCGCTTCGGCATCGGGCCGGGCGGGCGGCGCGTCACGCTGGGCCTCCGGCAGAAGATCAATCTCGCCCGAGCCTTGTTGAAACGGCCTGACTACCTGCTGCTCAACCGGCCGCTCGCGGCGCTGGACGGTCGCGTCCAGGAACAGATCCTGGCGAACGTGCTCGCCTACCGACGCTCGACCGGAGCCGATGGCGGTGTCGTCTGGGCCCTATCCATGCCGAGCCTCGCGAAACATTTCGACCGTGTTATCGTCTTCGACGGGGCGAGCCTGGCGGAGGACGGCGAATACGACGATCTGGTGCAGACAGAGGGCGTTCTGAAACGCCTGGTGAGCTGACCGGCAAGGAGAGGAACGGGCGGACGTGAGCATGACTCTGAAGGACGAAGTCGAACTCCTCAGGCGAGTCCCGCTCTTCGCGGGCATAGAGCCGGCGAAGCTCAAGCTTCTCGCCTTCTCGTCGCGCCGCCTGCGTTTCCAGCCTGGCGAGGTGGTGTTCCGGCAGGGCGACACCGGCGATGCGGCCTATGTGGTGCTGAGCGGATCGGCGGACGTGATCGTCGACACGCCGGCCGGCGAGATCCATGTGGCGACCATCGCGTCGAACGACATCGTCGGCGAGATCTCGATCCTGTGCGACGTCACCCGCACCGCGACCGTCCGCGCCCATGGCGCCCTCGAGGTGTTGCGCATCCAGAAGGACGACTTCCTGCGCCTGCTGGAGGGCTTCCCGTCGCTCGCCCTGAAGATCATCAAGGTGCTGGCCGACCGCCTCGCCGATACCACCGCGGAACTGATCGACGCCCGCTCCGTCCGCAGGTCCTGAGAGGATCGGGCCCCAAGCCGCCGCCTCAGGCGAGCTGGAAGGACAGGAGCTCGGCAGGGTCAGCGTCCGCCGCCGGATGCCCGAAGCTGATCCGGCCGGACCCGATCAGGATGAGGTCTTCGCGGCAAAGTTCGATCTCGTCGGCGTCCGCGAGCGTCACGTAGGTGCCGTTGGTGCTGTGGTCCGTCAGCACCCACTGCCCGCGCCGCCGCTCCAGGGTGGCGTGCCGGCGTGATGCGTTGGCGTCGGCGAGCGGCACCTCGCAGGCCCGGTCGCGCCCGAGCTCGATCCGGCCGTGGTTGTCGTCGAACACCCAGCGCCGGTCCCCGATGGTCAGGACGAGCTTGCGATTCGAGCCCGGGCCGATCGACCGCTCGCCCGCCATCCGGACCACGTGGGTGAGGTCGCGCTCCTTCTGCCACAGCATCTCCACGACGCTGAGCTCCTCGCTGCGCCCCTTCACGAACTGGTCGGCGAGCTGCCGCGTCGCCGCCCGGTGCGGCGGCGGCAGCAGCGCCACGGTGTCCAGCGTCGTCATGATCTGCCCAGGCCGGGCGATCCGCACCAGCCGCGAGGCGACGTTCACGGTATCGCCGAAATAGTCGCCCCGGTCCTCGATCACCGGGCCGAACACGAAGCCGATCCGCAGCCGCAGCTTGGCCGTGCTGTCCGGCGCCCTGAGCGGCGGCAGCCCCTCGACCCGCTCCTGCACGGCCCGCGCTGCCAGCGACCCGCCGAGGGCGTCCGGAAAAGCGGCCATCAACTCGTCGCCGATCGTCTTGACGACGGTGCCGTCGAACCGACGCACCACCTCGCCGATCGCGCCGAGGCAGCCGTCGATCGCGTCGAGCGCCGCCCTGTCGCCGAACGTCTCGTAGAGCTGCATGCTGTCGACGATGTCGCCGAACAGGATCCCGGCGTTGTGCCCGCCCGTCATCGAAACCCGTCCCGCCGCCACCGACGCTTGTCCCGTCGGCGACCGCTTCCTCTCCTGCGCAATGACCCCGTCCGGCCGCCTGCGCCGCCCGCCGGGGACCCGTGTCCCCGCGGCCGGATCGCAGTGTGCGGACCGGCTGCCACGAATGCAATGAACACGATCCTCGAAGCGCGCACTGTTAACCGACGCACCCCGTCGGGGGGAATGACATCGGCGTGTATGACGCAACGGGCGGCGGCGGCCTCGCGCTCTTGTGACGGTCCGTGAATCGGGCGCGACGGCGCGCGGGGGGCGGGGCAGGGGAGGCGCAAGGCGTAGCCGGACGCCCTTGGGGGGGCGCCCGGCCCGGACCGGGTCAGACCGACGAGGAGGCCTCGTAGAAGGGCTTGCGCGGCTCGTCCCGGATGTAGCCTTCGTAGAACTTCTTCACATGCGGGAATACGTCGAAGCCGAGCTGGCGGCGGGCGACCTCTTCGGGCGTGCGCGGCCTGGCGAGCAGGTCGTGGATCTCGGCCAGCACCGCGTCGCGGTCGACCTTGGTGAACTTGCCGTCCGCATAGACGACCTCGCCGTCCACGTAGACCGCGGAGACGTGCCGGCTGTGCGCACGCTGCACGAGCGCGTCGAGCATCGGGATGTCGGCGTCCTGGTAGGGGTAGAAGGCCTGGTCGACGTCGATCAGGACCGCGTCGAAGAAGCGGCCTGGGTCGAGCCGGCCGATCGACGACCCGAAGGCGGTCGTCTTGGCGCCGCCCTCGCTCGCCATGCGGAAGATCTGGGTCGGCGTCGGCACGTCGTCGTCGAAGCCCGGCGTACGGTGGACCCGAAGCGCCAGCTTCAGCTCCTGCAGCATGTCCCGGTCCTCGTTGATGCCGGCCTCGTCGAGCCCCATCCCGACGTTGATGCCCTTCGCCTCCCAGACGTTGAGCGGCGCGAGCCCGGAGCGCAGGCGGAAGTTGGAAGAGCAGTTGTGGCAGATGCAGGTGCCCGTGTCGGCCGCGATGTCGATGTCCTCGGCGGTCAGCCAGACGCCGTGGCCGAGCGTCATGTGTGGACCGAGGAGGCCGAGGTCGTGGAGGTGCCGGACGGCGGTCTTGCCGGTCCGCCGGTAGGCGTATTCCTTCTGGAGCGCGGTCTCCAGGAGGTGCATGTGCATGGGCGCGCCGGTCGCCTTGGACTTCTCCTGCATGGCGAGCAGGCCGTCGTCTGACACCCAGTGCAGGTTCGCGGGCGCCAGCTGGACCCGGGTGAGGCGCTGCCCGGCATTCTCGGCGGTGAGCTGGTCGAAGAGCCGCATGAAGTCCGCGAAGGGCATCACCTGCGTGGTCAGGTAGGCCTGGAGCCGTGCCCCGAGCTCCTTCGGCAGGCTCGCGCAGAATTCCTCGTCGGCCTGGTAGACGAGCCGGTTCTGCTCGCGCACCGCGTAGCAGTAGGAGGCCCGCATCCCGATCGTCCGGTAGCCGGTCAGGACCTTGGTGGCCGCTTCGTGGATCGCCCCGTAGCCGCCCGGCATCCAGCCGTGGATGTGCTGCACCGTGGTGATGCCCGAGGCGATCATCTCGAAGGCGGAGTAGAGCGTGTCCAGGTAGAGGTCGATCCGCCGCGCCGGGATGCGGCTCGCGAACCACAGCTCCAGCGGATGGTCTGGCGACCCGTGCTGCAGCGGCGTGATCCCCACGTGGTGGTGCGAGTTCACAAAGCCCGGCAGCATCGCGTGCTTCGGATATTTCTTCACCGGCGCCGTAGGCGCGAGCTTCACCATCTCGTCGAGCGAGCCGGTCGCCACCACCACGCCGTCGCGCGCCAGCACGGCGCCGTCGTCGACCACGATGGGCGTGTGGCGGTCCGCGGCGCCGGTCACGAGGTGGCGGGCCTGGACGATCAGTTCTGCCATGGCGTTTCTCCTTGGAAGGCAGGGTCTTGTGTGGGGGCGCCGCCGACGCGCAGGCGCCGGGCGGTGGGATTTCCGTCCCGCGCGGCGGCGAGCCGGCCCGCGTCGACGTCGAGGAGGACGAGCGGCTCGCCGGGCGGCGCCGCGGCCAGGACCACGTGCCCGTCCGGCCGGACCGCGACCGTCTCGCCGTCATGCGCGACGGGCCGGCCCGTCACGGTCTCGGTGCCGAAGCGCGCCGCCGCGATCGCGTAGACGGCGTTCGAGCGGGCATGGGTGGCGAGTTCGCCGCGGAAGAAGCCGGGCGGGTCGCCGGGCGCCGGACCCGCGACCAGGACCGCCACCACGTCCGCGCCGGCGGCCGCGGCCGCGCCCCAGCATTCGGGGAAGCGCCGGTCGTAGCAGACGAGCGGCGCGACCCTGACGGGGCCGAACGTGAAGGCGGTGACGCGCGGCGGACCTGCCGAGAAGTGGTCCGCCTCGCCGTACAGGTCTTCCCGCGACGCGGGCGGCAGGTGGATCTTGGCCGCGACCGTCTCGACCCGCCCGTCCGGCCGGGCGAGGCGGGCGGCGTTCACCGGCAGCCCGCCGGTCCGCTCGATGGCGGCGCCCCACAGGATGCCGACCTCGTGCTGGATCGCCAGTCGGGCCGCCCAGCGGCTGGTCGGGCCGTCGCCCGGCTCAGCCACCGGCCACGCCGCCGGATCCTCCGCCGCCGCATAGGGCCAGGCGAAAAGCTCCGGCAGGACGACGAGGCGCGCGCCGGCCCCGGCCGCACGGCGGATGCCGGCTTCCGCCTCGGCGCGCAGGGGCGCGGGGTCTCGTCCGGCGGGGCCGATGGCGACCGCGCCGATCCGGAAGGGTTCGCTCGTCATGGCCTCGAGGGTCGCGTCAGGCGGCTTCCTGCTCGGCGAAGGCGCGGTCCACCTCGGCCGCCAGCAGCTCGGTGAAGAGGTCGCGGTATTCGTGGTAGCGCGGGTCGCGGCTTGGCCGCGGCCTCGGCAGGTCGATCGGCACGATGGTCTTCACCCGCCCGGGCCGGGCCGTGAACACCACCACCCGGTCGGCGAGCGAGATCGCCTCGTCGATCGAGTGGGTGACGAGCAGGATCGAGGCGCCGCTGTCGCGCCAGATCTGCAGCAGGAAGTCCTGCATGCGCGAGCGAGTCTGCACGTCGAGCGCCGCGAAGGGCTCGTCCATCATCAGCACCTTGGGCTTCATCGCCAGGGCGCGCGCGCAGGCCGCCCGCTGCCGCATGCCGCCCGAGAGCTCGTCGGGCTTCTTGTCGAGCATGTCGCCGAGCCCCACGCGCTTCAGCATCTCCACGGCGATCTCGCGTCGGCGCGCCACCTGGATGCCCTGGATGGAAAGCCCGAAGGCCACGTTGTCGGCGATGGTCAGCCACGGGAACAGCGAGGCCTCCTGGAAGATCAGCCCCCGCTCCGCGGAGGGTTCCGTGACCGGCAGCCCGTCGCACACGATCGTGCCGGCGCTGACCGGCTCGAGCCCGGCGATCATGTAGAGGAGCGTGGACTTGCCGCAGCCCGAGGGTCCGAGCAGCACCACGAACTCGCCGGGCGCGACCTCGAAGTCGAGGCCGCGGATGGCCTCCACGGGGGAGCGCCCCTCCGGGGTCCAGATCTTGTCGACGTTCCGGACGGCGACCGCGGGGCGGGACGTGCGGGGCTGGTTCATCGGGAGGCTCCCTCGCCGGGGGCGACCCACCAGAGCGTCTTGTGCTGGAATTCGCGCAGGGCCCAGTCCGAAAGGAAACCGAGCGCTCCGATGACCGCCATGTTGAAGAACACGAGTTTGGCGTTGAAGGTGGCGCGCGCCATGTTGGTGATCTGCCCGAGCCCGGTGCCGACGCCCACGGTCTCGGCCACGAGCACCACCATCCAGGCGCCGAGCAGGTTGAGCCGGACGGTGAGGAACAGGCTCGGCAGGATGGCGGGCAGGATCACGCGCCAGAAGGTCTGCCGTTCGGTCGCGCCCATGATGCGCGCCACGTGCAGGTAGTTCTTCGGCACGCTGGCGATCTGCGCGCCGGTCGACAGCACGATCGCGAAGAACACCGTGATGAACACCAGGAAGATGGCCGGCACGTCTCCGATGCCGAACACGAAGATGGCGACCGGCAGCCACGCCACCGGCGAGATCGGCGCGAGCAGCAGCACCGTGCCGAGGAGCAGGTTGCGCGCCGCCTTGACGTAGTGGATGAGCGCCCCGACCGCCGTCCCGATCACGAGGCCGAGCATCAGCCCGGTGAACACCCGGAAGACCGTCCAGGCGGCCGTGATGGCGAGCGCGTCGATGCCACCGCCGGTCCCCACGTGCCCGACCTTGTTGGACCGGTCGAAGAACTTCAGCGTCCCCGGAATGTCCTGGAGGAAGAGATGTGGCGGCGGCAGCAGGAGCGGGTTGGCGAGTTCCACGTACCAGAGCAGCTCCCAGATCGCGCCGAACAGCCCGACCGAGACGAGGCCCCAGACGAGCGCCGAGATCCTGCGCTTCGCCGCCGGGGACAGGAAGCCGGTCGGTCCCGGCGGGGCCTTGGCGGGGGAAGGCCCTCCGGCCGCGCCGGCGCGCCCCAGCTCTGCACTCATGGTCATGGCGTCCTCGTCCTCGTCGCCGTTCCCGATGGGGGCCGGGCGGCCGGGGCGGATCGCCGCCCGGTCGCCCGGTCGTAGCCCTTGGCCGGTCAGGCCGACTTCAGCTTCAGCCCGTCGTAGAGCGCCTTGTTGTCGGCGATCACGGACTCCAGCAGGGACCAGTCGAAGGCGCCCTTGTCGGGCAGCTTCTTGACGTAGCCGAGCTCCTGCATGGAGACGCCGCGGTCGATGATGAACTGCGTCTGGTTGCGCTGGTCGACCACGATCGGCTGCTTGGTCGAGGCGTCGATCGCCGCGTCCATGGAGGTCTTGTAGTACTTGCCGACCGTGTCCTTCAGCGCCGCGGCCTTGTCCGCCTCGGCCTGGCTCTGCGCCACCATGAGCGCCTTGATGACGGCCTTCACGGCGGCCGGGTTCTTCTCGATGAGCGGTGTGCGGGCGGCGAGCACGCAGTCCGAATAGCCCTTGCCGTAGAGGTCGGTGCCGTCGGAGAGCACGGTCGCGCCCTTGCGGCCGAGGACGCACTGGGTGGCGTAGGGCTCGATGTGGCAGATGGCGTCCACGGCCCCGGCGATGAAGGCCTGCGCCAGCTCCGGCGAGGTGTCGAGATACTTGATCTGGACGTCCTTGAAGGTCAGGCCGGCCTTCTTCAGGTAGTCGTAGGGAAGCACCTCCAGCGTGTCGGCCTGGAACGTGCCGAAGGTCTTGCCCTTCAGGTCCGCGGCCGACTTGATGCCCTCCTTGGCGACGATGATGCAGCCCTGCACGCCGCCGCCGGCGACGATCTTCACCGGCGCGCCGGCATCGTAGAGCGTCATGAAGTTGGAGTAGGGGATCATCGAGATGTCGACGAGGCCGGCGCCGAACATCGTGGTGATCTCGGTGTTGGACGGCGTCACCACGAACTCGAGGTCGACCCCGTCCGCCTTGGTCAGCCCGCGCTCCTTGGCGAGGAAGATGCCCATGTTGCAGAAGCCGGAGCCGTGCGTCGCCTTGACGGTCGTGGCCGCGAAGGCCGGTTCGGGCATCAGCAGGCCGGCGAGCGAGGGCGGCAGGGCCAGTGTGGCGGCCGCAGTCGCGGACGACTTCAGGAAGTTGCGGCGGGAGAAATTGCGGTAGAAAGTCCCATCACGATCGCACATGGTCCCCTCCGGTCCTCATACTGGAACCGAACGGACCCCGTCCTGGCTCTAACCACCGTTGAGCCGGCGAGCCGACCGGACATGGGCGCACGCCCACGACCGGAAGCCCCTACGGGATCCCGACGATGGGCACGCCAACCCGAAAGAGCCTGACGCTCTGCGCTGGAATACATTCAGCAAACCCCGTGCCATGCAGGGCCTGCCGCCGGGACCCGCGCAATTCTGCCGAAGTGCCGGCGAGCATGGCGCAGTGCCCGTCGATCCGTTCCGGCGAATGCCTAGCGAACAGTCACCGCGCCTGCCGTAGCTGCCTGCAAGTTGGGCTTCTCGCTGACCAAGAGGCGTGCAAACCATAGGTCACGTCACCCGCCGCGGCCCGCCCGGCCGCCGATCTTCCGCCGCGCCCCCACCAGCGCCTTCGGCATCGACAGGGACGACGCCCCCCGCCTTTCCGAAGGAGCGCCCGCGCATGCCCGCGCCGAGACCCATCCTCATCCGTGGTGCGACCGTGCTCGCCGATACGCCGGACGGCCGCCGGCCGGTCCCCGCCGACCTCCTGGTCGAGAACGGCCTCGTCGCCGCGATCGGGCCCGGGCTCCGGGCCGGCCCCGAAGCCGAGGTCGTCGAGGCGGGCGGCCACCTGGTCGCTCCGGGCCTGATCAACGCCCACTTCCACTCGCCGGGCAACTTCATGAAGGGAATGCTCGACGGCCTGCCGCTCGAACTCTTCATGCTCTACGAGGTGCCGCCCCTCGCCGAAGGGGCGGCCTCCGGCCGGCTCGCCTACGTGCGCACCATGCTGGGCGCGCTGGAGATGCTGAAGCTCGGCGTCACCAGCGTGATGGACGACGCCTTCCACGTGCCGGTCGCCACGCCGGAGAGCGTCGACGGCATCATGGAGGCCTACCGCGACGCCGGCATCCGCGCCCGCGTGGCGATCGACCAGCCGAACGTCGTCGAATACGAGAAATTCCCCTTCCTGGCCGACCTGCTCCCCGCCTCTTTCCGGCGCGAGATGGACGCCGCCCCCCGCCAGTCCGCCGGGGAATTGCTCGACCTCTACGACCACCTGATCGGCCGCTGGCACGGCGCGGAGGACGGGCGTCTCGCGGCCGCCCTGTCCTGCTCGGCGCCCCAGCGCGTGACGGTCCCCTACCTCCATGCCCTCGCGCGCCTCTCGCGCGAACGCCACCTGCCCTTCAACGTCCATATCCTGGAGACCAAGGTCCAGCGCGTGCTCGGCGACGAGAAGTACGGCCGGTCCCTGGTGCGCTACGCCCGCGACGAGGGCGCGCTCTCGCCCGACACCGTCGTCATCCACGCCATCTGGGTCGACGACGCCGACATGGCGATCCTGGCGGACACCGGCGTCACCGTCGCCCACAACCCGGTCTGCAACCTGCGCCTGGGCAGCGGCATCGCGCCCTTCCGGGCCTGGCGGCGCGCCGGCATTCACGTGTGCCTCGGCACGGACGAGCTCATCGCCGACGACGGCGCCAACCTCTGGGCCGCCGCCAAGACCGCCGGCCTCGTCCATACCCTCGCCGATCCGGACCCCGCCACCTGGCCGACCGCCGGCGAGGTCCTCGACACGCTCTGGGACGGCGGCGCCCGTGCGCTCGGCCTTCAGGGCCGCATCGGCCGCCTCGCGCCCGGGGCCCTGGCGGACCTGATGCTGATCGACCTCGACACGCTCGCCTTCACCCCGCTGAACGACCTGGAGCGCCAGCTCGTCTATTGCGAGACGGGCTCCTCGGTGCGCCACGTCATGGTCGGCGGACGCTGGGTCGTCCGCGACGGCCGGGTCCTGACGGTCGACGAGGCCGCGCTTCGGCGGGAGGCGCGCGAGATCATGCGCATCGCCGAACCCGACATGGCCGCCGCGCGGGCCGCCGCCAGGCGCCTCGAGCCCTACTATGCCGAGATGGTCCGCCGCGCCCACGCCCGCGACGTGGGCCTGCGCCGCCGGCTCGACTGAGGCCGCCACGGACCGTTCGTCCGGGGAGCATCGTCCGGAGCCGGACCGGTGCCCGGCGTCCGGTCTTTGTCCGCCCGCAAAGACGCGCGCCACCGGGGCGCTAGGGTCTCCATGGGACAGCCCCGGGGAGAACGATCGTGACGATCGAAGCCACCACCCTCGTCGACACCGTCATGCGGTCGGCCCCGGAGACGATCCGCGTCTTCCTGGACCACCGGTTCCACTGCGTCGGTTGTCCGATCGCCTGCTTCCACACGGTCGAGGACGCGTGCCGGGAGCACCGCGCCGACCTCGCCCCGTTCCTGTCGGCGCTCCGGTCCGCCTCGGCCGAGCCGCGCCCCGCGCCTGCCGACCCCTGGTGAGCCGAGGCAAGATCCCCCGACCTCGAGGCACCCCCTCTCCCCCGCATCCCCGGCCGGAGCGAAGCGGAGGGCAGGGGCCCGCCACCCCATCGGCGCGCCGCGGTCAGTCTCCGTCCGCCTCGCCCTCCGCCAGCAGCATGAGGCGGTGCGGGTCGCGGAGCGTGATCCGCTGCCGGCCGCCCTCGACCAGCCCCTTCTCCTCCCAGGCGCTCAGGATGCGGCTGACCGTGTGGAGCGTGGTGCCGGTCATCTCCGCCACGTCCTGCCGGCTGATCGGGAAGTCGATGCGCACGCCGGCCTCCACCTTGCGCCCGGCCTGGCCGGCGAGCCGCAGGAGCGCGTGCGCCACCCGCCGTTCGACCTGTTCGGTCGACATCTCCACCACCCGCGTGTTCGCCTCCTGCAGACGCGACCCGACGGTCTGGAGCGTGTTGGCGGCAAGCGCGGGATGCCTGGACACGAGCCTCGGCCACGCCGCGGACGGCCAGGCCAGCGCGATGCTGTCGACCACCGCGTTGGCGGTCGCCGGATAGGTGGTCCGGCCGATCGCCATGGCGACCCCGAAGACCTCGCCCTGCGAGACGTAGCGGACCACGACCTGCTGCCCGTCGGGGGTCAGGCGGTAGACCCGCAGATGTCCGTGGAGGAGGACGAAGAAGGAATGGGCCGCCTCGTCTTGCTGGAAGACGTTCGCCCCCTTCGGATAGCGCAGCACCTGCGCCTCCCGCAGCACCTCGTCGATCTGCTCCGCCGACAGTCCCGCGAAGGAGGGCAATCCCGCTACCAACGATCGATCTATGTTCGCCATGCGCCCGGTCCTGTGCAACCCCGCACGCATAGCGCAGCGGGCCGGCATCGGCCAGTGTCCGCCGCGAGACCGCGCGCCCCGGCGATGTCCGGTCGCCCGATCCTTGCGCCGGCGCAACGAGCCGGCCGGGCCCCCCGGGTAGGGATGGTCCGGCGGCGAACCGGCCGCCCACGAACCCGGAACGGCACCCATGAGCGACACCTGCGACGACTGCGTCATCGACGTCCGTACCCTGCCGCGGCCCCAGCGCCACGTCCTCGTCTTCCGCCGCTTCGAGGCGCTCGCGCCCGGCGAGGCCATCGAGATCGTCAACGACCACGACCCGGTCGGTCTCCTCTACGGCTTCGGGGAGGTCTATCCCGGCGCCTTCCGCTGGGAGTATCTGAAGCGCGGTCCCGCGGACTGGCACGTGCGCATCGGCCGCGAGGCGGCGCCTGTCGACGAGGCCGCCGCGACGCACGTGCACGGCTGCGCCTGCGGGTCCCGCACGGGAAGCTGCGGCTGACCGGCGGGCCGCCGGAACGTGGAGGAACCCATGGACGCACCGGTCCGCATCGGAATCCTGGTCAGCTCCGACCGCGCCGCGGCCGGCCTCTACGAAGATCGGGGCGGCCCCGCCGTCGAGGCCTATCTGGGGCGGGTGCTGGTCACCCCCTGGACGGCGGAACTGCGCGTTATCCCCGACGACCGGGCGCTCCTCGCCGCCACCCTGGTCGAGCTGGCGGCCCTCTGCCCGCTCGTGCTGACCACCGGCGGCACCGGGCCGGCGCCCCGGGATGTCACCCCGGAGGCGACCGCGGACGTCTGCCAGCGGATCCTGCCGGGCTTCGGCGAGGCCATGCGCCTCGCCAGCCTGCGCGAGGTGCCGACCGCCATCCTGTCGCGCCAGGTCGCCGGCACGCGCGGATCCACGCTCATCGTGAACCTGCCCGGCAAGCCGACCTCCATCGCCACCTGCCTCGACGCCGTCTTTCCCGCGATCCCCTACTGCATCGATCTCATCGGCGGTCCGCGCCTGGAGACCGACCCCGCCGTCTGCCGGGCTTTCCGGCCCCCCGGCTGAGGCGCCCCTCGAGAACCTCTAGAGGGCGGCGCCGGCGCGGACCCGCCTGCCCAGATAGGCGGCGACGAACAGCCAGAAGCCGGACCGCAGCGCCATGGCGCCCACGGTCCGCATCTCGTAGGCGCCGCCCTGGAGCACGTGGAGGCCGAAGAGCGCGAAGACGAGGATCGTCGCGCCCGCGATCGCGACCGCGGCCTTCAGGCTCCACGGCCGCCCCGCGACGATGCCGGCGCCGGTCGCCACATACGCGAAGCCGGCCAGGAAGTTGAACCACAGCACGAACGGTACCGCGTTGCCCACCGCCGCCCGGCTCTCGGCCGAGCCGAACAGGGCCATGCCGCCCGACGCGATGGTCAGGAGCCCGAACAGCACCGCGATCGCCCCGACCCCGGTCCGGGCGGGATGGCTCGTAAGGGCGGTCATGGGCTCCTCCTGTGTGCTTCGGCCCTGTCGGGGCCCTGCCGGCCTCCATCGACCGCGAACCGGCCTCAGTGGCTGGTGCCTTCCGAGAAGGTGATCTTGTTGTAGACGTTGTACTTGCCGACCGGCTTGCGCATCGGGATCCGCTTCACCGGCTCCAGTGTCTCGGCGTCGTAGACGACGAGCGCCCCGGGGTCCTCCCAGACGGAGACGAGCGCGAAGCGTCCCGTCCGGTCGAACTCGGTATGCGCAGCCGTCTTGCCGGGCTCCGGCACGATCGTCTTCACGATCTCCAGGGTCCGCTTGTCGATGATCTGCATGCCGTCGCGCGCCTTGCCCAGCATGGCGTCGGCCCAGATGTAGGGCGTGCGCTCGTGCGAGCGCAGGAAGAAGCCAGGCCCTGCCGTCTCGATGGTCTTGATCACGGTCCAGTCGGTCGCGTCGATGAAGGAGAGCTTCGCCTGGTTGAGGTGAGGCGCCGCGATGACCCGGCGGCCCTGCCAGTCGAACGAGATCCCGGAGCCGAGATGCGGCATGCCGGGCAGCGGGATGGTGGCGATCGTCCGGCCGACGTTGAGGTTGACCACCACGCCCTTGTCGCCGTCGCGCGACGCGCCGAGCAGATGCCGGTAGCCGGTATCGAAGAAGAAGTCGTCGATCGGCTGCTCGACCGCGATGCGGCGGAGCGCGAAGAGGCCCTTCGAGGTCGCGAGCGCCTCGACCATGCCCTTCTCGTGGCTGTGCACGAGCCCGCTGAAGACCGGCGGTGCGTTCGGGTCCGTGGCGATCTCCCAGACCTCCGGCACGTCCTTCAGCGCCGCGATGAAGCTCGACCGGTTGGGCGCCTGGTAGATCGCCGAGACGCGCGAGGGCGTGCCCCGCAGGTCCGCCACCGGGAAGAGCCTGGCCGGCTCGAGCGTCTCAGCCGACAGGATCGCGATGGTGGAGGGCAGGTAGTTCGCCGCCGCGATCCAGCGCCCGTCCGCCGACAGCGCGATGTTGCGCATGTTGAGCCCGGCGCGCGCCTCCGCGACGATCCGGAAGGTCTTCAGGTCGAACTTGGTGATCCAGCCGTCGCGCGAGCCGAAGAACACGAAGCGTCCGTCCGGGGTGAACTTCGGGCCGCCGTGCAGCGCGTAGCGGGACGGGAACCGGGCGACCGGCTCCATGCGGTCGCCGTCGAGGATCGTCACATGGTGGTCGCCCGCCTCGACGACCACGAAGAGATTGAGCGGGTCGGCCACCGGCGGCGGCGTCGCCACGGGCTCGGCCGGGCCCTCCACCCGGCTCGCCCGGATGTCGGCCTCGGTCCAGTCCGGCCGCACCTCGGGCTCCCGGAGCACGAAGGCGGCGAGCGCCGAGACCGCATCCGCGCCGAGCGCCTCGCCGAAGGCCGGCATCTGGGTCGCGGGCCGCCCCTCGGCGATCACCTTGGCGATGTCGGCCGGCTTCACGCGCCCGAGCGAGACCGGCAGCAGTGCCGGCCCCTGGCCGCCGAGCCGGGCCTCGCCGTGGCAGGTCGCGCAGGTGTCGCGGTAGATCGCGGCCGCGTCCGGCCCGGCGAGGGCCGGTCCGGCCGACATCGTGGCCGCGACGGCGAGGAGCGCCGAGACGAGGGCGTCAGAGGAGCGAGGGCGCTTCATGGCGTTGTCCCCGGAAGGGCGTGACGGCGAGGCGCTCGGCGCCGGGCGAGGCGCCGATCTCGGCGTCGTCGAGATAGCAGGCGGGATCCTCCGCGAAGGCGTCGCCGGTCAGCCGCCAGGCGCGCACCCGCGTGTTACCCCCGCACATGTCGAAGAACCGGCAGGTCGCGCAGCGCCCGCCGATCTTGCGCGGCCGCGCCTTGAGGCCCGCCATCAGCGGATCGGATCGGTCTGCCCAGATCTCCCCGAAGGGCCTGTCCTTCACGTTGCCGAGGCTCCGGTCCCACCAGAAGGTGTCGGGATGCACCGCGCCGAGGTTGTCGATGTTGGCGACGTTGACCCCCGAGGCGTTGCCGCCCCATTCGGCGAGCTTGGCCCGCAGGTGCTCGGCCCGGTCCGGGGCCACCTCGCGCGCCCAGAGATACAGGTAGGCGCCGTCGGCGTCGTTGTTGCCGGTCACGTATTCGCGCTCCGAGCCGGCGAGCACGTCCGCCCAGGCGACCGCGAAGAGCCGCCGCATGGCGTCGCGCGTGACGTCGAGCCGCGCGTCGTCGCCCCGGTTCTTGTTGCCGCGCCCCGAATAGTTGAGATGCGACAGGTAGAACTTGGTGCAGCCCTCGGCCTTCATGAGGTCGAGAAGCGCCGGGAACTGGTCGCGGTTGTCCATCGTCATGGTGAAGCGGAGGCCCACCTTCACGCCGCGCCCGACCAGGAGCCGCACGCCGCGCAGCGACGCCCGGAAGGCCCCGTCCTCGCCGCGGAAGCGGTCGTGGGTGTCGCCGATGCCGTCGAGGCTGACCCCGACATAGTCGAACCCCGCCGCCGCGATCCGGTCGGCCATGGCCTCGTCGATCAGCGCGCCGTTCGAGGAGAGCGAGGTCGAGAAGCCGAGGCTCCGCGACCGCTCCGCGATCGCGAAGATGTCGGGCCTCATCAGCGGCTCGCCGCCGGAGAGGATCAAGGCCGGCACGCGCGCGGCCTTCAGGTCGTCCATCGTCCGGAACACCTCCGCGGTCGTCAGTTCGCCGGGGAAGTCGACGTCGGCGGAGATCGAATAGCAGTGCTTGCACTTCAGGTTGCAGCGGCGGACGAGGTTCCAGATCACCACGGGCCCCGGCAGGTCGCGCCGCGGGCGGACGGGGGTCGGCTCGGTGAGTTCTTTCAGGAAGCGCGTCAGACGGAACATGGGCGTCCTCGAAGGTCCGGCAGCCCAACGGTTACCCCGTCCGTGCCCGCCGGCGCTTGACGATTGTCAGCCGGCGATCCTCAGGCCGGTCTTCTTCAGGATGCGGGTGGAGTAGAGAACCTCCCCGCGCCGCGCCGCGGCGCCCAGCACCGCTGCGACCTCCGCCCGCTTGGCCTCCACCTCGTCGCGCGTCGTCCCGTGCACCATGGCGAAGAGGTTGTAGGGCCAGGCCGGCAGGGCGCGCGGCCGCCGGTAGCAGTGCGTGACGAAGGGCAGCGCGCCGACCGCCGCGCCGAGCCGGTCCACCACTGCGTCGTCCACGTCCCAGACCGTCATGCCGTTCGCCACCAGCCCGAGCCGGTAGTGGTTGGGCACGGCCCCGATGCGCCGGATGATCCCCGCGTCGAGCATCCGCCCGAGCCGCGCGATGACCTCGCGCTCCTCCAGGCCGAGCCGGTCGGCGACCGCCCGGTACGGCTCCGGCACCAGCGGCAGCCCGTCCTGGGTGGCCGCGACGATCCGCCGATCGGTGGCGTCGAGCCCCGCGGCGGGGCGGGGGGGCGCGAGCGTCGCCTGCGTCATGCCTCGACCCTCATGCCGATGAAGAACTCCCGCTCCTTCGGGAACCGGTACACCGGGAGCCCCGTCGCGGCCTCGATCCGCGCCGCCGCCGCCGCGATGCCGTCCGCCGTCTCCGTGGCGAGCACGAACCACATGTTGAGCGCGTGCCGCCGCTCGTAATTGTGCGCGACCTCCGGAAAGGCCCCGACCACGGCGGCGACGGCCTCGAACCGGTCCTCCGGCACCGCCGTCGCGCAGAGGCAGACGGCGCCGCCCATCCGCTCGGCGTCGAACATCGGGCCGAAGCGCGACAGGACCCCCGTCTCGGTGAGAGCCTGGACTCGGCCGATCACGTCCGCCTCGGCGAGGCCGAGCGCGGCCGCCACGGCCGCGAAGGGACGCGGCACGAGCGGGAAGCCGCCCTGGAGGGCGTTGACGAGAAGACGGTCGGTGGCGTCGAGCATCGTGGTCCTCCTCAGGCCGAGAGCCTTGCGCCGGTCTGCTTGAAGCAGGTCGTCGAGAAGAGAACCTCGTAGTGCAGCGGCGGGCCGGCGAGCGCGACCAGGCGGTCCACCTCGGCGAGCACCTCCCCGCGCTCCCGCCCGTGGATCATGGCGTAGAGCCGGTACGGCCAGACCGGCGGTGCCGGCCGGCGGGCGTAGAGAAGCGTGACGGACGGCACCGGCAGGAAGCGCTGCGCCAAGGTGTCGACCGGTCGGTCTCCCGGATCGAACACCACCATGGCGTTGGATCCGAACCCCAGCGTGCGGTGCCGGACGACGAGGCCGAGGCGCTTCACCACGCCGCCGAGCAGGAGCCGCGCCAGCCGGCCGCGCACCGCCTCCGGACGGAGTCCGAGGGTTTCCGCCAGCGCCCCGTAGGGCTCCGCGACGAGCGGCAGCCCGTTCTCGATCGCCGCCAGGATGCGCCGGTCGATCGGCAGGACCGCGAAGGCGGAGCGGGCCGGATCGCAGCGCAGCTCGCGCCGCCCCGGATCGGTGCCGAAGCCGAGGTCGATCCGGTATTCCCGCTCCAGCGGGAAGGAGAAGACCCGCTGGCGCGTGCGCACCCGGATACGGCGCAAGGTCGCCTCCACGGCGGTCCGGTTGGCCCCCGTCACCACGAACCAGAGCGGCAGGGTCGCGTGTTCGCGCGCGTAGTTGTGGGTCACGCCGGCCTCCGCGGAGACGAGGCGGCCGACGCGCTCGACCTCGTCCGGCGTGCAGGCCAGCGCCGCCAGCGTGCTGGCGCCGGCGGTGTTCGGACGAACCACGGCCCCGAGACGGGTCGCCACCCCCTGGCCGATCAGGTCGCGCACTGACTCGATCACGGCTTCCGGGGTCACGCCCTCGGCCGCCGCGATGGCCTCGAAGGGCCGGGCCACGAGCGGAAACCCGCGCTGGAGGCCGTCGACGAGCCTCGCCTGCAACGGTGACAGGATGCGGTCGGCCGTCATGTCACACCCCGATCCGGTGGGCGCGCGGGGTGAAGAAGATCCCGGACGGCTTGGCCGCCGCGATCTCGGCCACCTTGGTGAAGCCGCGCGTCTCGTGCACGTCGATCCGGTCGGCGTCGCGCACCGAGATCCAGACCTCGTGCCCACGCGGCGTGAACTCCATGTGGAGCACCGCCGGCCCCGGCGTCAGGCGGTGGACGATCGCGAGGCTCGGCACGTCGATCACCTCGACCGTGTCGTTGTCCGGGTGCGCATAGTTGACCCAGGCCTGCCGCCCGTCCGGCCGGGCCACGACGAACACCGGCTGGCCGTGGACGGGAAGCGCCGCCACCGGCCGGAACGTCTCGCGGTCCACCACCAGCACCTCGTGGCGCCCGACTGCCGGGATGAGAAGCCGGTCCCCGACCGCGGCCCAGCCCTCCATGTGCGGCATCTTGTAGACCGGCAGCGGCGCGTCGCCCTTGCCGTAGCCGGCGAGGACCCGTTCCGGCCGGAGCGAGTCGGCCCAGAGGTCGAGCCGCACCAGCGCGTCCTCGCCGAAGAGGCCCGCCACGTACCAGCGCCCGTCGGCGGTCACGACCCCGTCGTAGGGCTGCCGGCCGATGTCGAAGATGCGGGTGACGAGCGGCTTGGTGCCGCGGCCGTAGAAGTCGGCGAGCCAGATCTCGCCGCCGTCGTAGAGCGACCAGGCGAAGCGCCCGAACGGAAGGTCGACGAGACCGACCGTCTTCGACTTCGCCCCGTTCCGGTCCACCGCGGGGACTTCGGCCACCGGTTCGAGGCTCGCCGAGTCGAAGAAGCGCACTCCTCCAGGTTCGTAGTTGGACACCGCCACGAGCCGCCCGTCGTCCGAGATCGCGCCCCCGATGGCATTGCCGGCCTGGACGATGCGCTTCTCGACGGCCATTCCCAGGAGGTCGACCTTGGTCAGGCCGCCGTCCCGTCCGAACACGAAGGCGTAGCGTTCGTCGCGGGAGAAGACCACCGAGGCGTGCGAGAGGTCGCCGAGCCCTTCGATCCGGCCGAGCGCGCTGCGCCCGCTGGTCTCCACGACCAGCAGCGAGCCCGACGCCCGCTCGACGATGACGCCGAGATCGCCGGTCCCGCGCGGCGCGAGCGTGGCGGCGGCGGCCCGTCCGGGCAGGCCGGCCCCGAGCGACAGGCCCGCGGCGGCGGCGATGAGGCCGCGGCGGGAGGGAAGGGGGGAGGTCGTCATCGGATGTGGCCTCGCTTGATGATGTCGGCGATGGTGAGCGCCTCCTCGGGCGTGAGGAGGCCGCGCCAGGGCGGCATGGGCGTGCCCGGCACGCCGTCCAGGATGATCGCCGCGAGCGCCTCGGCGCTGCGGTCGGCGACCGCATCGGGCGTCAGCGGCCGCCCGAGGCCGCCCTTCAGGGTCAGTCCGTGGCAGGACCCGCAGTCCTGCACGAGAAGGTTGCGCAAGGCCTCCCGGCGCGCTGGCCCCGGCTCGGCCGCCTGCACGGCCGGCGCGGCCAGCATCAGCGCCAGGATCGCGGCCCGTCCGGCCGCCCGCCGGTGCCGCGGCCCGTCACTGGGCCGCGACGGCGAAGACGGTCGCGTCATCGCGGATCCTCCCCAGGCGCCCGGCGAGCCCGGCCACCGCCCCGATGACGAAAAGGCAGGGCCCCTCGAGGGCACTCGCCGCCACGTCCTCGGCGATCTCCGCCAGGGTCGACAACAGATGGCGCTCGCGGTCGGTGGTCGCACGGTTGACGACCAGCACCGGCGTGGCGGACGGCAGCCCGTGGGCGAGCAGTTGGCCCGCGATCTCCGCGATGGTGGCGAGGCCCATGTAGACGACGAGCGTGCCGTCCGAGTCCGCGAGCTTGGAGAAGTCCACGTCGAGTGGCTGGTCGGCGCGGCAATGGCCGGTCAGGTAGGTGACGTGCTCGGCGACGCCCCGGTGGGTGAGTGGGATGCCGACGCTCGCCGCGGCCCCTTGGGCGGCCGTGATGCCCGGAACGATCTCGCAGGCGATGCCCGCCTCGGCGAGCGCCAGGGCCTCCTCGCCGCCGCGGCCGAAGATGAACGGATCGCCACCCTTCAGGCGGACGACGTCGTGGCCGGCCTTCGCCTGGGCGATCAGGATCTCGTTGATGGCCTCCTGCGGCACGGGGTGCCGCTTCGGGCTCTTGCCCACGTCGATCAGGACCGCGTCCGGCCGGGCCATCGCCAGGATGGCGTCCGAGACGAGGCGGTCGTGCACCAGCACCCGCGCGCTGGCGATCAGTCGCGCCGCCTTGAGGGTGAGGAGTTCGGGGTCTCCCGGACCCGCGCCGACGAGGTGAACCTTGCCCTTGGGCATCATCCCGGACCTCTCTCGAAGGATCGGAGAAAAAGCTCCCGCCGCGGGGGAGGAAGGGGGATCCCGCGGCGGGAGAAGCGCGCAGCCTCAGTAGATGTCGTCGCGTGTATTGAGGACGTTGAACTTGCCGGTCGGGGTCACCAGGCTCTTGTCCTTGATGACGTTCTTCAGCTTCAGCGTCTGGTCGTCGACGACCACTATCGCCGATTCCTGCGACTTGCCGTTCCACACCGAGAACCAGATCTCGGTCCCGTCCTTGTTGAACTCGCCCTGCACCACGCGGCGCTGGCCTTCCTTGATGCCTGACCACTCGCCGATCGGCAGGACCTTGTACTTGGGCTTGTCCTGGCCGAGGTCCTTGATGTCGAACACCGCCACCGAGGAGGCGATCTCGGGCTCGGGATTGAGCGTCGTGTCGACGTAGAGGTAGTGCGACTTCGGGTGCGTCTTCAGGAACAGCGAGCCGCCGCCCTGTCCGGACAGTGTCTGGACGACCGTCCAGGCCTCCTTCGGATGCTTCTCCGGGTCGGTACCGATGAGCGTGATCGTCTCGTCGCCGAGATGCCCGGTCGCCCAGACCGGTCCGTATTTCGGATGCACGAAGTTGGCGCCGCGCCCGGGATGCGGCGTCTGGCCCTTGGTGTCGATGACTTTGACGAGCCGGCTCTCCTTCATGTCGACGACCGCCACCTTGCTGCGGGCGTTGGCGGCGACCATGAAGTACCGCTTCGAGGAGTCGAATCCGCCGTCGTGCAGGAAGCGCTCGGCCTCGATCTCGGTCTCCTTCAGGTTCTTGATGTCCGAGTAGTCGACCAGGCGGATCTTGCCCGTCTCCTTCACGTTGACCAGGAACTCGGGCTTGAAATGCGAGGCCACGATCGAGGCGACGCGCGGCTCGGGATGGTAGGTCTGCTCGTCGTAGATCATGCCGCGCGTGGACACGATCTTGAGCGGCTCGAGCGTGGCGCCGTCCATCAGCACGTACTGAGGCGGCCAGTAGGCCCCCGCGATCGCGTACTTGTCCTCGTAGCCCTTGTACTTCGAGGTCTCGACCGAGCGGGCCTCATTGCCGACCTTGAGCTCGGCGACCGTCGCCGGCGTCTCCATCCACAGGTCGATCAGGTTGATCTTGGCGTCGCGGCCGATCACGTAGAGGTAGCGTCCCGAGGCGGAGATGCGCGAGATGTGGACCGCGTAGCCGGTCTTCAGCCGGGTCACGATCTGCTTCGTCGCGCCGTCGATCAGCGCCACCTCGCCGGTGTCGCGGAGCGTCACCGAGAAGAGGTTGTCGATGTCGAGCTTGTTCATCTGCTTGGTCGGCCGCTGTTCGACCGGCACCACGACCTTCCAGCTCGCCCGCATCTCGGCCATGCCGAACTCCGGCGGCTGCGCCGGGTCGTTCAGCAGGTAGCGGGCCATCAGGTCCACTTCGTCCTTGGTCAGCTCGTTCGACGTGCCCCAGTTCGGCATGCCGGCCGGAGACCCGTAGGTGATGAAGTCACGCAGGTACTCGTAGCCGTTCTTCTTGGTGACGTCGGTCGTCAGCGGCTTGCCGGTCGCGCCCTTGCGGAGCACGCCGTGGCAGCCGGCGCAGCGCTCGAAGTAGATCTGGTTCGCGCGCTTGAATTCGGCCTCGCTGAGCTGCGGCGAGCCGGGCTTGGTGCCGGGCTGCTCGACGGCCTTCTCGCCGAGCACGTCGAGGCTCGGCTGATACTGGCCGCCGGGCGTCGTCTCGTGCTTCTTCACGTCCGCCGGGTTCGGTTGCGTCTGCGCGGCGGCGCCGCCGGTCAGCGAGAGCGCCACGACAAGCGCGACGCTGCCGAGGAGTCCGGCCTCCGATTGAATGCGTAGGGGCATGGTTTACCCTCCGAAGGGTTGCTGCGCGGGGGACGGTTGACCAAGGGGCGGTGCGGTTCCTTGACGATTGACAAGACCGGAGCTTAGGCGTGCCCGCCGGCCGCGGGTTGACGATCGTCAAGAGCTCCCACGCGCCTGCCGCTAGGGTTTCCGGGCTCCAACCGGGACGTCCGAATGCGCTGCCTGGCCCGCGTTCTCCTCCTGCTGGCCCTCTTGGTCGCCGGCCTCTCGCCGACACCCGCCCGCACCGCCGAGCTCGCGGCGCTGTTCTTCGGCGCCGGCGCGGCCGCCGGCCCCGTGGAGGGCGACCCGCCCGCCCGCCCCGTGACGCGCGACGGCGTCCTCCTCGGCTACCTCCTGTCCACCCACGAGGTCTCCGGCTCGCTCGGCTACTCCGGCAAGCCGATCGACGTTCAGGTCGGACTGGACACCGCGGGCCGGATCGCCGGGGCGCGCCTCGTCCGCCACGAGGAACCCATCCTGGTCGTGGGCATCTCCCAGGAGCGGCTGGCCGCCTTCGTGGAGGCGCTGGCCGGAGCCGATCCGAGCCGGCCGCTCACGTTCCGGGGCGAATCCTCGCGCTCTGCGGAGGGCATCGACCGGATCGCCGGCGCCACCGTGTCCTCCACCGTCATCGCCGAGGCCGTCCTGCGCTCCGCGCGCGCCGTCGCCCTGTCGCGCGGCCTGCTCGGGACGGGCCCCGGACGGCCCCGCCTCGACCGCGAACGATACGCGGTCCGGACCTGGCCCGAGCTCCAGGCCGAGGGGGCCGTCACCCGTCTGACCCTCCGGCCAGCCGACGTCGCCGCCCGCCTCGGCCTGCCCGCGGACGACCAGGACGGCACCTTCCTGGATCTCGCCGTCGCGCTCGCGACGCCGCCGACCATCGGCCAGAACCTCGTCGGACGACGCCTCTTCGAGAGCGCCCTGGCGGGCGCCGGGCCGGAGGACAGCCACCTCTTCGTGGCCGGCGACGGCCTCTATTCCTTCAAGGGCACCGCCTGGCGCCAGTCCGGCACCTTCGACCGCATCGAGCTGCGCCAGGGCGCGCTGACCCTGAAGCTCGCCGCCGACCATCACCAGGGCCTGACAGGACTGCCCGCCGCGCTCGGCGCGCCCGCCTTCCGCGAATACGCCCTGTTCCGGATCGACGCCGCGTCCGGATTCGACCCCACGGCGCCCTTCTCGCTCGCCGTCCTCGTCACGCGCGAGCGGCCGGACGGCACGGTGGCGACGGGCGAATGGCTCCTGCCCTACCGTGTCCCCGACGCCTATGTGGTCCGCCCCCCGCCCGCCGTCGCGCCGTCCGCCGATGCCCCCGCCTGGCATGGCATCTGGTGGTCCCGCCGCGGCGAGCTGGCCGGCCTCGGTGTCATGCTGACCGTCCTCACGGGCATCCTGCTCTTCCAGGATGCGGTCGTCCGGAATCCGACCCGCTATAAGGTCGTCCGCCTCGGCTTCCTAGCGGCGACGGTCGGCTTCCTGGGCCTCTACGCGGGCGCGCAGCTCTCCGTCGTCAATGTCGTCACCTTCGCGCAGGCCTTGCTGGCCGGCTTCCGCTGGGACCTCTTCCTCGTCGACCCGCTGGTCTTCGTCCTCTGGTCCTTCGTGGCGGTCGCCCTGGTGTTCTGGGGGCGCGGCGTGTTCTGCGGCTGGCTCTGCCCCTTCGGCGCCCTGCAGGAACTCGCCAACGCCGCCGCCCGCCGGCTCGGCATCCGCCAGGTTCGCATGCCCTGGGCCCTGCACGAGCGGCTCTGGATGCTCAAGTACATCGGCTTCCTGGCCATCATGGCGCTGTCGCTGCAATCGGTGGCGGACGCCTTCCGGCTCGCCGAGATCGAGCCGTTCAAGACGGTCGTGATCCTGAAGTTCGCCCGCGACTGGCCCTTCGTCCTCTACGCCCTCGCGCTCCTCGCCGCCGGCCTCTTCGTCGAGCGCTTCTACTGCCGCTATCTCTGCCCGCTCGGCGCCGGGCTCGCCCTGCCGGCCAAGCTGAAGCTCTTCGACTGGCTGCACCGGCGCCCGCAATGCGGCCGGGAATGCCACGTCTGCGAGACCACCTGCACCGTCGAGGCGATCGACCCGATCGGCCGCATCAGCGCCAACGAATGCATCTACTGCCTGCGCTGCCAGGCGAACTACCACGACGCCGACACCTGCCTGGTGCTGAAGCAGCGGGCCCGTCGACGCGCGCCCGAGGCCGGCGAAGGAGCGTCCCATGGCTGAGCCCGACCGGCCTCCGACCCGCCGCCGCGTCCTGGCCCTCCTCGCCGCCGCGCCGGTGCTCGCCTCCGCCCCGGCCCCCGCCGGTGCCCTCCGCCGGACCTGGCGCGGCACGGCCCTCGGCGCCGACGCCGAGATCGTCCTGGAGGGCGGGGAGGCGGAGACCGCCCGCGCCGCTGTCGAGGCCGTCCGCCTGGAGGTGGAGCGCCTCGAGGCGGTCTTCAGCCTGTTCCGCGCCGACAGCGCCCTCTCCAGGCTCAACCGCACCGGCCGGCTCGACGCCCCGCCCCACGACCTCGTCGCCTGCCTCGCGATGGCCCGCGACGTCCACCGGCGCACGGGCGGGCGCTTCGACCCGACCGTCCAGCCCCTCTTCGAGGCGACCGCCGCCTGGTTCGCCGACCACGACGGCCCGCCCCCGCCGGCGGCGCTGGCCGAGGCCCGCGCGGCGATCGGCTTCGGCCGCGTCGCGGCGGACGGCGCGGCGGTCGTCCTGCCGCCCGGCGTCCGGCTGACCCTCAACGGCGTCGCCCAGGGGTGGATCGCCGACCGCGCCGCCGGGATTCTGGCGGCCCACGGTTTCGCCGCCGTCCTCGCCGACCTCGGCGAGATCCGCGCCGGAGGCCCCCCGGCCCGAGGCCTCTGGCGCGTCGGGCTACGCGGCGGCGGCGAGCGGACCCTGGCCGCCGGCGCCCTCGCGGTCTCTGCCCCCGACGGGCTGCGCTTCCGCGGCGGCCCCTACCACCACCTCTTCGACCCCCTGACCGGCCGCCCCGCCGACCTCTGGCAGCGCATCGTCGTCACCGCCCCCACCGCCGCCGAAGCCGACGCCCTGGCCACCGGCCTGGCATCGGCCCCCCCGGAGGTCATCGCCGAGATCGTGAAGGACAGGAACGACCTCACGGTCGCCGTCCGCGACCAGGCCGGCCGCGAGTTCGTGTTCGGGTGAGGGGAGGGGCAGGGCGGACCGGATCGCCGGCGCGACGGCCGACGGCATGACCTTGCGCAGGCCGCAGTCCCTTACCCGCACCCTCTCGACCGCACGCGCACGCGCCGCCAGGGTCCGCAAGGGCGTCTTCCCCTGCGGACCGACGAGGTTGCGCAGACCCACAAACGGGGAAAACATGCCCGACATCGCATGTGGGACCCCCACAAGCCCTTGACGGCCCGTGAAGACCGTGTCGCCTACGGTTGACGATGCGAATGGGCGTCGTGGATGAGCCTTGCAAGGGAGCCGGATCGCCCATGACCAGACCCGACGGCGAACCCGGTGCGCGCCGCGGTCCGGGAGCCGGGCCCGATGGCGTCCGTCCGGGGCGAAGCGCCGGCCGCGGCCTGCGGCTCTGGTCCGCGGCCGCCCTGCTCGTCGCGTTCGCGCTTCTCGCGCCCGTCGCCTTCGAGGCGTCCTCCGCCCAGGGGCCGGAACCCGCGGCGACCTACGTCGGCAGCGAGACCTGCGCCGGCTGCCACAAGACCGAAGCCGACCTCTGGCGACGCTCGCAGCACCGGCACGCGATGGAGCCCGCGACGGAGGCCTCCGTGAAGGGCGACTTCGCCGGGGCCCGCTTAGAGCACCACGGCGTCGCGACCCGCTTCTTTCGGGACGGCCCGCGGTTCATGGTCGAGACGGACGGTCCCGACGGCAAGCCGACCGTCTACGAGATCGCCTACACGTTCGGCGTCGAGCCGCTGCAGCAATACCTGATCGCCTTCCCGGACGGGCGCATCCAGGCCCTCTCCGTCGCCTGGGACACGAGGCCGGCGGACCGGGGCGGGCAGCGCTGGTTCCACCTCTACCCGAACGAACCGATCCCGCACACGGACGAGCTCCACTGGACCAAGCCCAGCCAGAACTGGAACTTCATGTGCGCCGAATGCCACTCGACTGGCCTCCGGCGGAACTACGACGCCGCGGCGGACCGTTTCGCGAGCACCTGGGCGGAAATCAGCGTCGGCTGCGAGAGCTGCCACGGTCAGGGGTCGCGACACGTCGCCTGGGCCGAGGCCCGGCAGAGCGGGCGGCCCTCGGCCCTGGCCGACGACCCCGCTCTCGGCCTTCTCGTGGCCTATGCCGAGCGCAACGGTATCACCTGGTCGCTCGACCCCGGGACCGGCAACGCCCGGCGCAGCGGTGCGCCCGCCACCCTGCGCAAGGAGGTCGAGACTTGCGGGCTCTGCCACGCCCGCCGCCTGCAGCAATCGGAGGATTGGGTGCCGGGCCGGTGGCTCTCCGAGACCCACCGCGTGACCCCGCTCTCCCGCGGCCTCTACCATGCCGACGGGCAGATGCAGGACGAGGTCTATACCTATGGCTCCTTCAAGCAGAGCCGGATGTACGCGGCCGGAGTGACCTGCAGCGACTGCCACGATCCGCATGGCGGCAAGCTGCGCCTCGCCGGCGACGCGACCTGCCTGCAATGCCATGCGGGGGACAAGTATGCCGTTGCCACTCACCACCGCCACGAGAGCGCTGCCACGCCGCCCTCCTGTGCCTCGTGCCATATGCCGGTCGTCACCTACATGGTCGTGGACCCGCGCCACGATCACGGCTTCCGCGTCCCCCGGCCGGACTTGACCGTCGCGATCGGCACGCCCAACGCCTGCAATGCGTGCCACAAGGACAAGCCGGCCCAATGGGCGGCTGATGCCGTCCAGGCCTGGCACGGACCGGATCGGAAGGGATTCCAGGCCTACGGGCCCGCCTTCAATGCCGCCTGGACCGATCGGCCCGACGCCGCACGGCTCCTCGCCGCCGTGGCGGGCGACGGGGCGGTCCCCGCCTTCGCGCGCGCCGGCGCCCTCGCGGCCCTGAACGGCCTGCCCACCCCGCAGACCCTCGGCCTGGCGCGTGCGGGCGCCGGCAGCCCCGATCCGATGCTGCGGATCGGCGCGCTCGACCTCATCGAGGGCGCCCCGCTGCGCGACGTCTGGCCGATCGCGGCACCGCTCCTGGCCGATCCGGTCCGGGGCGTTCGCATCCGGGCCGTCTCGCTCCTCGCCGAGGTTCCCACGGCGCAACTGTCGCCCGGGGATCGGGAGCGTTTCGAACGCGCCGCCGCCGACTTGGTCGCCGCGCAGCGGCTCATCGCCGAGCGTCCGGAAGCGCGCATGGAACTCGGGAACTTCCTGGCCCGCCGCGGGTCTGCGACCGAGGCCGAGGCCGAGTTCAAGGCCGCGCTCCGCCTCGACCCGCAGTTCGCCCCCGCGGCCGTCAACCTCGCCGATCTCTACCGGGCCCTCCGGCGGGACGGCGAGGGCGAGGCGGTGCTGCGATCCGCGCTCGCCGTGAACCCCGGAGCGGCAGCCCTGCATCACGCCCTCGGGCTCGCCCTGGTCCGCGCGAAACGCATCGGCGAGGCCGTCGAGGCCCTGGCCCGGGCCGCCGAGACGGACCCGGCCAACCCGCGCTACGGCTACACCTACGCGGTCGCGCTCCATTCGACGGGGCAGCGCGTCGAGGCCATGGCGGCCCTCAGGCGCAATCTCGAGCGGCATCCGCGCCACCGCGAGACGCTGATGGCGCTGGTCGGCTTCAGCCGGGACGCCGGCGACCTGGCCGGCGCGCTGCGCTACGCGGAGGAACTCGCCGGATTAGGCCCGGTCGATCCCGCGCTCGCCCGCCTCATCCAGGAGCTTCGGGCACGCCGGTGACGCCTGGTCCCGGGCGGGAGGTGCGGGACAGGATCCGTCTCCCGCCCCGTCGTCCTCAGGGCTTGACCGGCGCGAAGATCGTCTTCCAGTCCCGCTTCATGTCGACGACCGTCCATCTGTTCGCCGCCGCTGCATCGAGGGCCTTGTCCAGGTGGCCGAACGGCGAGGCGCGGTCATAGGCGAACTCCCGCTCGCCATCCGTGTGATGCACGATCACGCCGAGACGCCGTCCGCCCGACATGGTCGTCCACTGCAGCATCTGCAGGTCGCCGTCCGAGTTCCCGAAGGCCGCGATCGGGCGGGCGCCCATCTGCCTGTCGATCCCGACCGGCTTGCCGGGGCCGTCGTCCACGAAGTCCACCTCCGGCAGGCGGAAGAGCTCCGGCCGGCCGTCGCGCATCTCGAAGCGCGTCTTGATGGTCGACCCGATGACGCGTTCCTTCGCCACGCCGTAGACCCGCTCGGTCCAGGGCCGCATGAACTCCAGGCCGCCCCCCGATACGATCGCGGTGGTGAAGCCATTGGCTCCGAGATAGGCGAGCACCTCGCGCATGGGCTGATAGGCGAGGTCCGTGTAGGGAGTGCCGAAGCGCGGATGGCGGGCGCTGGCCAGCCAGGCGGTCACGATCGCGGTGAACTGGGACGAGGTCATGCCCGCATGGCTCGCCGTCACGAGGTCGGCGATCGCCCGGTTGCCGCCCGACGCCAGCGTCCTGAGGTCGCCCTCGAGGGCCGCCTTGAACGGCTGGCGGTCCTTCCAGTCGGGATTCATCGGCGCGAGCGCCTTGATCCGGTCGAGCGCGAAGGCGAGCTGCACATACATCGGCTGCTCGGGCCAGAGCGTGCCGTCGTTGTCGAAGACGGCGAGGCGATCGGCCGGTGCGACGAAGTCCGGCGATCCCTCGCGCGTCACCGTGGTCACGAACTCGATGATCGAGCGCTTGGCGGGACCGTCGTTCCAGGACGGGAGCGGGTCGGATTGCTGGGCGGCCGCACCGCCGAGCCAGAGGGGGCCGGCCACCACGAGGGCTAGGCCGATCTTCAGCATGGTCTTCAGCATGATGGACGCCCGGGAGGTTCGGATGGAAGGTCACGGCCCGGCGAGTGCCGGGCCGCTTCATCATCGATCAGTTGCCGCTCGGAAGGGCGATGCTCACGCCTTCCTTGGCGAGCTGCTCGCGCACCCACTGGAACCGCTGGTAGCTGGTCAGGGTCACCGGACCCGTATAGCCCTCGCTCTGCAACTTGCGCGGCGGATACTGGACGTAGGTCTTCATCAGATCCTTGATGGCTTCGCTGATGGTGACCAACGTCCACGTGTGCTCGGTGTAATTGTTCATGAAGACGTCGTAGCGCTCCTGCGGATCCTGCCACAGGTCGAAGACCTGGGGCACGATGGCGACGTACTTCTCCGGGCCCTTCCAGCCGAGGTTGGTATCGACCGCCAGGCCGCCGGTGGGCTGACCGTTGTCGCCGCGCAGGTTGAACACCGCCTTGTAGTGTCCGACGCGGGCGGCGCCGGGGGTCAACTCGTTCTCCGTGAAGTAGAACCAGGCCTTGCGGGGCGTCTTGCCGGAGCCGGTCAGCACCGGGGTCAGGTCGTAGCTGTCGAAGATGATCGGCTGACCCTCGCGGTCTTTCTCCGGCAGCTTGACGCCGGCCGCGCTCGCGAACGTGGCCATCAGGTCGAGGCCGCCGACGATTTCGTGGTTCTTCGTGGCGGGTTTGGTCTTGCCCGGCCAGACCGCGATCGCCGGGACACGGTTGCCGCCCTCGCGCAGCGTGCCCTTGGTGCCCCGGAAGGGCGTATAGCCGGCATCCGGATAGACGTCCTGCCAGGCGCCGTTGTCGGTCGTGTAGAAGACGAGCGTGTTCTTGTCCAAGCCGCTCGCCCGCAGCTTGTCCATGATGCGCCCGATGCGCGAGTCGAGCTCGACCACGCTGTCGGCGTATTTGGTCTTCGACATGGACTTCAGCTGATACTCCGGAGCCGGCATGTTCGGCTGGTGCACCTTCATGAAGTTCACGTTGATGAAGAAGGGCTTCGACGGATCAGCCGCCGCCTTGTCGAGGAATTCGAGCGCCGCCTTCTCCACATAGCCGTCGAAATACGGGATGCCGACCACGCCCTTTTCCGGTGTGTCGACATATTGCCCGTTGATCTTGAAGTCCTCCTTGGCCTTCTCGCCGGCCTTCCCGGACAGCGCGCCGACCGTGACCTTCTGGAACATGGCCCGAAGCTCCGGATCCATGTCCGGGAACCAGGTCGGATCGGCATACGTGTAGGCGTTCAGATGGTAGAGCCCGACATACTTCATCTCGTCGTAGCCCTGCGCGGTGGGGAGCGCGTAGTCCGCCTCGCCGAGATGCCACTTGCCGGTGAAGTAGGTCTGGTACCCCACCTGCTTGAGCACGGAGGCGAGCGTCCATTCCGCCGCCGGCAGCCCGCCGCCCTGGCCTTGGAAGGCCACTGTCGTCATGCCGCTGCGGTTCGGGATGCGTCCCGTCTGCATGGCGGCGCGACCCGGCGTGCAGCTCGGCTGCGCGTAGAAAGAGAAGAACGTCATGCCGTCGCTGGCGAGCCGATCGATGTTCGGCGTCGGCATGCCCCGGCCCTCGCCGCCGCCATAGGGTCCGAGATCGCCATATCCTGTATCGTCTGAGACGATGAACAGGATATTGGGCTTCGCGTTCTGCGCCGAGGCGGGCGTATACGCCGAAGCAAGTAGACCCGCTGCGAACGAAACTAGAATTCTTGTCGAATACATTGATCCCCCCGTAAATGCTCGAAGGCATGTCGCCGAGCTGGTTGCTGTAATACATGAAGCAGCAGCGGCAGAGAATCGGGAAATTTGCGAAGCCAGGCGACATAGACATCAAGTAGAGGGAGATAATTTAAGTAGTGATACTTACCATAAGCCCTGCTGCATAAAGGGGCAGAAGAGCCGTTTGGTCGCCCGCGGCACCGTAAGCTCGGTTTGACGCTATCGCGGGCCCGTGTAAATTTGTCAGCGGATTGTTCCGAGGATTTCGCGACCGCTCATTTGCGGTGCACCACACCCCTATCGCCGGCCCCGATTTGCGCCGCTCGGAACCTGACACCGACTGAGTACGTCGTGTGTGCCAGTTGCGGCGGCACCGGCGAATGCAGGCGTCGGCTCTCCCGCGACCTCGCAGATCTGTGCCCGTCGGAGGAGCGGGGCCCGCTTCGCCATCACACCCGAGTTGATCCCATGTCCCCCACGACCGAACCGGCCGAGACCCCGAACTTTCTCGCCGCAGGCGGCGGCGTCGGGGCGCTGATGCGTGCCCACGATTGGTCCGGTTCGCCGCTCGGCCCGCCTGACGGCTGGCCGCAGTCGCTGCGCTCGGTCGTCGGGCTGCTGCTCCATTCGAAGTTCCCGATGTTCGTGGCGTGGGGTGCCGAGCTCGGCTTTCTCTACAACGATCCCTATGCGGAAATCCTCGGCGCCAAGCACCCCCGGGCTCTCGGCCGGCGCTTCGTCGAGATCTGGCCGGAGATCTGGCCCGACATCCTGCCGCTGATCGACGCCGCCATGGCGGGCGAGGCGATCTACCGGGAGAACCTGCCCCTCAGGATGAACCGGCGGGGCCGCGACGAGGACACCTGGTTCACCTTCTCGTATTCTCCGGTGCGCGACGAGACCGGCAAGGTCGCCGGCATGTTCTGCGCCGTGGCCGAAACCACCGCGCAGGTCTTGGCCGCTCGCCGCCGCGACGCCCTCCTGCGGCTGGACGAGCGGCTGCGCGACGTCGTCAACACGGCGGATCTGTCCTTTGTCGCGTCGGAACTGCTCGGCGAGGCGCTCGGAGCCTCGCGCGTCGGCTACGGGGCGATCGACCACGACGCGGGAACCACCCGGGTCGAAAGAAGCTGGTTCGCGCCCGGATACGACGACCTGGCCGGCCTGCACCGCTTCTCCGACTACGGATCCTACCTCGATGATCTGCGGGTGGGCAGGATCGTCGCGAACGCGAATGTCGAGACGGACCCGCGGACCGCTGCGAACGCCGGTTCGTTTCAGAAGCTTCGGATCAAGGCCCACCTCGACGTGCCCGTGGTCGAGAATGGGCGCACGGTCGGGCAGTTGTTCGTTCACTCGCCCGTCCCTCGCGTTTGGGCGGACGAGGAGATCGCCTTCGTGCGCGACTTCGCTGAACGCACCCACGCGGCGATCGCCCGCCGCACCGCCGAGCAGGAGCTGCGGGAGAGCGAGGAGTTCAACCGCCGCATTCTCGGCGCCTCCGCCGACTGCATCAAGGTGCTCGGCCTGGACGCCCGGCTCGAGTTCATGTCGGAAGGCGGGCTCTGCGCGATGGAGGTCGACGACGTCGCGTCCATCAGGGGTGCCCTCTGGCCCCGGTTCTGGGACAGGGAGGGTCGAGCCAGGGCGCAGGCCGCCGTGGACGACGCGAAGCGCGGCGGCACCGGAAGGTTTCAGGGCCTCGCCCCGACCATGAAGGGAAACCCGCGTTGGTGGGACGTGATCGTCACGCCGATCGCTGGTCCGGACGGTCGCCCGGAGAAGCTCCTGTCCGTCTCGCGCGACATGACCGCGACGAAGCAGGCCGAGCAGGCTCTGCGGGTGAGCGAGGAGCGGCTCCGCACCGCCCTGACGATCGAGACGGCGGGTGCGATCTACTTCGACATGACCGGCACGCTGACCGACGCCAACGACGCCTTTCTGAAGATGAGCGGGTACACGCGTGCTGATCTCGCGACAGGTCAGGTGACGTGGCAGCGGCTGACCCCGCCCGAGCATAGGCACACGTCAGAGCGGGCCTTTGCGGAACTGAAGGCGCGTGGCGTCACCACGCCCTACGAGAAGGAATACGTCCGCAAGGACGGGTCGCGCTGGTGGGCGCTCTTCGCGGCCAAGCTCCTGCCCGACGGGACCGGCTTCGAGTTCGTTCTCGACATCACCGATCGAAAGAGCGCCGAGGCCCGCCTGAGGGAGTTGAACGAGACCCTCGAGGCTCAGGTCGCGGCACGCTCGGCGGAACGCGACCGTCTCTGGAATCTTTCCCAGGACATGCTCGCCCGTGCCGACTACAGCGGCATGATGTCGGCCGTCAGCCCCGCATGGACTCATGTTCTGGGCTGGAGCGAAGCCGAACTGCTGAGCCGCGGCTACGGGACCTTCATGCATCCGGACGACATGCCCCCCACTTTGGCGGCCATCGCCACGATGGCGGAAACGATGAAGCCGAGCCGGTTCGAGAACCGCATCGCCACGAAGGAGGGAGGCTTCAAGCACATCGAGTGGACGGTCGCTCCCGAATCCGACGGGATCAATTTCATCGCCGTCGGGCGCGACCTCAGCCACTCCAAGGCGCGCGAAGCCGAGCTGGAGGCGGCCCGGGAAGCCCTGCGCCAGAGCCAGAAGATGGAGGCGATGGGCCAGCTTACCGGCGGCGTCGCCCACGACTTCAACAACCTGCTGACGCCGATCGTGGGCGCGCTCGACATGCTCCAGCGCAACGGACTGGGCGATGACCGCCAGCAGAGGCTGATCGCCGGCGCCGCCCAATCCGCCGACCGGGCGAAGCTCCTCGTCCAACGCCTTCTCGCATTCGCGCGGCGCCAGCCCCTTCAGCCGGTTGCGGTGGACATCACCAGGCTGGTGAGGAACATGGCGGAGTTGGTGGCGAGCACGACCGGTCCGCAGATCAGGGTCGTGGTGGATGCCGAGCCCGATTTGCCGCCCGCCACGGCGGACCCGAACCAACTCGAGATGGCGCTCCTGAACCTCGCCGTGAATGCCCGGGACGCCATGCCGGACGGCGGGACGCTTCGGATCAGCGCGGCGGCGGACAGGATCGAGCGGGACGGAGGTCTCGAGCTCAGGCCCGGACGGTACATCCGACTTTCTGTCGCCGATACGGGCGCGGGGATGGACGAGGCGACGCTGTCCCGTGCCGTGGAGCCGTTCTTCTCGACGAAAGGGGTCGGAAAGGGCACGGGGCTCGGCCTCAGCATGGTCCACGGGCTGGCCTCCCAGCTCGGCGGCGCCCTGACCATCGCGAGCAAGCTAGGGCTGGGCACCGACATCGAGCTCTGGTTGCCGCAGGCCGAGGCGATGCCGGCCGAGCCGCCCGCTCCTTCCGATTCGGCGTCGGTCCGCGGACGCGGCAAGGCGTTGATCGTCGACGACGAGGATCTGGTTCGCCTGAGCACGGCGGACATGCTGAGCGAACTCGGCTACGGGGTCGTCGAGGCGGCCTCGGCGGAGGAAGCGCTCCGCCTGATGGGGAGCGGCGCGCGCGTGGACCTGGTGGTGACCGATCACCTGATGCCGGGCCTGAGCGGCGCCGAACTCACGCGCATCATCCGCGATCGCAGCCCCGGCCTGCCGGTCTTGATCGTGTCGGGCTATGCCGAGGCGGACGGCATCGCGCCCGACCTGCCCCGCCTCACCAAGCCCTTCCGAAAGGACGAACTCGCCCTGGCACTGGCAGCCGTCGCGAAGCCTCACACCGCACATGAATGACTTGGCTGGGTTTGTTGGGTAGCTCTTCGCGTCGGCCACCTGAGGACGACACCAGCGCGCCAGTCAGAATGCTGTAGCCATTCGGCTCGTGAGATGGCGCACCCGACAGGATTCGAACCTGTGACCTCTGCCTTCGGAGGGCAACGCTCTATCCAGCTGAGCTACGGGTGCGTCGGTGTTTCCGCCGGGCCCTGCTGGATGGCGCCGGCGAGGTCTGAATAGCCGATCCGGGGGGCGTCGGCAACCGGGAAGGCGGGCGCCTCGGCGATCGTCTCACCCCCGCGCCCGGTTGCGCAAGGCCGAGATCGTCGTCGTCGGGGTGATGCCCTCCGGGTCGACCTTGAGGTGGACGAGGGCCGGCCGCCCGGCCGCGAGCGCCTCGTCGAGGGCGGCGGGGATCTGCTCGGTGCGGTCCACGGTGAGGCCGAGGCCGCCATAGGCGCGCGCCAGGGCCGCGAAGTCGGGGTTGAGCAGGTCCGTGCCGTGGACGCGCGCCGGATATTCCCGCTCCTGGTGCATGCGGATCGTGCCGTAGATGCCGTTGTCGACCAGCACCACCACCACCGCGGCGCCGTATTGGACCGCGGTGCCGAACTCTTGCATGGTCATCTGGTAGCAGCCGTCGCCCGCGAAGCAGACGACCGGGCGGTCCGGAAACTGAAGCTTCGCCCCGATCGCAGCCGGCAGGCCGTAGCCCATGGAGCCGGAGGTCGGCGAGGCCTGCGTCCCATAGCGCCGGAAGCGCCAGAAGCGGTGCACCCAGGTGGCGTAGTTGCCGGCCCCGGTGGTCAGGATGGCGTCGTCGGGCAGCACCCGGCGCAGATGCTCGATAACCGCGCCGGTCTGCACCGGCCCGGGAATCGTCGGCAGGGCCTCCGACCAGGCCCTGTAGTCGGCATGCGCCTCCCGCGTCCAGCCGCGCCAGCGGATCTCCCCGTGCGGCGGCTGCAGGCTCTCGGCCGCGGCCGCGAAGGCCGCCGGGCTGGCGTTGACGGCGACCGCCGGCCGGTAGACCCGGCCGAGTTCCTCCGCACCCGGATGCACATGCACGAGCGTCTGCCGTGGGTTCGGGATGCCGAGGAGCGTGTAGCTCTGGCTCGGCATCTCGGAGAGTCGGCCGCCGACCATCAGCAGCAGATCGGCCGCGTCGATGCGCGCCTTGAGTTTCGGGTTGAGGCCGATGCCGACGTCGCCGGCATAGCGCGGGTCGAGGTGGTCGAACAGCATCTGGCGCCGGAACGAGCAGGCGACCGGCAGGTCGAAGGCCTCGGCGAAGCGGGCGAAGCGGCGGACCGCCGTCTCGCTCCAGCGGGAGCCGCCGAGAATGGCGAGCGGCCGTTCCGCCGCCCACAGCCGCTTCTGCAGGTCCCACATCTGGTTCAGGCCCGGATGCGTCTCCACCGGTTCGCACGGCTCCGCCGCCACCGCCGCGGCGGTCTCCACCAGCATGTCCTCGGGAAGCGCCAGGACGACCGGGCCAGGCCGCCCCGCGGTCGCCGTGTGGAAGGCGTGCGAGATCATCTCGGGCACCCGGTCGGCGCTGTCGATCTCCGCCACCCACTTGGCGACGGACCCGAACACCGCCCCGTAATCCATCTCCTGGAAGGCTTCGCGATGGCGGAAGCCGCGCTCGATCTGGCCGATGAAGAGGATCATCGGCGTCGAATCCTGGCGCGCCACGTGCAGACCGGCGGCCGCGTTGGTGGCGCCGGGGCCGCGCGTCACGAAGGCGATCCCCGGCCGCCCCGTCAGCTTGCCCGTCGCCTCGGCCATCATGGCGGCCCCCGACTCGTGCCGGCAGACGACGGTCGCCACCGGGCTGTCGTGCAGCGCGTCGAGAACCGCGAGATAGCTCTCGCCCGGCACGCAGAAGACCCGCTCGACGCCGTTCCGCTCAAGCGCTTCCACGAGCAGCCGCGCGCCCGTCGTCCTGTTCGTCGCCTCGTCGGTCACGTCCGGCCCTCTCCCGCGCCGGTCCGCGGCGCCCGTCTCCCATATCCGGTTCGGCCGGCGGAAAAAAGCGCCGCGGCGCGGACGAGGCCCGCCCACGCCGAGCAAGCGCCTCGGAAACGGAGCCGCTACGCCGTCTTGATGGCGATCTTCTCCACCGGCTTCTTCGCCTCCGCCGGCTTCGGCACGTGGATCTTCAGGACGCCGTTCCGGAAGGTCGCCTCGACGGCCTTCGGATCGGCCGCGAAGGGGAGGGGAACGGTCCGCGAGAAGGAGCCGTAGCTGCGCTCGACGAGGTGGACGTTCTTGTCCGTCTCCTCGTGCTCGGACTTCTTCTCGCCCCGGATCGTCAGCGCATCCGAGGTGACCGTGAGGTCGACGTCCTTCTCGTCGACCCCCGGCAGTTCCGCCGTCACCTCCAGCGCCTCCGCGGTCTCCGCCACGTCGACGGCCGGGAACTTCGGTCCGGCGAAGGCCTTGAGGCTGGCCGGCAGGCCCTTGCCGAAGCTGTCGAAGACCTGGTCGATCTCCTCGCGCAGGCTCTTGAACGGGTCGCGCGGGTCGTTGCCCCAGAGCGTCGGGAAAAGCGATTTCATGGTCGTCCTCTCCTTGGACCGTGGTGGATCGGCGCGGTCCGGCCGACCCGGGGAGGGCTCGGCCAGCAACACATTTGTAGTATGCGATATAAAATCGGCGCGGCTTTGACCTGCCGCAAGCCGTCAGACGGTCGTGACGGTGACGACCTGGAACGTGTTCAACTCCCCGTCCTCGTCCCGGATCGAGACGTATTCGCCGGGGTTGAAGGCATGGCTGCCGAACCGGTAGCCCGCCTCGTCGTCCTCGTCTCCCGCCACGTCGTAGTGGAAGGCCCAGCTTCCGCCCGGCCGGTGCACCAGATGGCCGATGTCCTCGTCCTCGTCGCCCCAGAAACGGCGGACGCGACAATGCTCGCGCGCCTTGCGCCACGCTTCGGCATCGATGTGGCCGGACCCGTCGAGCGGCGCCAGGAACTCGTAGCCGTGGCGCGCCGACCCGTTCGGATGCTCCCGCGTGCGGGCGAGGTTCAGGCGAATCTTCTTCAAAGCGATCGGGCCCATCCGTATCCTCCGGGTCGTTCGGGCGATCATGGCCGGTGCCGGGCGGCCGGCATTGACCTCCGTCAACGCGGATCCCCGCGGCCTGGCATTCGAGATGGGGATCGCCGCCGCCAACGTCACGAGGGGCCGATGTCCGCACACGAATCGTCCGTTCCCGGCGGCCAGGACGCCGTCCGGCGCTGGCTGGCGGATCCCGCGACCCATGGGCTCGAGGGACCCGTGCAGGTCGTCGAGACCCACGCCAACCTCGTGTTCCTCGCCGGCCCCACCGCCTGGAAGCTGAAGAAGGCCGTCCGCTTCCCCTTCCTGGACTATTCCACGCTCGAGCGCCGGGAGGCTGCCTGCCGCCGCGAGGTCGAGCGCAACGCGCCCGCCGCCCCGGAGATCTACCGGCGCGCCGTCCCGGTCACCGCGCCGGCCGGCGGCGGCTTCGCCCTCGGCGGCGACGGCCCGGCCGTCGAATGGCTCGTCGAGATGGCCCGTTTCGACGAGACCCGCACGCTCGACCGCGTCCTCGCGGAGGGGCCCCTGCCGGAGCCCCTCGTGGCCGATCTCGCCCGCTCCGTCGCCGCCGCCCAGGCGCTCGCGCCGCCCCGCGACGCCGGGCCCTGGATCGACGACCTCGCCCGCTACGTCGAGCAGAACGACGCCGCCTTCCGGGCCGAGCCGGACCTCTTTCCGCCCGCCGCCGTCGCCGGCCTCGCCGCCGCCGCGCGCGCCTGGCACGGTCGCATCGCCGACCTCCTCGCCGAACGCGGCCGCCTCGGCACCGTCCGCCTCCTGCACGGCGACCTGCACGCCGGCAACGTCGTGCTGGTCGACGGCCGGCCCGTCGTCTTCGACGGCATCGAGTTCGACGACGCGATCGCCACCGCCGACCTCCTGTACGACGCCGGCTTCCTGGTCATGGACCTCGACGAGCGCGGCCACCGGGCCGAAGCCGCGCTGCTCCTGAACCGCTTCCTGGTCGAGACCGTCCGCCACGAGGCACGCCGCGGCGGCGACGTGGCGGACCTGCTCCGGCGCGAGACCGAAGCCCTCGCGGCCCTGCCGTTCTTCCTGATGATGCGCGCCGCCATCCGCGCCAAGGTGACGGCCGCCCGCGCCGCCGCTGTCGGCGGGCCGGACGCCGCGGCCCTGCGCCGGAGCGCGCTGGGCTACTTCGACGCCGCCCGGCGCTACCTGGACCCGGCCGAGCCCGTGCTGGTCGCCGTCGGTGGGCTCTCCGGCACCGGCAAGTCGACCCTCGCCCGCCGGCTCGCGCCCCTCCTCGGCCGCGCCCCCGGCGCCCTGCATCTCAGGACCGACGTCATCCGCAAGCTCCTGCAACGCGCCCCCGAGCATGAGCCGCTGCCGCCGGAGGCCTACGCGCCCGAGCGCCGGGCCGAGGTCTTCGACCTCATCGCCCGCCTCGCCCGCACCGGGCTGGCGGCCGGCCGGGCCGTGGTGGTGGACGCGGTCGCGGCGCGCCCGGAGGAGCGGCAGGCCTTCGCGCGGGCGGCCGGCGCCGCGCAGGCGCGCTTCGCCGGCCTCTGGCTGGAGGCCCCCCTGGACACCCGCCTAGGCCGGGTCGAGCGGCGGACCGCCGACGCGTCCGATGCCGACGGTTCGGTGGTGCGCGTGCAGGACGGCTACGACCTCGGTCCGCTCGACTGGATCCGCGTCGGCTCGGGCGGCAGCCCCGGGGAGACCTTCGCGACCGCCCGCGCCGCCCTGGCCAGGGTCGGCGTCCCGCTGTCAGAGCCCGAATGACCGCGCCAGCGCCGCCACGCCGACCGCGGCCGCGACCGCCAGGGTGTCCTTGCGGCTGAGCGCCATGACGGCCGCCGTCACCGCCAGAGCGGCGAGCGCGACGCCGCCGCCCCGCAGCGCGACCGGCGCCACCGTGGCGATCAGGATGGCGCCCGGCAGGGCCTCCAGGGCGCGGCGCACGGGCGGGGTCAGGGTGACTCGGCCCATCACCAGGTAGCCGCCGGCGCGCAGCCCGTAGGTCACGGCCGCCATGGCGAGGATGACGAGCCAGGCCGGGACGCTGTCAGGCATCGCCGCCGTCCCTCGGTCCCAGGATCGCGCCCGCGAGCGATCCGGTGACGGCGCCGGTCACGATGAACCAGTAGCCCGCCACGAGCTCCGCGGTGGCGAGCGAGACCACGCCCGAGACGATCCAGGGCAGCGACCGGCGCGGCCCCCGCCAGAGCGGCACCAGCATGGCGACGAAGAAGGCCGGCATCATCAGGTCGAGCCCCCAGCGGCGCGGGTCCGCGACCAGGGCCCCGAACAGGTAGCCGGGGATCGCCGCCCCCGCCCAGACCATCCAGATCACCAGGCCCGACCCGACCAGGACCGCCCAGTCGTTGCCGCCCTCCGCCCGGTAGCGCAGTGCGATCACCCAGTTGGCGTCGGTGAGGATGCCGAGCGCCGGGTAGACCTGCCGGGCCGGGACGCCGCCGAGCCAGGGCCTGAGCGCCGCGCCCATCAGGATGAGCCGCAGGTTGATGGCCGCCACGACGCCGACGACCGCCACCGCTGCCGCCGGCGTCAGCGGGGTCGTCCAGATCTCAAGCCCGACGAGTTGGGACGCGCCTGCGTAGACGAGCGCGCTCATCACCGCCGCCTCGGCGAGCGTCAGCCCCTTCTGGACCGCGACCGTGCCGTAGGCCAGCGCGAAGGCCGCGATGCCGGGCAGGATCGGCAGGGAGAGGCGCACCCCGAGCAGGAACCCGGCGCGTGTGAACTGCGGCATGGCATCCGACATGGCGGCTCCGGCGGCGACGCCGACCGACGTAGCATGCCTTGGCGCCCGCGAGAGCGCCCCCGGCCCGCATGGCGCGCATGCCGGCTCGGCGGCGTGCGCCTCAGAGGACGAGCACGGCCCGGAAATCGTTGACGTTGGTGAGGGTCGGCCCGGTCACGAGGCGGTCGCCGAGGGCCTCGAAGAAGCCGTGGCCGTCGTTGTCGGCGAGGCTCGCCGCCGCATCGATGCCGAGCGCACGGGCCCGCTCCAGCGTCTCGGGCGACAGGAAGGCGCCAGCCACCTCCTCGGCGCCGTCGACCCCGTCCGTGTCGCCCGCCACCGCATGCACGCCGGGAAGCCCCCGCAAGGCGACCGCCAGGCCGAGCAGGTATTCGACGTTGCGCCCGCCACGGCCCTTGCCGCGCACCGTTACGGTCGTCTCGCCGCCCGAGATGAGGACGGCCGGCGCGCCGATCGGCTGCCCGTAGGCGCGCACCTGCCGGGCAACGCCGGCCATGACGCGCGCCACCTCACGCGCCTCGCCCTCGATGCAGTCCGAGAGGATCAGGGGGGCGACGCCGGCCTCCCGGGCGACGGCCGCCGCCGCCTCGAGTGACATCTGCGGCGTGGCGATCATCGCCACCGTATTGCGGGCGAAGACCGGGTCGCCCGGCTTCGGCGTCTCCGCCTCGGCCCTTTCGAGATGCCGGATGACCGCGTCGGGCCCGTCGATGCCGTAGCGGGCGAGGATCGCCCGGGCGTCCGCGAAGCTGGTCGGGTCCGGCACCGTCGGGCCGGACGCGATCACCCCCGGGTCGTCCCCGGGCACGTCGGAGATCAGGAGCGTGTGGATGCGCGCCGGCGCGGCTGCGGCGGCGAGCCGTCCGCCCTTCACGGCGGAGAGGTGCTTGCGGACGCAGTTCATCTCGGTGATGTCCGCCCCCGACTTGAGGAGCCGCCGGTTGATGTCCTGCTTGTCCTCGAGCGTGAGGCCCGCCGCGGGTGCGGCAAGCAGGGCCGAGCCGCCGCCCGAGATCAGCGCGACGACGAGATCGTCGGCCGTCAGCCCGCGCAGGAGGTCGAGCATGCGCCCCGCCGCCGCGCGCCCGGCGGCATCCGGAACGGGGTGCGACGCCTCCACGATCTCGATCCGCTCGCACGGGACCGCATGGCCGTAGCGGGTGACCACCAGCCCCTCGATGGGCCCGTCCCAGGCGGTCTCGAAGGCCCGCGCCATCGCGGCCGAGGCCTTGCCGGCGCCGACCACGATCGTCCGCCCCTTCGGCCGCTCCGGCAGGTGCCGCGGCACCAGGAGGGCGGGGTCGGCGGCCGCCACGGCGGCGGCGAACATGCGGGCGAGCAGGTCGCGGGGATCGGCGGTCACGGTCGGGGATCCTCGTCGAGGGCGGTCAGGCGGGCGGACAGGCATCGCCCGAAGGAGCCGGCCCGTCAAGGCGCCACCATACCGGCCGCAGCGCGCCGGCCGGGATGCGGCATAGCGCGGGCCGGTCGCCATGCCGCACCCCCGGGCCGGGGTGCGGGGAGCGGCCGAAGCGCGGTCCGCCGGACCGCGGGCCGCCTCGATCTTGGCCTTGCGGCGGGGCCGTTCCGCCGTCCCGTCCGGCGCCGCCCGGTCCTAGGCCCCTGGCGCGTCGTCCTCCAGGCTGCCGGCCGCGATCAGGTCGGCGAACCGCCCGCCGGCCGCCGACAGGCTGTCGAAGGTACCGCGCTCGACGATGTGGCCGTTCTCCATGAACAGGATCTGGTCCGCCGACCGCACCGTCGAGAGGCGATGCGCGATGATGAAGGTCGTGCGCCCGCGCGACAGTCGGTCGAGGGCGAGCTTGATCTTAGACTCGGTCTCCGTGTCGAGCGCGCTCGTCGCCTCGTCGAGGATCAGGATCGGGGCGTTCTTGAGGATGGCCCGCGCGATGGCGAGCCGCTGGCGCTCGCCGCCCGAGAGCGACCGTCCGCGCTCGCCGGCCCGGAAATCGTAGCCGCCGGGCTTGGACGTCACGAAGACCTCGCATTCGGCGAGCCGTGCCGCCTCCCGGATCTCCTGCTCGGTCGCGTCGGGCCTGCCGATCCTGAGATTCTCCGCGATCGAGCGGTCGAACAGCCCGGGATCCTGGAACACCACCCCGATCGCGCGCCGCACGGAATCGAGTTGCACCTCCGCGATGTCCTGGCCGTCGATGACGATGCGGCCCCGGTCCGGGTCGCGCACCCGCTGCAGGAGCGCGAGCGTCGTCGACTTGCCCGATCCGGTCGGGCCGACGATCGCCACCGTCTGGCCGGGCAGGGCCTCGAAGTCGATGTCGGTCACGCCCGAGGCGGCGCCCGGATACCGGAAGCTCACATTTTCGAAGCGAACGTGGCCGCGGCTGACCACCAGGTCCGGCGCGTTCGGCTTCACCCGGATCGTCGAGCTCTGGTCGAGCACCTCGAAGAATTGCCGCATCGCCGCTGCTTCGAAAACGAGGCGCGACAGGAAGAAGGTGAGCTGGTCGAGCCGCCCGATCAGCGCCGTCGCGAAGCCGATGAAGCTGACGATCTCGCCGACCGAGATGCGCCCCAGCCCATGCAGGGTGGTGCCGAGCGCGAAGATGCAGACGATGGTGAGCGTCGAGGCGCCGCGCGTCAGCACCGTGGTGAGCGCCCACCAGGTGAGGACCGGCAACTGCGCGGCCAGGAGGTTGTTCATCACGACCTGCAGGGCGCGCGTCTCCTCCGCGAGGCGCACGAAGCTCTGGATGACCGTGACGTTGCCGATCACGTCGCCGACCCGGCCCGACAGTTCCGCGTGCCGCCGCGAGGCCTCCGCCTGGCCGAAATGGGTCTTGCGCACCACCACCATGGAAATGCCGACGTAGATCGCCATCAGGACGATCAGGAGCGATCCCATGATCCAGTTGAGGTAGAGCGCCGTCGGCAGGAGCACGACGAGCATCACGATCGAGGTCAGGTGCTCGCGGAACATGGCGAGCCAGAAGGCGAAGAGGTTGTCGGACCCGGCCAGCATGATGCCGATCAGCCGCCCCGACTGCGCCTCCGAGTGGAACGACGCCGGCAGCGCGACCACGTGCTCGAAGAACTGCTTCATCACCCCGACCCGGCGCGTATGGGCGATCCGGTCGGCGTGGAGCGCGATGAAGACGTTGGCCGCCACGCCCGTGAAGCCGATCAGGGCCCAGGCCCCGACGAAGGGCATGGCGGGCCGGTCGTTCGCCAGCGCGTCGATCACCTTGCCGAAGAGGAGCGGCTCGGCCAGCCCCAGGAACGCCAGCGCCACGCCCGTCAGGCTGAGCCCGAGCGCGAACCTCTTTTCCGGGCCGAGCAGGCCGACGGCGCGGGCGTAGATGGTGAGGAACGGCATGGGAGTACGAGACCCTCGCATCGGGGAAAAAGTTATGGAAGGCGACCGGCCGAAAGGCAACGGCCAGGAACCCTTCCCGGCATGCCCGCGTGGCCCGCGGGGACAAATTCAGTTTTAGTCATGTATTCTTTGCGCGGGATCAAGGCGGCCGCTCCGGGCCGGGGCGCAGGGTGCACCCCGCATCACGCAGAGGAGACCCTGAGATGAAGGCCAAGAAGACGTGGATCGTGGCGGCCGACGGAGCGCGGGCGCGCCTGTTCGCACGCGAGGGTAACACCTTCGTGCAGGTGCACGACGGTGTGTTCGAAGGCGGACGCGACCTCGCCCACGATGTCGGCAGTGATCGCCCAGGCCGGACCCACGAGAGTTCCGGCCCCATGCGACACAGCGTCGAGCCGAAGATCGATTACCGCGACAAGGTCGAGGCGGCGTTCCTGGACGGCGTTATAGCCCGCCTGGAGGCGGAGCGCCGTGCCGGCAACCTCGACCGGCTCGTCCTGGTCGCGGCCCCGGAGGCGCTCGGCCATCTCCGCCGCGCCATGCCGGAGCCTCTTGCCGAGACCGTTGTCGGCACCATTCCCAAGGATCTGACCCACGCGCCCCTCGAGCAGGTCGTCGACACCGTGACGGCCGCCGTGCCGCTCTGATCGGCAACAACTTTTGACGCGCATCAACGACGGCACCGGGCCGAGGGCTACGGTGCCGTCGGCTTGGCAATCACCCCGAGTCGGCCGCGGCCGGCTCTCAATCGTCGAGGAGGGAAACGACGATGGCCATCAAGGACATTCTGCTGCTGCTCGATCTCGCCAAGGACAAGAGTCCCGCCGCCGAACTCGCCCTCGACCTGGCGGGCCGGATGAACGCGCATATCACCGGGGTGGGTCTCGCGATCGACCCCATCGTGCCGGGATTCGTCGTGGCGCCGATCCCCATCGAACTGATCGAGGCGGCCCGCGAGGAGGCTCTGAAGACCGCCCGCGACGCCGCCGCCCGCTTCGAGCACGCCGCCGGACTGGCCGGCGTCTCCCGCGAGACCCGCATCGTCGAGGTGCTGATGGGTGGCGCGCCGGAGAATTTCCTGGCCAACTGCCGGACGACGGATCTGGTCGTGGTCGGCCAGGAGGATCCGGACAAGCCGGAGGGCATGCGCGAGGCGCTCATCGAGGCCGCGCTCTTCGAGGGCGCCGCCCCGCTCCTGGTCGTCCCCTACATCACCCGCACCGCGCTCTCGACCTCGAAGGTGATGATCGCCTGGGACGGCAGCCGGACCGCCGCCCACGCCGTCCAGGCCGCCCTGCCGATCCTGGCGCAGGCCGGCCAGATCGCGGTCGTGATGGTCGGTGCCGCCATGGACGGCCCCGGCGAGCCCGGCGCCGACATCGCCACCTGGCTCGCCCGCCACGGCCTCAGCGTCGACATCGAGACAATCCCGGCGCCGGCCACCGGCATCGGCGACGCCCTCCTCAATCATGCCTCCGACCGGGGTTTCGACCTCCTGGTCATGGGCGGCTACGGTCACAGCCGGGTGCGCGAGTTCCTGTTCGGCGGCGCCACCCGGGACATCCTGAGGAGCATGACCGTGCCCATCCTCATGGCGCACTGAGACACGGCCAACGAGACGAGGCGGCGGGGTCGGCCCCGCCGCGCCCGAGAGCCCGGAAAGGGCCGAAGGGAACCAAAGGAGTGGACGACCGATCGGAGGGCGATAGTTGAGCTCCAGCGCACCCCGGGCCCCGTCCCGGGGGCGGACGACCGGATCCCGATCATGACCATCCGCAATCTCGACGGCGCCTTCGCTCCCAAGTCCGTGGCCGTCGTCGGCCCGGCCCGCATCGGGCCGGAGGCACTCGCCGTCCTTCTCGCCAACCTCGCCCGCGGCGGCTTCAAGGGTCCCGTCACCCTCGTCCGCGTGGACGATCCGGTCGACCTGCCGGAGGGCTTCTCCCGCGCGGCGTCGATCGCCGATGTCGCCGGCCGCGCCGACCTCGCCGTCGTCCTGACGGGCCCGGAGGGCGCCCCCGAGACCGTCTCGGCGCTCGGGGGGGCGGGCACGCGCGTCGCCGTCTTCCTGTCGAGGGGCTATGATGAGTGGCCGGCCGACGTCCTCAAGCGGACGCTCGAGGCGGCCCGCCCCCATGTGATGCGCATCGTCGGGCCGGGCAGCCTCGGTCTCGTCGCCCCCCATGTCGGCCTCGACGCGAGCCTCACCGCCCAGCGTGTCGGCCGCGGCGACCTCGCCGTCATCTCCCGCTCCGCCGCCATGATCAACGCCACGCTCGCCTGGGGCGCGGCCCACAAGGTCGGCTTCTCGGCCGTCGTCTCCCTCGGGCAGAAGGCCGACGTCGACAGCGGCGACCTCCTCGACTGGCTGACCCAGGACCACCGCACGCGCGCCGTGCTGGTCCACCTGGAGACGGTCGGCAGCCCGCGCAAGTTCCTGTCCGCCGCCCGCGCCTGCGCCCGGACGAAGCCCGTGGTGGTGATCCGCACCGGCGCGAGCCGCCGCAGAACCGGCCCGGGTCTCACCCATTCGAGCCGCCTCGCCGCGACCGACGCGGTCTACGACGCGGTTTTCAAGCGCGCCGGCCTGCTCCGCGTCTACTCCATCGACGAGCTCTTCGACGCGGTCGAGACGCTCTCCAAGACCCGCGCCACCATGCTGCGCCAAGTCGCCGTCGTGGCCAACGGCCGCAGTCTCGCCACCCTCGCGGCCGACCATCTCGAGCGCCTGGAAGGCCGTCTGTCGACGCTCGGCGAGGCGACCGTCCTCGACCTCGCTCCCCTGGTCCGTGCCGGCGCCCGCCCTGCCAACCCGGTGGTCCTCTGCGACGATGCCAGCCCGGCGGACTTCGCCCGTGCCGCCGGGATCCTGCTTGCGGACCCTGACACCGACGCGGTGGTGGCGATCCACGCCCCGAACGCCTTCGTGCCCGCGACGGACGTCGCCGAGGCGCTCGCCGCCCTGGCGCAGGCGGCCGCCCGCAAGCTTGGCCGCAAGAAGCCGATCATCACCTCGTTTCTGGACGAGAGCCCGGAGACCTGCGCCGCCATCGCGGCCGCCGGCCTGCCCTTCCACCCCACGCCCGAGGAGGCCGTAGCGAGCGTCGTCTACCTGATGCGCCACGCCGCCGCCCAGGAACGCCTGATGGCGACCCCGCCGAGCCTGCCGGCGGACTTCACGCCGGACCCGGACACGGCGCGCCGCATCGTCGGCAAGGCCCTGATCGAGGCGCGCGGCTGGCTGTCGCCCGTCGAGGTTCGCGCGCTTCTGGAGGCCTACGACATCCCGGTCGCCCCGACCGTGGTGGCGCCGACCCCCGAGGCCGCCGTCAACGCCGCCCGGCCGCACCTCGCCCGCGGCGACAAGGTCGCGGTCAAGATCGCGTCGCCCGACATCGCCTTCAAGTCCGACGTGGACGGGGTGCGCCTCGGGCTCGCGGACGAGGAGGCGGTGCGCCGCGCCGCCTTCCAGATGACGACGCGAATCCGCGAGGCCTACCCGGACAAGCGCATCGACGGCGTCGTCGTGATGCCCATGGTGGAGCGCAAGGCCGGCACCGAGCTCATCATGGGGATCGCGGACGACCCGGTCTTCGGCCCCATCGTCGTCTTCGGTCGGGGCGGCACCGCCGTGGAGGTGCTCGCCGACCGCGCCCTCGACCTGGTGCCGCTCGACATCAATCTCGCCCGCGCGCTCGTGGAGGAGACCCGCGTCGTCCGGCTTCTCGCCGGCTACCGCAACCGCCCCGCCGCCGACATGGACGCCATCGCGCTGACGCTGGTGAAGCTGAGCCAGCTCGCCACGGACCTGCCGGAGGTGCGCGAGCTCGACCTCAACCCGATCCTCGCCGACGCAAGCGGCGTGATCGTGCTCGACGCCCGCGTCCGCATCGCTCCCGTGGCGGCCCGCGCCGGCAGGCTCGGCCATCCGCGCCTGTCGATCAGGCCCTATCCGCAGGAATGGGAGCGTCGCATGGCCCTGAAGGACGGGCGTGGCGTCATCGTCCGCCCCGTGCGACCCGAGGACGAGGCGCTCTATCCCGACTTCTTCTCGGCCGTCACGGCGCATGACCTGCGCCTTAGGTTCTTCGCGCCGATCAAGGAGTTCAGTCACGCCTTCCTGGCCAAGCTCACCCAGCTCGACTACGGCCGCGCCATCGCCTTCGCGGCCATCGAGGAGGAGACCGGCAAGCTCCTAGGCGTCGTCCGGCTGCACGCCGACCCCGACCACAAGACCGGCGAATACGCCATCCTGCTGCGCTCCGACCTGAAGGGACAGGGCCTCGGCTGGAAGCTGATGCAGCTGATGATCGAGTGGGCCCGCGCCGACGGTATCGAGACCGTCAAGGGCGAGGTCCTGCGCGAGAACACGACCATGCTGGCCATGTGCACCGCGCTCGGCTTCTCGGTGAAGGGCTCGCCGGACGACGAGAGCATCGCGGTCGTGACCCTGCCGGTGAAGGACATGGCCGCCGCCGCCGAGTGAGGCGGGGCGGCCGCGCCCTCAGCCCAGCACGAAGTCGACGATCAGCTTTATGTTGAGGCCCACGATGATCGCCGCGATCACGCCGGCGGTGGCGGTCAGCCAGGCCGGGGCCGCGAAGGTGCCCATCCGCCGCCGCGACGCGGTGATCAGGATGAGCGGGATGATCGCGAAGGGGAGCTGCAGGCTCAGGATCACCTGGCTGAGGATCAGCAGCTTGGCGGTCCCGCCCTCGCCGTACCAGATCGTCACGACCGCGGCCGGCACGATCGCCACCAGGCGCGTGACGAGGCGGCGGAGCCACGGCGGCAGGCGGATGTCGAGGAAGCCCTCCATCACCACCTGGCCCGCCATAGTGGCCGTCACGGTGGAGTTGAGCCCGCAGCAGAGGAGCGCGATGGCGAAGAGCGCGGGCGCGACCGCGGAGCCGAGCAGCGGCGACAGCAGCGTGTGGGCGCGGTCGAGCTCCTGCACGTCCGTCATGCCGGCGCGGTGGAAGGCCGAGGCCGCCAGGATCAGGATGGAGGCGTTGATGGCGAGGGCCATCATCAGCGCGAGGGTGGAATCGATGGTGGCGAAGCGGACCGCCTCGCGCTTCTCCGCCTCGGTCTCCCCGTAGGCGCGTGTCTGCACGATCGCGGAATGGAGGTAGAGGTTGTGCGGCATCACCGTGGCGCCGATGATGCCGAGCGACAGGTAGAGCATGTCGGCGTCGGTCAGGATGCGGGTCGACGGCGCGAAGCCGGTCAGCACTTGGCCCCAGTCCGGATCGGCCAGGATGATCTGGACCAGGAACGACACTGCGATCACGCCGAGGAGCGCGATCACGAAGGCCTCGATCCAGCGGAAGCCCTTGTTCTGCAGCCACAGGATCAGGAACACGTCGAGCGCCGTGATGACGACGCCGATCTCGAGCGGGATGCCGAAGAGGAGCTTGAGGCCGATCGCGGTGCCGATCACCTCGGCGAGGTCCGTGGCGCAGATGGCGATCTCGGCCAGGAACCAGAGCGGCCAGGCGAGCCAGCGCGGATAGGCGTCCCGGCAGGCCTGCGCCAGGTCCCGTCCCGAGGCGACCGCGAGCCGCGCGCAGAGATGCTGCAGCACGATCGCCATGATGTTGGAGAGGAGCGCGACGAAGAGCAGCGCCGTGCCGAACTTCGCGCCACCGGCGAGCGACGTGGCCCAGTTGCCCGGGTCCATGTAGCCGACCGCCACCAGGTAGCCGGGCCCCAGGAAGGAGACCATCCGGCGCCACGGCGACCGGGCCGTCGAGACGGCCACGGAGCGGTGGACCTCGCCGAGCGAGGCGTCCCCCCGCTCGCGCCGCCAGGACGTCAGGCTCGCACCGGCATCGAAGACCGCCATGGGGACCTTTCCTGCAAATCGTTTGCATGAGCAGAGTGACGCTTCTGCGAACGAATTGCAAGAGGCCGGGTTTTGTTCCCCCCCGGCCGGCGAGAGCCGGACGGTCGCCGGTCTTCCGGCTGTGGGGAGGATGGTCGGGGGAAACCGCCCCGCCCGGGGGCCGCGTCCGGGCGGGGACGGTCCCTCCCTGGCCGGTCAGCGCAGCACGATGGGGCTGCGGCCGCGTGTCGACTCGGTCGTTGACCGGTGCCTCTCGACTCCCGGCAGGGACTGCGAGACGTCCAATCCGCGCAGCGGACCGGTCTCGGCGCTCCGCTTCTGTCGGACCCCGGACGTGCGACCCTGGTGCCAACGCACCAGGATGAGGGCGGCCTGCACGAAGGCTGCGGCCGCGAGGGCGGCGATCGCCCCGGCGGTCAGCGAGTCGACGATGCTCATGGAGGAGCAGGCCGGGTAACTGAACAGACGGCACCAGGCTTCCATAGGGTCCAGGCTCATGGATGTCTCCTTGATTGAAACAAGGATGCGGTAAGCCTCGTCGTTGGCTTATCCGAAACCAAGGATGCCCGGTGTTAAGACTTTTGTAGAGAGTGTTTCTCCGCATTAGGCAAGCGAGTCATGAATGAGGAAGTTTGCGTTAAGGGCGAATTCGCTTAGAGAGTTCCTTGATCCGTCGTGAAGATTTGTTTCGAATGGTCATAGCCGTGTTAGCATTGCCGAATTCTGTTCCGGAACCGGGAGCGACCCACCCGATGACCTTGGAAACCGCCGCCCTGTTCGTCGCCGCATCGGCTCTCCTGATCCTCGTTCCGGGGCCGAACGTCGCCCTTATCGTGGCCAATTCGCTCGCTCACGGCGCCCGCTACGGCCTCCTGACCGTCGCCGGCACGAGCGCCGCCATGCTTCCGCAACTCGCCATGACGGTCGCCGGCATGTCCGCCTTCGTGGCCGCGCTCGCCGATTGGTTCGAGGTGCTGCGCTGGCTCGGTGTCGCCTACCTGGTCTTCCTCGGCGTCCGCGCCTGGCGCGCGCCGGCCGTGGACCTGACCGGCGTCCCGGCCGAGCCACGCTCGGCCGCGGCCATCTGGGCCCGGGGCTTCGCGGTCTCCCTGACGAACCCCAAGACCCTCCTCTTCTACGGCGCCTTCCTGCCGCAGTTCGTCGACGCCGCCGCGCCGGACGTGACGGCACAGCTCGCGATCCTGGCCGCCCTGTTCCTCGCTACCGCCGTCCTTCTCGACAGCTGCTGGGCCCTCGCCGCCGCCCGCGCGCGCCCCTTCCTCGCCGGCCGGGGCCGGCTCCGCAACCGGATCACCGGCGCCCTCCTGGTTGGCGCCGGCGCCGGGCTCGCGCTCGCCCGCAAGGGCTGAGGGTCAGAACGTACCCGGGTAGCGCGCGCCGTCGATGAGCACGTTCTGCCCGGCGATGTAGCCGGCATGGGCGGAGCACAGGAACGCGCAGGTCGCCCCGAACTCCTGCGCCGAGCCGAAGCGGCGCGCCGGGTTGGCGGCCAGCATCGCCTGCCGGGTCTCCTCCTCGGAGCGGCCGGAGCGCTTGGCGTTGGTGGCGATGTTGCTGGTCAGCCGGTCCGTCTCGAACTGACCGGGCAGCAGGTTGTTGATCGTCACGTTGTGCTTGACGACCTGCCGCGCGATGCCCGCCACGAAGCCGGTCAGCCCCGCCCGCGCGCCGTTCGAGAGGCCGAGCTCGGGGATCGGCGCCTTCACGGCCGAGGACGTGATGTTGACGATGCGGCCGAACTGCCGCTCCACCATGCCGTCCACGACCGCGCGGATCAGCATGATGGGGGTGATCATGTTGGCCTCCACCGCCTTGCGCCAGTCCTCCTCGACCCAGTCGTGGTAGTCCCCGGCCGGCGGGCCGCCCGCGTTGTTGACCAGGATGTCCGGATCCGGCATGGCGGCCAGGATCGCGGCGCGCCCCGCCTCGGTGGTGACGTCCCCCGCGACCGTGCGGACCGTCGCCCCCGTCCTGGAGCGGATCTCAACCGCCGTCGCCTCCAGCGCCTCCGCGCCGCGCGCCGTGATCAGGACCTCGACGCCCTCCGCCGCCAGCGCCATCGCGCAGCCCTTGCCGAGCCCCTTCGAGGCCGCGCACACGATCGCCTTCCGTCCCCTGATGCCGAAATCCATGCCGGTCCACTCCTCTGCCGTCGACCCCACCGGACCGCAATGCCAGAGCCGGGGCGCCTTGGCCAGCCCGCCCGTCGCATGATGGCTCAGCCGACCGCCTTCAGGACCTCGCGGGCGATGATGAGCCGCTGGATTTCGCTCGTCCCCTCGTAGATCGTCGTGATGCGGGCGTCGCGCGCATAGCGCTCGAGCGGCAGGTCGCGGATGTAGCCCGCACCCCCGTGCAATTGCAGCGCCGTGTAGGTCGCCCGCTGCGCCGCCTCGGTGGCGTAGAGCTTGGCCATCGACGCCTCCCGCGCGAAGGGCCGGCCCTGCTCCTTCAGCGTCGCGGCCTGCAGGATCAGCAGCCGTGCCGCCTCCAACTCCGTCTCCCGGTCGGCGATCAGCCACTGCACGCCCTGCATGTCGGCGATCGGCCGGTCGAACTGGCGCCGTTCCTTGACGTGGCGCTCCGCCGCGTCCATGGCCGCCCGCGCGATGCCGAGCGCCAGCGAGGCGACACCGATGCGGCCGCCCGCCAGTTCCCCGACCGCCACCCGGAACCCGTCGTGGAGCCGGCCCATCAGCGCCGAGGCCGGGACCCGGCAGCTCTCGAACAGGACCTCGCTGGTCGCCGAGCCGGTCTGCCCCATCTTGGTCTCGGTCTTGCCGATGACGAGCCCCGGCGTCCCCGCCTCGACCAGGAAGCAGGAGATGCCCTTGCCCTTCGGCGCCTCCGGGTCGGTCACAGCCCACACGACGAAGATCCCCGCGTAGGCGGCCGACGAAATGTAGAGCTTGGCGCCGTCGAGCACCCACGCGTTGCCGTCCATCCGCGCCCGGGTGGTCATGCCCGAGGGATCCGACCCCGCGCCCGTCTCGGTCAGGCAGAAGGCGGCGGCCGGATAGGTGCCGTCGCAGATCCTCGGCAGGTAGTCGCGCCGCTGCTCCTCCGAGCCGACCGCCTGGATCACCTCGGCGGCCATGTTGGTGACCGAGGTCGTCACCGCCGTCGACGCGCAGGCCTTGGCGAGTTCCTGGATGGCGAGCGCGAACGCGACCGTGCCGGCCTCCGTGCCCCCGTACTCGGCCCGGACGTTCAGCCCCATGAAGCCGGTTTCGGCGAGCACCTTCAGGTTGGCGAGGAAGTCCGCGCGCCCCTCGCCGCGGTCGAGTGCGGCCGCCAGCGGCGCGACCCGGTCCTCCGCGATCCGCCGCGCCGTCTCGGCGATCAGCGCCTGTTCCTCGGTAGGGTCGAAATCCATGGGCGATCCTCGGGCTGCAAGGTGCACCCGTTCTAGCGCGCCCCCCGCGGCCCTCCTAGTGGCCGCTCGGCCAGGAGGCCCGGGCCGTCAGCCGCCGAGTTCCTCGCGCAGCATCTCCAGCCTCAACCACTCGTCCTCGGCGCGCGCGAGCTCGGCCTGCGCGGTCTCCAGCTTGGCCGCGGTCGCGGCGAAGCGCTTCGGGTCCTTGGCGTAGAGGTTTGGATCGGCCATCACGGCCTGGAGCTCGGCGATCGTCCGGCCGAGCCTCTCGATCGTCGCCGGCAGTGTCTTCAACGCATGCGTCTCGTTGTAGGAGAGCTTGCGCTTCTTCTCCTCCGCGGCCGCGGCCGGCTTGGCGGCCGTCGACGGAGTGCCGGCCGGCGGCGGCGTGACGACGCGCGGCTTCACCCCGTAACCGCGCTGCGCCACCATGTCGGTGTAGCCGCCCGCATACTCGATCCAGGTCCCGTCGCCGTCGGAGACGATCACCGAGGTGGCGATCCGGTCGAGGAAGTCGCGGTCGTGGCTGACCAGGATCACCGTCCCGGGGTAGTCCGCGATCGTCTCCTCCAGGAGGTCGAGCGTCTCCAGGTCGAGGTCGTTGGTCGGCTCGTCGAGCACGATCAGGTTCGACGGCTTGGCGAGCGCCCGGGCGAGCATCAGCCGCCCGCGTTCCCCGCCCGACAGCACCGAGACCGGCGTGCCGGCCTGCTCGGGCCCGAACAGGAAGTCCTTCATGTAGCTCATGACGTGCTTCGCCTGCCCGCCGATCGTCAGCGTGTCGCCGCGGCCCTCGGTGAGGGCCTCGCGCAGGGACTGGTCCGGGTCGAGCGCCTCGCGCTTCTGGTCGAGCGTCACCATCTCGATGCCGGTCCCGAACCGGATCGTGCCCGCGTCGGGGGCGAGTTCGCCGGTCAGCATCCTGACGAGCGTCGTCTTGCCCGCCCCGTTCGGCCCCACGACGCCGACCCGGTCGCCGCGCGCGATGCGGATGGAAAAGGGCTTCACGATCGTCCGCTCGCCGAAGCTCTTGGCGATGCCGCCGGCCTCGACGACGAGCTTGCCGGACGCGTCCGCCTCGCTGACCGTCATCTTCACGTCGCCGACCGGTCGCTTCGCCTCGCGCCGCCGGCGCCGCAGCTCGGCGAGCTCGGCCATGCGCCGTACGTTGCGCTTGCGCCGGGCGGTCACCCCGTAGCGCACCCAGTGTTCCTCGGCGGCGATCTTGCGGTCGAGCTTCTGCGCGTCGCGCTCCTCCTCCGCCAGGATCTCGTCGCGCCACGCTTCGAAATGCGCGAAGCCCCGGTCCGTCCGCCGCGCCACGCCCCGGTCGATCCAGATCGTCGAGCGCGACAGGTTGGCGAGGAAGCGCCGGTCGTGGCTGATCAGGACGAGCGCGGAGCGGATCGATTTCAGCTCGGCCTCGAGCCACTCGATCGCCGGCAGGTCCAGGTGGTTGGTCGGCTCGTCGAGGAGCAGCACGTCGGGCTGGGGCGCCATGGCGCGCGCCAGTGCCGCCCGCCGCGCCTCGCCGCCCGAGAGCCGCCGCGGGTCCTCCTCGCCGGTCAGCCCCAGTTCCTCCAGGAGGTAGCGCGCCCGGTAGGGATCGTCCGTCGGCCCGAGCCCCTCCTCCACGTAGGCGAGCGTCGACGCGTAGGCGGAGAGGTCGGGCTCCTGCGGAAGGTAGCGCACGGTGGTCGCCTGGTTGACGACCCGCTCGCCCCGGTCCGGCTCGACCAGCCCGGCGGCGATCTTCAGGAGCGTCGACTTGCCCGACCCGTTCCGCCCGACCAGGCAGATCCTGTCACCCTCGAAGACGGAGAGTTCCGCGCCGGCGAGCAGCGTCGGCCCGCCGAAGGAGAGGTGGATGTCGCGAAGCGTCAGGAGGGGTGCGGCCATGGCGGCGGGTTTAGCCGAAAGCCCCGGGCCTTGCCAGCGGGGAGGGCGGGGGAGGCGTTCCGGTGCGGCGAGGGCCGTCCGCCCCTGCGGCACTGCAGCATGGCTCCAAGGCGCCGGGCGCCATGGCGTGACGGGCCGGGCCTGATAGTCTGACCGCCTCGCCTCTCCCGCGCCTGCCCGGAACCGCCCGTTGTCGACCCATCTCTGGATCCTCTTCACGATCGTCGCGGCCGGCGGTCAGACCCTTCGCAACGCGTTGCAGCGCGACCTGATCGCCGTGGTCGGCACCGTCGGGGCGACCCATGTGCGCTTCCTCTACGGGCTGCCCTTCGGCATCATCTTCCTGATCCTGATGTCGGCCGCGACCGGGGTGGCGGTCCCGTCCGCCTCCTGGACCTTCCTCGGCTGGACGGCGCTCGGCGGCTTCGGCCAGATCCTGGCGACCGGCCTGATGCTCCAGGCCATGCGCTCCAAGTCCTTCCTGGTCACCATCGCCTACACCAAGACCGAGCCCGTCCAGGTCGCCCTCTTCGGCATGGTGTTCCTGACCGAGGTCCCGACCCCGCTGCTCGTCGCCGCCATCCTGGTCGCGACCCTCGGGGTGATGATCATGAGCTGGCCGAAGCCGGCGGAGGGCGAGCCGCGCTCCTGGACACCGGCGTTGCTCGGCGTCGCCTCCGGCGGCCTCTTCGGCTTCTCGGCGGTCTGCTTCAAGGGCGGCATCCAGGCCCTGGCGACCCCGAGCTTCCTGATGGCCGCCTCCACCACCCTGGCGACCGGCCTCGCCGTCCAGGCGATCGGCCTGACGATCTACCTCCTGGCGACGGATCGCCCGGCTCTCGCCAAGCTCTTCGCTGCCTGGCGCCCCTCGGTGTTCGCCGGCTTCCTAGGCGCCTTCGCGTCGCAGTGCTGGTTCCTGGCCTTCGCCATCGAGCCGGTCGCCCACGTCCGCACGCTGGGCCTCGTCGAGATCCTGTTCTCGCTCGCCGTGTCGCGCAAGCTCATGGCCCAGATGACGAGCCCCCGCGAGGGCCTGGGCATCGCGCTCCTGGTGGTCGGGGTCCTGGTCGTCCTGAACGCCTGATACCGGAGCCACCACTCTCCGGCCTTTCGGTCTGTCATGGCCGGGCTTGTCCGGGACAAGCCCGGCCATGACAGAAGACAAGGACCGTGCAGGGGGTTGGACTTCGTTAACCGGGTATGAGCCCTCAGAACCCGCCGCCGGTCCGGAAGCCGCCGCCTCCGCCCCCGCCACCCCCGCCGGACGATCCACCGCCGCCGAATCCGCCCCCGAACCCGCCGTCGAACGGGCCGGGCAGGGGGAAGCGCGGACCGCCGCCGTAGCCGGGATCGGCGCGGCGCGGACGACGGCCGTAGCCGTCGCGCAGCACGCGCCAGAGATCCGGGCTGCGCAGCACGCCGCCGATGATGCCCCCGATCATCTCGCCGATGATCCGCTCGTTGCCGAAGGTCACCTGGGGATGGTCGTAGCCCTGCCGGCGGAAGTCGTCGCGCACGCCCTCGAGCTCCACCCGGCGGTTCGCCAGATCGCGCGCCTGCGCGCGGATCTGCTGGATCTCCCGGTCGGCCTTGGCGATCGCCTCCTCGAGGCCCTGCAATTGGCGGACGATGCGCTCGTCCCGCGGATCCGGCGTCTTCACGGCGGCGCGGTAGAGGTCCTGCAGGTCCTCGCGCGCGAGCTCGGCGGCGAGCATGTCGAGCGCCTCCGCGTAGCCGCCCTTGCCGTTGCCCTCGAGCGCCAGCTGGTGCTCCTGCTCGACGGCCGCCAGATGGTCGCGCGCAAGCTTCAGGGACGCCTGGGCCTTGTCGATGTCGGCCTGAGCCGCCGCGCGCCGCGCCTCCAGGGGGGCGATGCCGGAGGTCTCCAGGAGCCGCCGCTCGACGGCCGCGAGATCCTGCTGCGCGGCCTCCACTTCGTGCCGCCGGCGCTCCGCATGCTCCCTGAGCCGGACCGGGATCTCGTTCAGCATGACGTAGTTCGGCCGCGCCTCCGCATAGCCGACGAGAGCCGCGACCTTGCGGTCGAAGAAGCGCGCGAACGTGCCGGCCTGGTAGGCGGCGGTGCCGAAGCCGCGCTTCCAGAGATACATGAAGAGCGGGTCCGCCTCGTAAGGGGCCCCCTTCACGCGGCGGTCCTCCTCGGCGGTCGTGGCCTTCTTCTCCGACTCCGCGGCGATCCGCTCGGCCTCTTCAATGCGGGCCCGCCCGGCCGACCACTCCGCGTCCTGACGGCCCGCCTCGGCGGTCCTGGCCGTCAGTGCGTCGATCTCGTCGTCGATCGCGTCGGCCGCCTCGGTCGCGGCCCGCAACGCCGCCTCCTGCTCGGAGACGCGGGCCGCCGCCTCGGCGCGCCTGGCGGAGAGGTCCGCCAGCGCCGCCCGGGCGGTCTCGAGGAGCTGCAGCGCCCGCCGCTCGGTCGCGTCCAGCCGGCCCGCCACCTCGGTGCCGGCGAGGTCGTCGAGGCGCAGCCGGGCGAGCGCCCGCCAGGCCTCGGTCTGCTCGTGGCGGAGCCGCTGCGCCTCCTCGGTCGCCGAGGCCAGCACGGCGTCGAGCCGCCCCTCGTTCGAGCGCTGCTCGGCGATCGCCTGCTCCATGCTCGCCAGCGCCTGACGTCCCGTGATCATGCCGCTACCAGTTCGTGATGGCGCCCGAGACGGGCACGCTGTAGGTCGGTTCCAGGGTCCCGCGCGTCTTCTGGCCGACGACGGCGCGCTGGATGATGCCGTCGTCCTCCTTGTCGCGCCGGATCTGGTCGAAGGTCTGCTGGGGCACGCGCACGCCGAACTTGGAGACCGTCGTCGTCTTCTGGTCCTCCTCGCTGGTGATCGGCAGCTGTAGCACGGAGCCGTTCGGCCCGATGGCCTCGACGATGAGGTAGTAGTTGCGCTGGCCGGCCCGGTTCGGCGGGATGCGCCAGACGCCCGATTGCTCGCCCTGGCGGGAGATGACCCGAAGCGTGTATTCCTGCCGGAGCTTGTCGAGGAGCGCGTTCATGGCCCCGATCGCCGAGCGGGCGCCGGCCGGATCCTTGCGTTCGAGCGCGAGCCGCCCATCGTTGAGGATCGCCGCCGCACGGTCCCGGGCCTCGGGAACCCGCGCCTCGGCCAGCACCGCCTTGTGGGCGCGGTCGAGCTCCGCCGGCAGGGCTTCGCCGATCTCGATCCGCGCGCGCGCGGCCTCGCGCTCTGCCGCCCCGACCACGAAATACTGGTAGCCGCCCCACACGACCCCGAGCCCGATGATCGCGACCGCCACCTGCTTCAGCCACGTCTCGCGCTTCACCCAGAGAAGCGCCAGCGTCCGTGCCATACCGGCCGGCGGCGGCGTGTAGACGAACCGGCTCTCTTTCAGCGCCCGCACGCCCTCCGCGAGGATCTGGTCGGTGACCTCGATCCCCTGGCTGCGGTAGATCTCCCGCAGCCGATCGACGAGTTGCCGCTCGCGCTCCGTCTCCCCGAGCTCCTGCGCCACCAGGACCTCCTGATGGCGCAAGGTGTCGACGACATCCATGGCGAGCATGATGTCGTCGAGCTTCGCCTCGCCCCGCGGGACGGCCGGGGGAGCCGCAGCGGCGATCGCCGTGTCAGACATTGAAGGCCTGGTTCCCCTCGGCGATCAGCCGCGCGATGCGCCGCTTGCCGTCCTCCACCGCGTCGCGGATCTCGGCCGAGTTCTGCGTCGAGAGCTTGCGCATCTCGTCGATGATCTCGGTCGACTTCTCCTGGAAGTTGATGACGGATTCGACGAGCTTCTTGACCGCGTCGGCCCGGACCGTCGGTCCGTATCCCGCCTTCACGGCCTCCTCCTGGATCTTGCCGCCGATCTCGGCGAGCACCTCGATCGAGCGCGACACGCCCTCCTTCATGGCGTTGAGGCTCTCGGTCGACTCGTGCAGTCCGAACAGGCCCGTGAAGGAGGCCTTCAGGGCGGTCAGCACGCTGTCGTTCGTCGAGAAGAAGCTGACCGCCTGCTGGTACACCCGCTCCTTGGCGTTGGTCGTCTGCATCAGGCGCGCCATGATGACCTCGGACGTGTTGTACCCGATGGTCAGGTTGTCCGAGAGGTCCTTGGCGATCTGGTAGCGCTTGTCCTCGTCCTGCGTCCGGCGCAGTTCCTCGTCGCGCGCGAGTTCCAGCCGCGCCTTCTCGGCGATCTCGCCCTGGAACTCGGCGACCGCCTTGGACGCCGCCTCCAGCCGAACCTTGGCCTCGTTCAGCTTGTCCTCGGCCTTCTTGAGCACCTCGAGCGCCAGCACCTCCGACTGCTTCAGCGCGCCGCGGAAGTCCCGGTAGGCCTCCAGGATGACGTGCTCGCGGTCGATCTGGTTGCGGGTCTCCTTGGTGACATCGAGGTAGGTCGCCCGGATCTTGTCGAAGCGGTCGGCGATGTCGCCGCGCGAGAGCTTCATCCAGACGTTTGTGGCACGCTCGAAGATGTCGATCTTCCCGTCGGAGATCTGGTCGACCATCTTCTTCGAGTCGTCGCGGATCGAGTTGAAGGACTCGGTGATCAGCTTGTAGCGCTCGCCGACCGTCATGGCCGACACCTGTTCTCGCACCACCTCGTTGAAGACCGAGGTCTGGCTGAGCGTACGCGCGATGACGACGATCCTGTCCTTGTCCAGGTCCGAGATCTTCTCCAGCAGGCCGATGACGGGCGCGTCCTCGGCCTTGCCGGGAACGATACCCATCTGCTTCAGGGCACCCATCGCCTTGTCGAGATACTGCATGGGCGTCTTCACGATGGTCTGCGCGGCGACGTCGCTCACGGACTGTCCTCCCTTGGTTCTGGTCCGATCCGGACATATGGGTGCGCCGCCAGAGTTACTCCAGCCCGAAGGCGGAAGGAAAGCGGCGATTGCGAAGCTTTGAAGTCGAGCCGGTCCGGCCGGCCTCAGCCGCGCGGCAGAGTCCGGTCCCCGTCGCCGAGCGCCCGTTGCATCAGGACGCTGTCCACCCAGCGTCCGTGCTTGAACCCGATCGACGGCAGGGTGCCGATCGTCGCGAAGCCGGCCGCCGCATGGAGCCTGATCGACGCGTCATTGCCGCTGTCGCCGATCACCGCGATCATCTGCCGGAAGCCCCGTTCGGTGCAGGCCGCGATCAGATGCGCCAGGAGCCGCCGGCCGATTCCGTGACGCTGGGCGCCTTGGTCCACGTAGATCGAGTTCTCCACCGAGAAGCGGTAGGCCGGCCGCGGCCGATACGGCCCCGCATAGGCATAGCCCGCGACCCGCCCGTCCAGCTCGGCCACGAAGTAGGGAAAGCCGCCCGCCAGCACGGCGGCGCGTCGGCGCAGCATCTCGGCTTCGTCGGGGGGCTCGACCTCGAAGGAGGCGAGCCCGGTGAGGACCGCCTCCGCGTAGATGCCCCGGATCGCCGGGACGTCCGCCTCGCGGCAGTCCCGGATCAGGACCTCGGACGTCCGTTCGGTCACGCCGCGACTGCCCTCCGGTAGAGGTGCCAGGTCGCATGTCCGAGCATCGGCAGGACTACGAAGAGGCCGACGAACATCGGCAGGATCGCGATCCCGAGCAGCGTGCCGATGAAGATGCCCCAGCCGATCATGGGCCCCGGGCTCGCCACCACCGCCCGGATCGAGGTGATCATGGCGGTGACGAAGTCGATGTCGCGGTCGAGGAGCAGGGGATAAGAGACGACACTGATGGAGAAGAGCGCCAGCGCGATGAGCGCCCCGAGCACGTTGCCGAGCACGAAGAAAGCGATTCCGCGCGGGGTCGTGACCACGGCCGACACCAGGTCGCCGAACGAGAAGCCCTGCAGGCCGAAGAAGACGGCGTAAAGGAAGCCCGCCGTGTAGACCCAGGCGATCAGGCCGAACACGGCGACGAGCGCCATGTAGCCGAGTTCGCGGGTGCCGTGGTGCGGGATGGCGGCGAGCACGACCGGCCAGGTCGGCGTGCCGCCCTTCTCGAGGATCCGCGACACCTCGTAGAGGCCGACGGCCACGAGCGGCGCGATGATGGCGAAGCCCGCCGCCATCGGGTAGGCGAGGAAGACCAGGTCGAACTGGGTGAGGACGAACAGGAGCGCCAGCCCGCCGACCGCATAGAGGCCGCCGAAGACGAGGCCGAAGCTCGGCGCCGCGCGGAAGTCCCGCAAGCCGGCCGCGAGCGCCGCGGAGATGTCGTCGACCGTGATCTCGCGCACCGTCGGGTCGGCGGGCCCGCCCTCCGTGACGGTCGGGGTCGATCCCATCGTCATGTCCGTCATGCCTGTTCCCTCTCCCGGTCCCGTGGGACCCTGCGCGCGCGGCCCTTTCGGGCTTCTTCCGACGCGCGGCAGGATGCCACGCCCTGCCGTGATTGCAAATGCGCTCGATCAATCGCGGGGCAGGGAACGGCGAGACGGGACGGTCCCCGGCCGCCGCCCCGCTCGCGCGGGGTCCGTCCGGGAGGCCGGGCTCCGGGCTGTCAGGCGATCATCCGATAGGCCGGCAGGGTGAGGAACGGCTCGAGCTCGTCCGCCAGGATCAGGGCCTCGAAGATCGCGATGGCGTCCGGGAAGCGGCCCTTGTCGTAGGCCTCCGCACCGACCTCACCGCGCACGCGCTCCATCTCCTCCGCCAGGCAGCGCCGGAACAGGGCCTCGTCGACTTGGCGCCCGTCGTCGAGCGTCGCCCCGAAATGCAGCCACTGCCAGATCTGCGTGCGGCTGATCTCCGCCGTCGCCGCATCCTCCATAAGGTTGTAGATCGGCACCGCACCCCGGCCGCGCAGCCAGGCCTCGACGTACTGGACGCCGACCCGGATGTTCTCCCTGAGCCCCGCCTCGGTCCGCGTGCCCTCGTGCACGGCGAGGAGCTCGGCCTGCCCGATCGGCCGCTCGGGCGGCAGGAAGCCGAGTTGGTTCGCCGCCGGCATGACCCGGTCGAACACCGCCTTTGCGACGGGCACCAGGTCGGGATGGGCGACCCAGGTCCCGTCGTGGCCCTCGCGCGCCTCGCGTTCCTTGTCGGCCTCCACCTTGGCGAGCGCCGCGGCGTTGCGGGTCGGATCGTTCTTGATCGGGATCTGCGCCGCCATGCCGCCCATCGCGAAGGCGCCGCGGCGATGGCAGGTACGCACCAGGAGCTCGGCGTAGTTGCCCAGGAAGGCCTTCCCCATCACCACCTTGGCGCGGTCGGGCAGGACCATGTCCCTGTGCGCCCTGAGCGTCTTGATGAAGGAGAAGATGTAGTCCCAGCGCCCGCAGTTCAGGCCCGTGATGCGGTCCTTCAGCGCGAACAGGATCTCGTCCATCTCGAAGGCGGCTGGCAGCGTCTCGATCAGCACGGTGCAGCGGATCGAGGCGGCGGGCAACCCGAGCTCGGTCTCGGCGGAAGCGAAGACGTCGTTCCAGAGCCCGGCCTCCCGGTGGCTCTCCAGCTTGGGCAGATAGAAGTAGGGACCGGAGCCCCCCGCCAGCGACGCCTTGGCGCAGTGGAAGACGTAGAGGCCGAAGTCGACCAGCGCGCCCGCCATGGGCGCGCCGTCGACCAGCACATGCGCCTCCGGCAGGTGCCATCCCCGGGGTCGCACGATGAGCACGGCCGGATCGCTCTTCAGCGCGTAGGTCTTGCCGTTCGCCGGGTCGACGAAGTCGATCGCGCTGGCCCAGCGGTCCTTCAGGTTCACCTGCCCGTCCAGCAGGTTGGCCCAGAAGGGCGCGGTCGCGTCCTCGAAGTCGGCCATGAACACGTTCGCGCCGGAGTTCAGCGCGTTGACGATCATCTTGCGGTCGACCGGCCCGGTGATCTCCACGCGGCGGTCGAGGAGGTCGGCCGGGGCCGGCGCCACGCGCCAGTCGCCCGACCGGATCGAGGCCGTCTCGGCCAGGAAGTCCGGCTTCTCGCCCGCGTCGAAGCGGGCCTGTCGCGCCTTGCGGGCGTCGAGGAGAGAGCGCCGCGTCGCGTCGAAGCGGCGGTGCAGCCCGGCCAGGAAGGCGAGCGCCTCCGCGGTCAGGATCTCGGCATGGCGGGGGCCCAGGCGGCCCGTGACGGCAATGCCCGGCACGGCGGGTGCGACGGCTTCTGCGGCGGTCATCATCTCTCTCCTGCGTCCCGTCCCGCGTCGAGCGCGCGGGTTTCGGTCGAGCACGCCGGAGGCCCCGGCGCTTGCGAGCCATGAGATTAGTGTATCGCCCCCTGTCGTAAACCTCATTGCTCGTGCGAACAGCTTTTCGTTCACGGAAATAATCCATGTGTGAACGAGGTTCAGAACGACAGTTCGGGAAAGAATGCCCCGTGTGGAATTTTTTCCGCGTGCAGTCGCAGACAACCGCCGGGATCGCGTCGAGCGTCCGGGCCGCGCGGAGAGACCCGGACTGTCCGGGGCGCTATTCCGCCGCCAGCAGCGCGCCGGCGGGCCGGCCCTCCAGGGCCGGGGGCAGGGGGCCGCCATAGGCCCAGTCGATCAGTTCGACCGTGTGGACGATCGGGATGCCGGTGCCCGTCGCGATCTGCGTCATGCAGCCGATGTTGCCGGTTGCAATGAGATCCGGTGCGGTCTTCTCGATATTGGCCACCTTGCGGTCCCGCAGGCGAGCCGCGATCTCCGGCTGCATGATGTTGTAGACCCCCGCCGATCCGCAGCAGAGGTGGCCCTCCGGCACGTCCCGCACCGTGAAGCCGGCGCCCTCCAGGAGCCGCTTCGGCTCCAGCCGGATCTTCTGCCCGTGCTGCATCGAGCAGGCCGAGTGATAGGCGACCGCGACGCCCTTGGGCGCGAGCGCCGGCAGTCCGATCCCGGCCAGGAACTCGGTGACGTCCTTGGCGAGGCCCGACACCGCTGCCGCCTTGTCCTTCAGGGCCGCGTCGGTGCGGAACAGGAAGCCGTAGTCCTTGATCGTCGTCCCGCATCCCGAGGCGGTGACGATGATCGCGTCGAGCCCGGCGCCGCCCCCGGCCGACGTCTCCCGCCACCAGGCCTCGACCGTCTCGCCCGCCTGGGTGTGGCTCTCGGCGGTCTTGCCCATGTGGTGCACGAGGGCTCCGCAGCAGCGCTCCCCGGCGACCACCACCTCGAAGCCGAGCCGCGTCAGGAGCCGGATCGTCGCCTCGTTGATGGAGGGCTGCAGGACCGGCTGCGCGCAGCCGTTGAGGAGCGCGACCCGCCCGCGCCGCGGGCCGATCGCCGGGTGCGTCCCGGGTCGCTCGGCGGCCGACCGGCCCGGCAGACGCGCCGGCGCGAGCGCCAGCATGGCGGCGAGCCGCGGCCCGATCTTGGGGATCCGCCGCAGCAGCGGCGCGAACGGCTTGCCATAGAAGGCACCCGCCAGCGCCAGCCGGAAGCGGCCACGGAACGGCAGCACCGCGGCGAGGACGCCCCGCAGCAGGCGTTCGGGGATCGGCCGGCTGTAGGTCTTCTCAACATGCGCCCGCGCGTGATCGACGAGGTGCATGTAGTTCACGCCCGACGGGCAGGTCGTCATGCAGGAGAGGCACGAGAGGCACCGGTCCAGGTGCTTCACCGTCTCGGCGTCCGCCGGCCGGTCGTTCTCCAGCATCTCCTTCATCAGGTAGATGCGCCCGCGCGGCGAGTCGAGTTCGTCGCCGAGCAGCACGAAGGTCGGGCAGGTCGCTGTGCAGAACCCGCAATGGACGCACTTGCGCAGGATCGCCTCGGATTCGGCGACGTCCGGGTCGGCGAGCTGGGCGGGCGTGAAGGCGGTCTTCATGGGTCTTTGTGCCTCAGGCCATCCGGCCGGGATCGAGAATGCCCTTGGGGTCGAACTGCTCCTTGAGCCGCCGCGACAGCGCCGCCAGGGCCGGCGGCTGCGGCTCGAAGACCGGCACGGAGGCCCGGACCGGCGCGCCGGCTCGGATCAGCGTGGCGTGCCCCCCGCCCTCCGCCCGCACGGCGCCCCTGACGAGGCCGGCGCCCGCCTCCGGGACCGCCGCCGGAACGGCGATCCAGACGAGGCCGCCCTGCCAGTCGAGGAAGCCGCCCGCGCCCGGCGCGCCCGCCCGCACCCGTGCCAGCACGGCCGCCCCGGCCGTCGGCGCGACCGACACCCGCCAGACCGCCGTCTCCGGCGCGGCCTCCGGCCAGAGCGGCCGGACGTCACGGATCGCCTGCCAGAGGGACACGGACTCCGCCGCGGGGAGCCGCTCCAGCCGGCCGAACCCCTGGAGTGCCCGCCCGAGGATCTCGGCCCGGTAGGCGATCGAGACCGGGATGCCCTCGAGACGGAAGACCGTCGCGGGCCGTCCTGCGGCGGCGAGCGCGCCCCCGACCGCCGCGACCGTGTCGGCCGGCAGATGCGCGGCTCCCGAGACCTCGCCCGAGGAACCCATGGCGGCCGCCATGGCGGCGACCGCGCGGGTCTCGTCGAGGCCGGCGATCAGGACCGTCTCGCTCGTCTCCGCCCGCGGCAGCACCTTGAAGGTGACGGCGGTCAGCACCGCGAGCGTACCCCACGATCCGGCCAGCCCGCGCGAGAGGTCGTAGCCGGTCACGTTCTTGACCACCCGCCCGCCGGACTTGAAGGCCTCGGCGCGCCCCGAGACCGCCTCGATCCCGAGCACGTGGTCGCGGGCCGCGCCCTTGGCGATGCGCCGCGGGCCGGACAGGTTGGTGGCGAGGAGGCCGCCGATCGTCCCGCGCCCGGCAGGCGCCCCGAGCAGCGGACCGTAGTCGATCGGCTCGAAGGCGAGCTCCTGGCCACGCGCGGCGACGAGCGCCTCGATCTCCGCGACCGGCGTCCCGGCCCGGGCGGAGAGCACCAGCTCCTCGGGCTCGTAGAGCGTGACGCCGGCGACGCCCGACATGTCGAGCGTCGCCTCGGTCTGGATCGGCCGCCCGATGGCGCGCTTCGAGCCGTGCCCGACGACCTCGATCGGCGTCTCCCCGGCGAGCGCCCAGCGCAGCACGTCCAGCGTCTCCTCCGCGTTCCGCGGCTTGTAGGTTCCGGACATGGTCGGCCTCAGAAGCGGGGAATGTCCGGGTGCGGAATCGCGCCCCGGTGGACGTGCAGCCGGCCCATCTCGGCGCAGCGGTGCAACTGCGGGAAGACCTTGCCGGGGTTGAGCAGGTGCTCCGGATCGAAGGCGCACTTGACCCGGATCTGGTGGGCGAGGTCCGTCTCGTTGAACATGGTCGGCATCAGGTCGCGCTTCTCCACCCCGACCCCGTGCTCGCCGGTCAGGCAGCCGCCGACCTCCACGCAGAGCCGCAGGATGTCGGCCCCGAAGGCCTCGGCCCGGTCGAGCTCGCCAGGCGCGTTGGCGTCGAACAGGATGAGCGGGTGCAGGTTGCCGTCACCCGCGTGGAACACGTTGGCGACCCTCAGGCCGTAGTGCTCGCTCATCTCGCGCATGCGGGCGAGCACGTGCGGCAGTTCCTTGCGGGGGATCGTGCCGTCCATGCACAGGTAGTCCGGCGAGATCCGGCCGACCGCCGGGAACGCCGCCTTGCGGCCGGCCCAGAAGGCCATGCGCTCCGCGTCCGAGGTCGACACCCGGATGTGGAAGGCCCCGTTGCCGCCCGCGATCTCGGCGACCCGCTCGATCAGGTGCCCGACCTCCGCCTCCGGGCCGTCGAGCTCGACGATCAGGAGCGCCTCGGCGTCGCGCGGATAGCCGGCGTTGACGAAATCCTCGGCCGCATGGATCGCCGGCCGGTCCATCATCTCCATCCCGCCCGGGATGATCCCGGCCGCGATGATGTCGGCGACCGTCTGCCCGCCGGCTTCGCTCGAATGGAAGCCGACCAGCACGGCGCGCGCCGTCTCCGGCGCCTTCAGGATCCTGACCGAGACCTCGGTCACCACCCCGAGCAGGCCCTCCGAGCCGACGATGAGGCCGAGGAGGTCGTAGGCCTCGCTGTCGAGATGCTTGCCGCCGACCCGAAGGACCGTGCCGTCCATCAGCACCATTTCGACGCCGAGCACGTTGTTGGTGGTCAGCCCGTACTTGAGGCAGTGCACGCCGCCCGAATTCTCCGCCACGTTGCCGCCGATCGAGCAGGCGATCTGGGACGACGGGTCGGGGGCGTAATAGAAGCCGCGATGCTCGACCGCCCGCGTGATGCCGAGGTTCGTGACCCCCGGCTGCACCACGGCGCAACGGTTGTCGAAGTCGATCTCCAGCACCCGGTTGAACTTCATCATCGACAGGAGCACGCCGTCGGCAAGCGGCAGGGCCCCGCCGGACAGCGAGGTGCCGGCTCCGCGCGGCACCACCTTGATGTTCTCCGACAGGCAGTAGGCGAGCACCCTCGACACCTGCTCGACCGTCTCCGGCAGCACCACGACCAGCGGATGCTGCGCATACACGGTGACGCCGTCGGACTCGTAGGGTGCAAGCCCGCGCGGGTCGGCGATCACCCCCTCCCCGGGGACGATCTCCGAAAGCCTGCGCACGATCTCGGCCCGCCGGTCCAGCACGGACCGGTCCGGCTCCGGCATCCTGAGCGCGGTCATCCCCCACTCCGTTGGTTCGGTTTGTTGACCAGTGCCGGTTCCGACTCATAGCCGAGCCGCCGCGGATTGCCAGCGGAAAAGGAGCCGGCGGGGTGCCTCGGCCGACGAGATACTCGGTCGCCGGGCCGCATGATCCGATTCGCGGGAAACTGCGTAGAGGGGAAGTCGCGTCGACTCTGCGCTGTCGATGCGGGGCTGATCCGCTCTGCGACGCTGTGAAGGGCCGGTACTCCGCATGAGCAATTTCATGGACATGGAAATCTTCGCCCGTGTGGTGACAGCGGGCAGCATGTCCGCGGCCGGGCGGGAGATGGGACTGTCTCCCGCCGTGGTCTCCAAGCGGCTCCGGCGGCTTGAGGACCGGCTCGGGACGCGGCTGATGCAGCGCACCACCCGCCAGATTTCTCTGACCGAGGCCGGCCAGGGCTTCTACGAGCGGGTCGTCGCCATCCTGGCCTCCATCGAGGAGGCCGAGGCCTTCGTGTCCCGGCGCTCGGCTCTGGCGCGCGGAACCCTCAAGGTGTCGGCGCCGACTTCCTTCGGCCGGCTGCACATCGCGCCCCACCTCGGGCCTTTCCTGCAGCAGAACCCGGACCTGACCGTCCACCTCGAGCTGTCCGACGAGTTCGTCGACATCGTCGGCGAAGGCTTCGACCTCGCCGTGCGCATCGCCGAACTCTCCGACTCGAGCCTGGTGGCGCGCCGGCTGGCACCGATCCACCGCGTCCTCTGCGCCGCCCCGTCCTATCTCGAAAAGAACGGCATCCCGCGCTCCATCGCCGACCTGGCGAGCCACGCCTGCCTGACCGCGACCCCGCAGGACCATTGGCGCCTGGAAGGCCCGGAGGGGCTCGTGTCCGTCAAGCCGGCCGGGCCGATCCTCACCAACTCGAGCGAGGTTGTGCGCGAATCCGTGCTGGCCGGCCTGGGCATCGCCCTCCGCTCGACATGGGACGTCGGGCCCGAGCTGTCCGCCGGACGCCTGCGGCTCGTGCTGCCGCAGTACCGCGCCTCGCGCCATGTCGGCGTCTACGCCGTCTATGCCAGCCGCCGCTTCCTGCCCGCCAAGGTCCGCGTCTTCATCGACTACCTCGCCCAGCTGTACGGACCCGCGCCCTATTGGGACAAGGGTCTCGGCCAACTCCTGCCGGTGGGAACCGCCAGCGGTGACGGCGTGTTTTCTGCCGCGGAGTGAGAACAAGTCCTTTCGTGGCGCGTGCTGCGAAATGTCGCCCCGACGGTCTGCGTCGAAATTCGTTCTATCGGGGAGCGCGGCTCTCCGCTAAAGGGTTCGCCGTCGGGAATGCCTTAGCCTCAGTTGTGATCCATCGGGAGTGACGCAATGAAGAAGATCCTGGCCCTCTCCGCCGTCGCGTTCCTTGCCACCGTCGGTGCGGCCGCCGCGGACGACCCCGCCAATGGCGAGAAGGTTTTCAACAAGTGCAAGGCCTGCCACGCGATCGGTGAAGGCGCCACCAACAAGGTCGGCCCGGTGCTGAACGGCGTGATCGGCCGCAAGGCCGGCACCTTCGAGGGCTACAGCTATTCCCCCGCCCTGAAGAAGGCCGGCGAGGAAGGCCTGGTTCTCACCGAGGAGAACATCGCCAAGTGGGTGTCGAACCCCAAGGCCTTCGTGCCGGGCAACAAGATGTCCTTCGTCGGCCTCCAGAAGGAGGACGAGGTGAAGGACGTCATCGCCTATCTCGCGAGCTTCGACGCCACCGGCAAGAAGAAGTGATCGTCGCCTGACGGCGCACGTCGAGGCCGGGTCCCTGCGACCCGGCCTTTTTCGTTGTCCGAGGCGAAGTCAGCGCGGCCGCGGCTCGTCGTCCGCGTGCCCGGTTCGGATCCGGCGGACCAGCAGGTAGACCGCCAGGATCACCACCGGCACCGACAGGCCCGTGGCGAGCCCGGGATCGACCGGCAGCAGGCCCGCGTCCTTCGCCGCCTTGGCCAGGTAGCCGATCAGCCCGACCACGTAATAGCTGACCGCCGCGACCGACAGGCCCTCCACGGTCTGCTGCAGCCGGAGTTGCTGGCGCGCCCGCCGATCCATGGAATCGAGCAGGTCGCGGTTCTGCTGCTCCAGCTCGATGTCGACCCGCGTGCGCAGGAGCTGGGCGGCGCGCGAAAGCTTCTCGGAGAGGTCCTCCTGCCGCTCCACCGTCGCCCGCACGGTGCGCATCGCCGGCCCCGTGCGCCGCGCCAGGAAGCTCGTCCAGGTGCCGTAGCCCGGCACGTGATGCTCATGGATGGCCGCCAGCCGGTCCTTGACGATGTCGTCGTAGGCCTTGCTGGCCCCGAACCGGTAAGAGCTCTCCGCCGCTCCCGCCTCCAGGTCGGCGGTCAGTCGCGACAGGTCCTCCAGGAGCTTGCGGTTGGCCTGCAGGCCCTCCGACGTGCGGATCCGGCTCGCGATCTCGGCGAGCTCCCGCTCGATCCGGCGGATGTCGGGGCCGATCCGCTGCGCCTCGGGCAGGCCGAGCAGCGACAGGGTCCGGTAGGTCTCGATCTCCAGCAGCCGCTGCACGAGCCCGCCCGCCTGCTGCGGGTTGAGCCCGCGGTCGAGGACCAGGATGCGGGTGCGCCCGTCGCCGTCCTGCCGGAAGTCCGTCAGCGCCACGCCGGCGCCCCCGTAGGCATCCGAGACGCACAGGCTCGCCGGGTCGAAGAGGGCCGCCAGGGCCGCGAAGTCGCCCGGATCGCGCACCAGGTCGAGCCGGACCGCGACCAGCATCGGCCCGGGCGGCGTGAAGCCGGTTCCGAACGGATGCGCCCCCGGGTGGTCCAGGAAGGGCGGGGCCCCGTCGGGCAGCGGCCCGTCCCAGGTGTAGGTCGTAAACTCGGCGTGACGCTCCCACTTGAGCGATCCCGACCCGAAGGCGATCACGTGGTGGCGCGCCTCGGGCCCGGGCCCCGGCTGCCCCTGCGACCGGCACAGGGTCTCGAAGAAGACCCGGTCGGGCTTCGACGCGCCGCGGACGACCTCGAAGGCGTAGTGGAGGAAATAGCGGGGCGACTGCACGAGCCGGAACGGGCGGGCATGGATCTCGCCCAGGATCTCGGCCCGGAGCGGGTGCGGCGCGAAGCCCCGTGCCTCCGCGCCGGCCGCTTCGCCTGTCTCCCCCGTCATGCCGGCCTCCCCGAACCCTTGGCTCCTCCTCTTTACGGTGCGGGACGACGCCGGACCAGCCCGTCCGGTGGCCTTCGTTGTCGCGGTCGTGGCTGGATAAGAAAATTGACCACCCGTGGGGCCGTGCTATGGTGCCGCCGCCGGCCGCCTCGCGGCCGCAGGATCGGGCGAGCATGGTCTTCGGCAGGATCAGTCACAACCGCACCGCCGACGCGGTGGTCGAGCAGATCGAGCTCCTGATCCTGCAGGGAATCCTGCGCCCCGGCGACCGGCTGCCCGGCGAGCGCGACCTCGCCGCCCAGGTCGACGTCTCCCGCCCCATCCTGCGCGAGGCCCTGAAGACACTCGAGGAGCGCGGCCTGACGGCCTCCCGGCAGGGGGAGGGCACCTTCGTGGCGGACGTGATCGGCACCGTCTTCTCCGCCCCCGTGGTCGGCCTCATCCGCCGCTACCCCAAGGCCGTCGAGGACTATTTCGAGTTTCGCCGCGGCGTCGAGGCCTGGTCTTCCGAACTCGCCGCCGAGCGGGCGACCGACGCCGACCGTGAGATCCTGTCCCGCATCGTCGCCGCCATGGAGGAGGCCCATCGCGGCCCGGACACGGAGGCGGAAGCCGCGCTCGACCTCGAGTTCCACACCGCGATCGGCGAGGCAGCGCACAATCTGGTGCTGCTGCACACGCTCCGCTCCTGCTATCGCCTGCTCGCCGACGGCGTCTTCTACAGCCGGTCCCGCCTCTACGGCCGCCCCGAGGCGCGCGACGCCATCATGGCCCAGCACCGGGCGATCCACGCGGCGATCATGGCGGGCGACCCCCGACGGGCGCGCGCCGCTGCGGAGGCCCACATCGACTACGTGGCCGCCGCCACCCGCGCCGCCGACACCCGCGAGGACCGCGCCCACGCCGCCTCCCTGCGCCTCGAACTCCTCACCAGCCGTCGCCAGCGACGCCCCGCCCTGACCCGCCTCGCCGCCTCCGGCGAATGACGTTCCTTACCAGAAGCCTGGATCCCCTCCGATGACCGCCAGCCCACGCCGACCCCGGGTCGCCCTCTTCGTCACCTGTCTGGTCGACCTCTTCCGTCCCTCCGTCGGCTTCGCGGCCGTCAAGCTCCTGGAGGACGCCGGCTGCACCGTCGAGGTCCCGGCCGCGCAGACCTGCTGCGGCCAGCCCGCCTTCAACTCCGGCGACCGCGCCGACGCCCGTGCGATCGCCGAGAGCGTCATCCGGGTCTTCGAGCCCTACGACTACGTGGTCGCGCCCTCCGGCTCCTGCGGCGGCATGATCAAGCTGCACTATCCGGAGATCTTCGCCGACGTGCCGGCCTGGAAGCCGCGCGCCGACGCTCTTGCCGCCAAGACCTTCGAGCTCGTCTCCTTCCTGGCGGACGTGCTCGGGGTCACCGCGACCGGCGCCCGCTTCAACGGCACCGTGACCTACCACGACAGCTGCTCGGGCCTGCGCGAGCTCGGCATCAAGGACCAGCCCCGCCGGCTCCTCGGCGCCGTCGACGGCCTGGAACTGCGCGAGATGCAGGACCCGGACGTCTGCTGCGGCTTCGGCGGCACCTTCTGCGTCAAGTATCCGGACATCTCCAACCACATCGTCGAGAAGAAGATCGCCAACGTCGCCGCCACGGGCGCCGGGATCCTGGCCGCCGGCGACCTCGGCTGCCTGATGAACATGGCCGGCAAGCTGAAGCGCCAGGGCAGCGGCATCGAGGTCCGCCACGTCGCCGAGATCCTCGTCGGCGCGACCGGGCCGGCGATCGGGGAAAAATCAGAACGGGCTTGATGCACGCATTTCAACCATAAATAATGAATTGTCATGGCCACGAACGCTGATTCTGGGGGCGCCATATGGAAGCTTATGCTATCTGGAACAATAAGGGCGGCACAGGAAAGAGTACGATTACATTTCACGTTGCTTCACGATTTGCAGAGAAAAATCCTGGCTCGAAAGTACTTGTAATCGATCTCTGCCCACAAGCAAATTCTTCAATGCTTCTCCTGGGCGGTGGCGCTGAGGGGGAGATGAAATTATTGGAACTATGTTCGTCTGCAAATCCTCGAAGCGTAGTAGGATACATAAGCGATGCACTGCTTAATCGCGTGACACCAGATTTGACAAAGTATATCGTACAGATATCAACTCACAATGATCAAATGCCAGATAACTTGTACCTAATGGCAGGTGATGGCAATCTCGAACTGATGGCTCCAGCGATAATTGACGAGGCTGCCAGGACGCCTCTCCCTGGATTAGATGACCCATGGAAGGCAGTGCATAAAATATTTACGAATCTCATGTCGAGTTTAGAGAGTGGTCCGGACTCTTGGACAGTGTTCTTGGACACTAATCCCTCATTCTCAATTTATACAGAGCTTGCGATCTGCGGAGCTTCTCGGCTTTTAGTTCCTATGAATGCGGATGACTCGTCCAGAGTTGCTGTCAAGGCACTATTTGCTCTGTTGCATGGAACAAATCCCCCGCACCCTTTCTTTGGCAACTATACCTTCGCAGCAAAAGCGAAACTGCGGGGATTGAATGTTCCGAAGGTGCATCTCGCAATTGGAAATCGATTCACTCAATATAAAGGAGCTGCTGCGGCCTATAAGGCGTTCTCCGATGCTACGGCTGATCAGTTGTATAACGAGTTTCAGCTTAATCCCGACAGATTTACTGGAGATCTTCATGAAGACGCAGGAAAGCAGGAGTTCCTTGCCTCATACGTGGCAGAACTTCGCGACTTCAATACAGCCGGAGTGGTGGCAGCACACCACGGAACCCCGCTTTCCCGTATGAAGCAAGATTACTATTCAGTGCATGATGACCCTGATGTTAAAGTTAATGCTGCCCAAATCAGAGAGGGTTTGAAGGCCATAGACAAGATCGTCGCAAAAATTGATCCATGAAAGTTGATCCCATGAAACTCACCTCGCCCGCCTTCAAGGCCAACGCCGCCCACGCCCTCCACGACCCGAACCTGCAGAAGGCGCTCGGGCACGTGGAGAAGGGCTTCATCGACAAGCGCCGCATGGCCGCCGACGCCCTGCCGGAGTTCGAGGCCCTGCGCGACGGCGCGCGCGACATCAAGAACCACACCCTCGCCCATCTCGACCTCTACCTGGAAGCCTACGAGCGCAAAGTCGTGGCCCAGGGCGGCCACGTGCACTGGGCCGAGACGGCCGAGGAGGCGCGCGCCATCGTGCTCGACATCTGCCGGCGCCTCGGCGCCCGCACGGTGACCAAGGGCAAGACCATGATCTCCGAGGAGATCGGCCTGAACGAGTTCCTCGAGGGCGAGGGCATCCAGCCGGTCGAGACCGACCTCGGCGAATACATCATCCAGCTCCGCAACGAAGGCCCGAGCCACATCATCGCCCCCGCGGTCCACGTCACTAAGGACCAGGTCGAGGCCGACTTCCGGCGCGTCCACACCCACCTCGATCCCGCCCGCAACCTCGAGGAGGCCGTCACCCTCCTCGGCGAGGCCCGCACGGTGCTGCGCGAGAAGTTCCTCGCCGCCGACGTCGGCGTGACCGGGGCGAACTTCCTTGTCGCCGAGACCGGCACCTCGGTGATCGTCACCAACGAGGGCAACGGCGACCTGACCCAGACCCTGCCCAAGGCCCACATCGTGCTGGCCTCCATCGAGAAGATCACCCCGACCCTCGACGACGTCGCCCAGATCCTGCGCGTCCTCGCCCGTTCGGCGACCGGCCAGGACATGTCCTGCTACACCACCTTCTCGACCGGCCCCCGCCGCGCCGCGGACGTGGACGGCCCCGGCGAGTACCACGTCGTGATCCTGGACAACGGCCGCTCCGCCATGCTCGGCACCGACTTCCAGGACATGCTCCGCTGCATCCGCTGCGGCGCCTGCATGAACCATTGCCCGGTCTATCATTCGGTCGGCGGCCACGCCTACGGCTGGGTCTACCCGGGCCCGATGGGCTCCGTGCTGACCCCGAGCCTCGTCGGCGTCGACAAGGCCGGCCACCTGCCCAACGCTTCCACATTCTGCGGCCGCTGCGAGAGCGTCTGCCCGATGCGCATCCCGCTGCCGAAGATGATGCGGCATTGGCGCGAGCGCGAGTTCGAGCGCCACCTCAATCCCGCGGCGGCCCGCTGGGGGCTCGGCGTCTGGGCCTTCCTGGCCCGCCGCCCGGCGCTCTACCGTGTCGCGACCGGCATCGCCGCCAAGGTCCTGAAGGCCTTCGGCCGCGGGGAGGGCCGCATCGCGAGCCTGCCGCTCGCCGGCGGCTGGACCCGCCACCGCGACTTCCCCGCCCCCGAGGGCAAGACCTTCCATGAACTCTGGAAGGAGCGGCAGGCCGCCTGACCGCCCGCCCGTCTTCGCCCCCCTGAAGCCTAAGAGCCCGAGGCCCATGAGCCGAGACGTCATCCTCTCAAAGATCCGCCGCTCGCTCGGGGCCGGCCCCGCCGACGTGGAGCGCCGCGCCGCCGTCTCCGACCGGCTGACCCGGTCGCCACGCGGCATCATCCCGAAGCGCGGCCAGCTGCCCCCGGCCGAGCAGGTCCGCCTCTTCGCCGCTATGGCCGAGAAGGTGAGCACCACCGTCGCCCACGTGGCGAGCCCGGACGAGATCCCGGCTGCGGTGGCCGACTACCTGCGCAGCCGCAACCTGCCCGCCGCGATCCGGCGCGGCGACGACCCGCGCCTGGCCGGCCTGCCCTGGGAGAGCCAGCCGCAGCTCGCCGTCGCCACGGGCCCCTCGGACGGGCGCGACCTGGCGGGTCTCAGCCACGCCTTCGCGGCCGTGGCCGAGACCGGCACCCTGGTGCTGACCTCCGGCCCCGAGAACCCCACGACCCTGAACTTCCTGCCGGAGTATCACCTGGTGGTCCTTCGCGCCGAGGACGTCGAGGGCGACGTCGAGACGGTCTGGGAGCGCATCCGCGCCCGCTACGGCAAGGGCGCCCTGCCGCGCACCGTCAACATGATCACCGGCCCGTCCCGCTCCGGCGACATCGAGCAGACGATCCTGCTCGGCGCCCACGGCCCGCGCAGCCTGCACGTGATCGTGGTCGGCGCCGCGCACTGACCCTCGGGGCTGCGCCTCGCTCGGATTTGAGCGAACCGCCACGTCTGCGCCATAGGATTCGGTTAACGGATCGTGTCGCGTACGCGTTATTCGTCTTGCCAGGACGGCGGGAGATCGGCGAGGCTGTTCGGGCATGTGGGCGTGGTTGCGGCGGTTGGTCGGGGGTGAAGCCGGGGTGGTCGATCCACCCGTGGCCGTGCGTCCGCCCTTGCCGCCGACGACGACGCCCTATCTTGGCGAAGGGACGTCCGCGTCGCGGTCCGCTCAACCGTCCGGTCCGGACGCGGCGGGAGGCATGGCGGCGGCCGCGGGAGGGGCCTTCGTGATCGGCGTCGACCTCGCCTCGCGGGCGGGCCACGACGGCGCCGGGGCGGCCCTGGATGTGCGCGTATCGAGTGGAGAGCGTATCGAGCCCGGACCCGCGGCGGACCGGGAGGACACGGGGGACGTGACGAAGGCGCCCGAACCGGCGGAGACCGGTCGGGCCGCAGGCGACGAAACGGGAGGCACCGCTCATGACACGATCCACGAAGGACCGACGAGCGCCGATGACGGCGGCAGCCACGGAGATGCGGACTGAGGGCTCCGAAGCGGAGGCATTCCGAGGGCCCCGCGAACCGCTGCAGAACCGGGTGGATCCGTTCGGCACGATCTTTAGCGGCGCCGCCCGCGGGCTCTTCATGGGCAACCGCGGCGGCCGCATGCACGACCCGGACACGCGCACCCTGAAGGAGCGCCGCCGCTGGGTCTCCAAGGCCTGGATTTGTTGCGAAACCAGGTTCCGCGACCGCGCGCGCGAGGTCTGGGGAGAGAGCTACACGGAGCTATTCTTCCTCGACGAGGTGACCGCGCTGGCCGCCGGACATCGGCCCTGCTTCGAATGCCGGCGCCGCGCCGCCGCCGACTTCGCCCATTGCTTCGCAATCGGCAACGGCCACGCCGAGACGCCGCCCCTCGCCCATATCGACAAGGTCCTGCACGCTGAGCGGATCGACCCGGAGTCCCCCGCACGGCGGGAGAAGAAGCTCTACGTCGCCTTCATCGACACCCTGCCGGACGGCGCGGTGATCGCCTATGACGGGGCGGTCCGCCAGGCCTACGCCATTCGGGGCGGCTACGTTCTGCCCTGGTCGGCCGAAGGCTGGGGCCGGCCAATTCCCCGCCCTCGCCGGCAGCTCGTCACCCTCGTGACGCCGCCCTCGACCGTCATGGCGCTCAAGGCGGGCTACCGCCCGGTCTGGCATCCGAGCGCCTGCACGGAAAGCTTCGAGCGCGGCTACGGCGGCTCCGCGGCCGCATGACGCCCGTTCGGGTCATGGCGGCCGGACCCGGTCCGGGATAGGAGAGGGGCGTCCCCCGGTGCGCCGTGCCGGAGGCGCCAGCCCCGACCTCCCGCCCGAGCGCATTCCACGATGGCCCACGATGCCCGCAATCCGGACTGGATCCGGACGACCCTCGACACGTTCAATGCAGCCCCCTTCATTCGCGACCTCGGCTGCCGGCTGGTCGACATCGAGCCCGGGCGCATCGTCACCGAACTCGAGCTCGCCGAGCGCCACCTGCAGCAGGACGGCTACGTCCATGCGGGCGTGCAGGCGACCCTCGCGGACCACACCGCCGGCACCGCCGCCGCCACCCTGATGGCGCCCGGCCAGATCGTCCTGACGATCGAGTTCAAGCTGAGCCTGCTCGCCCCGGCTCGCGGCGAGCGGCTCGTCTGCCGCGCCGACGTGCTGAAGCCCGGCCGCCAGGTGAGCTTCACGGAGGCCAGGGTCTTCGCCGTCGCCGACGGCGCCGAGCGCCTGGTCAGCCATTTCACCGGCTCGATGGCGCTCGTCTCGCGCTGAGCGGGGCGGGTAGGGCGGCCGGGACTGCGGGGCTGCCCGCCAGGAACGCCTCGAAGCGCTCGAGGCCTTGCGGGGTGAAGCGGATCGCGCGGCTCGCTGGATCGCGGGATGCCCAGCCCCGGGACAGGATGGCCTGCAGCAGGTCGGCCCCCAGGACGCCCGCGAGGTGCGGGCGACGCATGCTCCAGTCCAGGCAGCTTCGGCAGAGCGGGCGCCCTTTCGGGGATGCCGCCGCCACGTCCAGGCCCTCGGCCCGAAAAGCCCGCCTGCCGTCCTCCGTCAAGTGCAACCCCTCCGGGCCGGCGCCGAGCAGGCCGCGCTCGACGAATGCGTCATGCATGCGCACGCCGAGTTCGCCGGCGAGGTGATCGTAGCAGACACGCGCCATTCGCATCGCCGCGTCGCGCGGTCCCGGCCGGGTCCGCAGGCGGCCGAGTCGCGCGGACAGGCCCATCAGGCCCTCGATGGCTCCTGCCACGTCCTGGCCGGCCAGCCGGTAGTATCGATGGCGGCCCTGCACCGCCATGACGATCAGGCCGGCGTCCCGGAGCTTCGACAGATGCGCAGTCGCGGTCTGGGGCGACACGCCCGCTTCCCGCGCCAGCTCGCCCGCGGTCAGGGCAAGGCCCGACATGAGCGCTTCGAGAATGGTGGCGCGGGCGGGATCGCCGATCAGGGCGGCAAGTCCGGCGATGTCGGGTCCGTTTCTCATGCCGCCATCGTAGCAGGCCCTCCGCCGCGATGGTTCGTCCGCGGTCGAAACAAGAGGCGGCGCGCCGCGCCTACCTTGGCCTCAGACCCGGCTCGGCCACCTGTGCGGTGCGCCACCGTTCCAGGGAGACCACGATGCCCGACCTTTCCACTTTTGAGATCACCCCCGGCTGCGTCCCCTCACTCCGCCGCCAGCACCGCCCCGTTCGTGAGGTTGTCCAGGGACTGGACGATGTGGCCCGCGAGCGCGTCGATGACCGGGGAGGCCTGGTGCCAGGAGCGCAGGAGGCCGATCTCGCAGACCGGCAGGCGCGGGAAGCCGTCCGCCTCGGTGAGCACCCGCATGCCGGGCCGGATGGCCGATTCCGGCAGGACCGAGACGGCGAGCCCGGCCAGCACCGCGGCCCCGACGGCCGTGGAGTTCCAGCTCGCGTAGAGCGTCCGATGCGGCCGCCGGACCTCGTCGAGCGCCTCGACGGCGGCCCGCCGCCAGTTGCAGGTCGGCCGGCCGAGGGCGAGGGGCAGCACGGGCTCCTCGTGGGCGGCGTGCCGCGCCGAGGTGACCCACAGCAGCGGCTCGCGGCGGATCACCTCCGCGGGCGCCTTCTCGCGCACGTAGGTGATGATGGCGACGTCGAGCTCGTTCTGCCGGACCAGTTCGACGAGCTGCGGGCTCGGCTCGCACACGACGGTGACCTCGACGCGCGGGTTGGAGCGGGCGAAGCGCGCGAGGATCTCGGGCAGGAACCGGTCGGCGTAGTCGTCCGGCGTGCCGAGCCGGATGCGGCCGGAGAGCTCGGCCTCGTCGAAGGCGGCGATCGTCTCGTCGTTGAGCTTGACCATGCGCCGCGCATAGGCGAGCAGCCGCTCGCCCTCCGGCGTGAGCTTCGAGGAGCGACCGTCCCGGGCGAACAGCGGCTTGCCGATGCGCTCCTCCAGGCGGCGGATCTGCATGGAGACGGCGGATTGGGTCTTGTGCACCACGTCGGCGGCCCGCGTGAAGCTGCCCGTCTCGCAGATCACCACGAAGGTCTTCAGCTGGTCGAGGTCGAGGAGTCCCGCCATGGCCGTCCCTCCGCGGAGGATCGATCAATCCCTGTGAAGTTCGAGATTAGAAACATTCGTTGGACTAATCAATCCCATCCGGGCATCAAAGACACGTTGCAATCAGAGCCACCTCCAACAGGCACCCCGTGCGGACAGAACCGCCCGGGGCTCTCGGTGTCTCACGCCTTTTCGATGGAGTGCATCATGCATACGACAGACCGGACGACCACCCCGCCCCACCTGCTCGGCGCCGCTGCCGTCGCGGCGGTCAAGGGCTTCGTCACGCTCGTCGGCAGCCTGTGGCGCGTTCGTCGAAACCGGCGCGAGGTGGCCGACCTCCTCGAGTTCGACGACCGGATGCTCGCCGACATCGGCCTGATGCGGGGCGACGTGACCTCCGCGCTCGCCTCGCCTCTCGACGTCGATCCGTCGACGCGGCTGCGCATCTTCGCCGTCGAGCGGCGCGCCGGCATGCGCGCCCAGGCCATGGAGCGCTACGACCTCCTGGCCGGCGCCGAGCGCGCCGTCCGCGGCCTGCCCCCGGCCTGACGCGCAGTCCCCGACCCGGGCGCCGCCTTCCTCCCCGGCGCCCGGCCCCCCGCGCGAGGCCCGTCCGCCCGGACGGGCCTCGCTGCGTCTTCCCGGCCCGGCTCGTCCCTCCGGCCCGGTTCCGCCTTCGCCCGCGCTGGAGTAGGCTCCAAGCCCGGAGCCCGACTATTTCGGAGAACACGCCATGACCGCCGCCATCGTGGGCTGGGCCCACACGCCCTTCGGCAAGCAGGACGCCGAGACCGTCGAGAGCCTGATCGGCCGCGTCGCCACCGAGGCCCTGGCGGACGCCGGCCTGGAGGCCGGCGAGGTCGACGAGATCGTCCTCGGCCACTTCAACGGCGGCTTCTCGGCGCAGGACTTCACCGCCTCGCTCGTCCTCCAGGCCGACCCGCATTTCCGCTTCAAGCCGGCGACCCGCGTCGAGAACGCCTGTGCGACCGGCTCGGCCGCCGTCCATCAGGGCATCAAGTCGATCCGCGCCGGCACCGCCCGCATCGTGCTGGTCGTCGGCGTCGAGCAGATGACGCGCACCCCCGGCCCCGAGATCGGCAACATCCTGCTCAAGGCCTCCTACCTGCCCGAGGACGGCGACACCAAGGGCGGCTTCGCCGGCGTCTTCGGCGGCATCGCGGCCGGCTATTTCCAGCGCCACGGCGACCAGTCCGACGCCCTCGCGATGATCGCCGCCAAGAACCACCGCAACGGCGTCGCCAACCCTTACGCCCAGATGCGCAAGGACCTGGGCTACGAATTCTGCCGCGCCGAGAGCGACAAGAACCCCTTCGTGGCCGGCCCGCTCAAGCGCACGGACTGCTCGCTCGTCTCCGACGGCGCCGCCGCCCTGGTGCTGACCGACATCCGGACCGCGCTGGGCATGCGCAAGGCGGTCGCGTTCCGGGGCGTCGCCCACGCGCAGGATTTCCTGCCCATGTCCAAGCGCGACATCCTGAAGTTCGAGGGCTGCTCCACGGCCTGGCATCGCGCCCTGCAGGACGCCGGCGTGAACCTGCTCGACCTCGACTTCGTCGAGACCCACGACTGCTTCACCATCGCCGAGCTGATCGAATACGAGGCCATGGGCCTCGCCCCGGAAGGGCAGGGCGCCCGCGCCATCCTGGAGGGCTGGACCAACAAGGAGGGCAAGCTGCCGGTCAATCCGTCCGGCGGCCTGAAGGCCAAGGGCCATCCGATCGGCGCGACCGGCGTCTCCATGCACGTGATGACCGCCATGCAGCTGACCGGCCAGGCTGGCGGCATGCAGATCCCCGGCGCCGAACTCGCCGGCATCTTCAACATGGGCGGTGCGGCGGTCGCGAACTACGTGTCGGTGCTGCAGAGCCTGAGGTGACGGCGTTGCGCCCGGCCCGGGCCGGGCGCCTCCCGCGTCAGTACGCGTACTCCGCGAAAACCCGCCGGATGTCGCCGCCCCACTCGGTCTCGTACTGGCGGAGCATCTTCTCGGCGAGCGTCTCGCCGGTCGCCACGATCTCTTCCAGGGGCGCGAGATAGACGGCCTCCGTCTCGGAGATTTCCGCCGGCGCGCAGGGGCCGAGGCGATTGCGGCGCACCAAGCCCTTGCGGGCCAGCGCGACGGCCTCGCGGGCGAGCGCGTGGACCGTCGTGCCCCGGAACGGCGTCTTCAGCGCCAGCCGCGGGACCGTGTCGCGCAGCGCCTGCCGTTCCTCGGCCGTCCAGTCCCTGACCATGGCCCAGGCCTCGTCGAGCACCCCCTCGTCGTAGAGAAGCCCGACCCAGAAGGCCGGCAGCGCCAGGAGCCGCCGCCACGGCCCGGAATCCGCCCCGCGCTGCTCCAGGTAGCGCTTCAGCCGCACCTCCGGGAAGATCGAGCCGAGGTGGTTGACCCAGTCGCCCATCTCCGGCTCGACGCCCGGCAGCTCGTGCCGCAGGGCGCCCGCCATGTATTGCCGGAAGGTGACCCGCGTCGCGTCGTGGTAGGTGTCCCCGCGCTTGATCAGATACATGGGGACGTCGAGTGCCCACTCCGCATAGGCCTCGAAGCCGAATCCCTCGTCGAACGCGATGGGCAGCATGCCGGTCCGGTGCGGATCGGTGTCGCGCCAGATTTCCGATCGGTAGGAGAGGAAGCCGTTGGGGCGGCCCTCCAGGAAGGGCGAGGCGGCGAAGAGTGCGGTCGCGATCGGCTGCAGCGCCAGGCTCACGCGCAGCTTCTTCGCCATGTCGGCTTCAGAGCCGTAGTCCAGGTTCACCTGCACGGTGGAGGTGCGGAACATCATGTCGAGGCCCTTGCCGCCGACCTTCGGCATGTAGGCCCGCATGATGGCGTAGCGCGACTTCGGCATCACCGGCGTCTCGGCCCGCGTCCAGACCGGGCTCGCCCCGACGCCCAGGAAACCGATCCCAAGCGGGTCGCCGATCTCGCGCACCTGCGCGAGATGCGAGAAGGTCTCCCGGCAGGTGTGGTGCAGCGTCTCCAGGGGCGCGCCGGACAGCTCGAACTGGCCGCCCGGCTCCAGGCTGATCGCCCCGCCGCCGACCGGGTCGACGAGCCCGATGATGGCGTCCCGGTCCATGATCGGTTCCCAGCCGAGGAGCCCCTCCATGCCTTCCAGCAGCTTGCGCACGCCCCGCGGCCCCTCGTAGGGCACGGGCGAGAGGTCGTCGGTGTGGAAGCCGAATTTTTCGTGCTCGGTCCCGATGCGCCACCGCTCTTTCGGCTTCGATCCCGCCTCGAACCAGGCGACCAGCTGGTCGCGGCTCTCGATCGGGACGGCATCGACGGTATCACGCGCCATGGGGTCGGCTCCGGCGGAACGGCATGGAAATGCGGGCCGGATCCGAAGGATCGGCCTTGGAAGCGCTGCACCATAGCGGCGCCCCCGTGGCGCGACAAACGCGAATTCGTGACGGCTCCGTTTCACGGCGCTTCACGATCGCATGACGGATCGGCCCATTGCCGCGGCGGCTGGCCGCCCGACGGGAAAACGCCCTTTTCCCAGGTCATGTCCTCGGGTACCTCTTGGCCCATGCGGTCGGGACCGGCGCTTCGCGGCAGGCGGGCGGCGCCCGGCGCGAGGAGCGGTAGCCGGAATGGCGATTGTCGGAATCGATCTCGGAACGACCAACTCCCTCGTCGCCGTGTGGAGCGCTGACGGGCCGCGCCTCATCCCCAACGCCCATGGCGACGTCCTCACCCCCTCGGTCGTCAGCATCGCGGACGGCGAGGTCCTGGTCGGCCGTCCCGCCGCCGAGCGCCTGATCGCGCGCCCGACCTCGACCGTCGCGGCCTTCAAGCGCTGGATGGGCACCGACAAGCTCACCCGCCTCGACGGCCGCCCCTACCGCGCCGAGGAGCTCTCCGCGCTTGTCCTCGGGGCGCTGAGGCGCGACGCGGAGGCCGACCTCGGCGAGCCGATCACCGAGGCCATCATCTCCGTGCCGGCCTATTTCAACGACCTGCAGCGCAAGGCGACCCTGACGGCCGCCCGCCTGGCCGGCCTCCACGTCGAGCGCCTCGTCAACGAGCCGACCGCCGCCGCGCTCGCCTACGGGCTCGGCGAGGTCGAGGAGGCGCAGTTCCTGGTCTTCGATCTGGGCGGCGGCACCTTCGACGTCTCGATCCTCGACAAGTACGACGAGGTCATGGAGGTCCGCGCCACCGCCGGTGACAACTTCCTCGGCGGCGACGACTTCCGCGAGCACCTGATGATGGACCTCGCCGACCGGCACGAGATCGACCGCGGCAAGCTCGCCCCTGGGGAACTCTCCCGCTTCGTACGCTTCGCCGAGCAGTTGAAAGTGGAGCTGAGCGCCAAGACCTCGGTCTCCTACACGTTCGAACTCCCCGACCGCGTCGTCGAGGGCCGGCTCGAGCGCGCCGAGTACGAGGAGATCGTCAAGCCGCTGCTGCGCCGCCTGCGCAAGCCGCTCGAGCGCGCCATCTCGGACGCCCGCATCGCGCCGGGCGAGATCGCCCAGGTGGTCATGGTCGGCGGCGCGACCCGCACCCCGGCGATCCGCGCCATGGTCGGCCGCCTCTTCGGCCGCCTGCCGCTGACCCATCTCAACCCCGACCACCTGGTCGCCCTCGGCGCCGCCGTGCAGGCCGGCCTGAAGGCCCGCCACGCCGCCCTCGAGGACGTGGTGATGACCGACGTCTGCCCCTACACGCTGGGCATCTCGGCCGTCTCCGCCCATCACGACGGGCCCGGCGGGGAGCCCATCACGGTGCCCATCATCGAGCGCAACTCCGTGGTGCCGATCAGCCGCTCGTCGAGCTTCACCACGCTCCAGGACAACCAGGCCCAGATCAAGCTCGAGGTCTACCAGGGCGAGAACCTGAAGCCCGAGAACAACGTCAACCTGGGCGGTCTGACGGTCGACGTGCCGCGCGCCCGCTCCGGCGAGGAGAGCGTCGACGTCCGCTTCACCTACGACGTCAACGGCGCCCTCGAGGTCGAGGCGACCGTGCGCTCGACCGGCAAGGTCTGGCGGCGCGTCTTCCAGAACCGCACCGGCCTCTCCGACGAGGAGATCGACCGCCGCTTCGCCGAGCTCGCCGCCCTGAAGGTGCCGCCCCGGGACCAGGCGGAGAACCGCCTGCTGATCGAGCGTGCCGAGCGGATCTACGCCGAATCGATCGGCGAGCGACGCGAGCGGCTCGTGGCGGCGCTGCGCGACTTCGAGGTGGCCATCCAGGACCCGCTGAACGCGCATCCCGAGCGCGACCGCGAGACCTTCGCGGCCCTGCTCGACCGGTTCGAGACCGACGTCTTCCGCGACATCGACTGACGGACCGGCGGATGTGGTCGCACGACCTGCTCGGCATCCCCGAAAGCGCCGACGAGCGCACGGTGAAGCGCGCCTACGCGGCGAAGCTGAAGACGACCCGCCCCGAGGACGACCCGGACGCCTTCCAGCGCCTCGTCCAGGCCCGCGACCAGGCGATCTGGTGGGCGCGCAACCGATGGGTCCCGCCCGAGCACGACGACGACGAGGACGACGAGGACACCCTCGCGGCCGGCGAGGCGCGGGAGCCCGGGACGGCGCCGTTGCCCCGGTCCGATCCCCCGTCGTCGGAGGCGGGCGACGCGAACCCCGAGCCCGACTCGAGCGGCTCGGTGGTGGTCCGCCTCGATCCGGTCGAGCCGTCGCCGCTCCGCTCCGCCGAGCCCGTCCCGCCGAGCCCCGAGCCTGGCGCGGACGAGCAGCATCCCGACGGCGTGCCCTACGTGCCCCCGCCAACCCTCGACGCGCTGTTCCAGCAGATCGTGTCCCGCCGGGGCGGGGATCCGGAAGCCCCGGAGCCGCCCGCGTCCGACCTGGACAGGCCCGGCCGGGGAGGGGGCGCCGCGACCGGCGGTAATGAGGACGAGGCGGAGCCGTTCCTCTCCGATCCGACCGGTCCCCGCCCCGAGGACCTCTTCGCCGACCTGCGCGACCGCGTCGCCGGTCTGTGCCGGCCGGCTGGCCTTGCCGACATCGCCGGATGGGAGACGCTCCTGGAAGAGGCCGAGGCGCTCGACATCGGCCATCGCCTCGCCCTGGAGACGCGGATCGCGCTCGGCCTCGACCAGGCGCTCGCGGACGCCGAGCGGCTCGGACGGACGCTCGAGCCCGGAGGGCCGACCGCCTCGGTGCTCGCCGCGGTCGACGCCATCTTCGGCTGGTCGGAGGACGTCCGGCGCCTCGCGCGCATCCTCGGCCGCACGCCGGAGGCCCACCCGCTGGTCCTCGCCATGGAGGCCCGGGGCGGTCCGGCGATCGCCCCTCGCCAGACCGAGTCGGGCTTCCCGCTGATCGAGCCGTTCGATCTCGAGGCCTATTTCGGAACGACCGGCGCGAGCGTGGTGACGGCCTACGACCGCTGGCGCCTCAGCGAGCGATACCCTCTGGCCTGGAGCTGGAGCGCGCTCCTCTTCCCCTGCTGGTGGCTCGCCCGCCACGGCTACGGCTGGGCGGCCGCGGTGGCGGCGGCCGGCTTCGTGACCACCGTCGCCGTCGTCTTCGAGCCGATCGCCACGGCCTCGCAGGCCCGCGACTACGTGCTGTTCCTGCTCGGCCTCGTCGCCTTGCGCATCGGGCTCGCGACGCAGACGAACCGGCTGGAGATCCTGAGGCTGGCGCGCCTCGTCGCCAGGGCGGACCAGGAGGCCCCGGGCCGCAACGATCGGCGCCGCACCGTCCTGGCCGGCCGGAGGTTCGGCGGCCGCTTCCCGGCCTTCGTGGTGTCGGCGATCTTCTTCGTGATGGTCGATCTCTACGCCCTCACGGTGGTCGGCGGCGCGCTCGGCCTCGACGACGCGGTGGTCGCCGCGCAGGTCCCGCCCGCCCGCGCCGGCAGCCTCTTCGAACGCATTCGCGTCCAGGCCTTCCTGGAGCACCGCACCCGCACCCTGACCCGCATCGACACGATCCTCGATCGGACCCGTGGCCACCCCGTTCCGGCGACGGCGGTCCGGGCCGGGCTCATCCGGGACGAGGCCCGCCGGGCCCTCGGTGCCGCCACGGTCCAGACCTACTGGTCGCTGTGGCGCCCCTATGTCGACAAGGCCGAGAGCCTCGCCAAGGAGGCCACCGGCGAGACGGCCCCGCCGAAGCCCCGCGATTCGTGAGGGAGCCCGGTCGGCTCGTCACCCCGCCAGCGCGACGTCCAGCGCCGCCGCGGCGTGGATCGCCGTCGTGTCGAAGGCCGGGACGTCCAGGTCGGCCTGCTGGAGGATCATGCCGACCTCCGTGCAGCCGAAGATGACGCCGTCCGCGCCCGCACGCCGCAGCCGTCCGACCACCTCGAGATAGGCGGCCTTGGACTCCGGCTTCACGATCCCGCGGCAGAGCTCCTCGTAGATGACCCGGTGCACCAGGGCGCGGTCCGCCTCGTCCGGAACCACGCAGGCGATGCCGTGCCGGTCCGCCAGCCGTCCGCGGTAGAAGTCCTGCTCCATCGTGTAGCGGGTGGCGAGCAGCGCCGGCCGCCGGCACGGGGTCGCGAGGATCGCCGCCGCGGTGGCGTCCGCGATATGGACGAGCGGGATGCCGACGCCCGCCTCAACTTCAGGGGCGAGCTTGTGCATGGTGTTGGTGCAGATGACGAGCGCCGCCGCCCCGCCCGCCTCCAGCCGCCGGCCGGCCTCGACCATCATCCGTCCGAGCCCCGCCCAGTCGCCTGCCGCCTGGCGTTCGGCGATGCCGCGGAAGTCGAAGGACCACAGCAGGATCTCGGCCGACGCGAGCCCGCCGAGCCGGTCCCGCGCGCCTTCGTTGAGGAGCCGGTAGTAGATCGCCGTGCTCTCCCAGCTCATCCCGCCGATCAGTCCGAGCGTCTTCATCTCACCAGTCTCCGACCGTCGCCTGCACGACCGCGAGAGCGGCGACTGCCGCCGTGTCGGCCCGCAGCACCCGCGGCCCGAGCGGGATCGCGGTGACGAAGGGCTTCGACTTGAGGATCAGCCGCTCCTCCTCGGCGAACCCGCCCTCCGGCCCGACCAGCACGGCCGCCGGCCCCTTGGGCAGCGTGCCGAGCACCGCGAGCGGGTTGGTGGTCGTCTCGTTCTCGTCGCAGAAGAAGATCCGCCGGTTCGGCTCCGCCCCCGGCCACACGTCGAGAAGCGCCTTCAGCTCCACCGGCTCGAGGATCTTCGGGATCGCCAGGATGCCGCACTGCTCGGCGGCCTCCACGGCGTTCGATTCCATCCGCTCCAGGTTGACCCGCCCGACCTGGGTATGGCGGGTGATCACCGGCCGCAGCAGGCCGACGCCGAGCTCGACCGCCTTCTGCACCATGTAGTCGAGCCGGGCCATCTTGAGCGGCGCGAAGAGGTAGTGCAGGTCCGCCGAGGGTTCCTGCGCCCGCACCCTCTCGACGAACTCCAGCACGCAGGCCCGCCGTCCGGCATCGGCGATTCGCGCGAGCCATTCCCCGTCCTGCCCGTTGAAGACCAGGATCTCCGACCCGGTTTCCATCCGCAGCACGTTGAGGAGATAGTTCGCCTGCTCGCGCGTGACCTCGATCCGCCCCCCGGCGCGGAGCGGCAGGCGCAGGAACAGACGCTGCAGTCGCGAATCGAAGCGAGGCATCGGAGCACCAGGCCGTTTCGGGACGCCCGTTATAGCGGCAGGCGAGGGGCGAGGGGAACCGCCGCCGGGGTTGACCCCGTCCGCCCGGCGCGCCACGGTTCGGCCCCGGAGGTCCGCCCTTGTCCGAATCCGCGCTGCCCAACACGCCCGAATTCACCGTCTCGGAACTCAGCTACTCGATCCGCCGCACGATCGAGGACGGCTTCGGCTTCGTGCGCGTGCGCGGCGAGATCACCGGCTACCGCGGCCCGCATTCCTCCGGCCACGCCTATTTCCGCCTGAAGGACGAGGGTGCCGCCATCGAGGCGGTGATCTGGCGGCAGACCATGCAGAAGCTCCGCTTCAAGCCCGAGGAGGGGCTGGAGGTGGTGGCGACCGGCCGCGTCACGACCTTCCCGGGCGGCTCCAAGTACCAGATCGTCATCGACGCGCTCGAGCCCGCCGGCGTGGGCGCCCTGATGGCGCTCCTGGAGGAGCGCAAGAAGAAGCTCGGCGCCGAGGGCCTGTTCGACCCGGCCCGCAAGAAGAAGCTGCCCTACCTGCCGCGCGTCATCGGCGTCGTCACCTCGCCGACGGGCGCCGTCATCCGCGACATCCTGCACCGCCTCGCCGACCGCTTCCCGACCCGCGTCGTGGTCTGGCCCGTCCGCGTCCAGGGCGACACCTCGGCCCGCGAGGTCGCGGCTGCCATCCAGGGCTTCAACGCCATCCCGCCCGGCGGCCACAAGGGCATCCCGCGGCCCGACGTGCTGATCGTCGCGCGCGGCGGCGGCAGCCTGGAGGACCTCTGGAGCTTCAACGAGGAGATCGTCGTCCGCGCCGCCGCGGCGAGCCGCATCCCGCTCGTCGCCGCGGTCGGCCACGAGACCGACTGGACCCTGATCGACCTCGCCGCCGACCTGCGCGCGCCCACCCCGACCGGCGCCGCCGAGATGGTCGTGCCGGTCCGCTCCGAGCTTCTGGGCGCCGTCGACAAGCTCGCTCAGCGCCTGACCGGCACGGTGTTCCGCTGCATGGAGGCGCGCCGGACCGAGCTGCGCTCCGCCGCCCGCGCCCTCGGCACCCCCGAGAGCCTGCTCGCCCAGCGCCGCCAGCGCCTCGACATCGCCGCCGGCCGCCTGTCCCAGGCGCTCGTCCAGGCGACCCGCGCGCAGGCGACCCGCTTCGCCCGCGCCGCCGGCCGCCTGTCGCCCCAGGCCCTGACGCACGCGCTCCGGATCGGCCGCGAGCGGGTGAAGGGATCGGCCGAGCGGGGCGAGCGCGCCTTCGCGGTCGGCCTGGAGCGCCGGCGCGAGCGCGTCGAGCGGCTGGCGGGACGGCTCTCCCCGCAGTCGCTCCTCGGCCGCGTCGAACGCTGCGGCGAGCGGACCGGCGTCCTCGGCCGCCGCCTCGATGGGGCCTTCGCGCTGATCGTCGAACGCAAGCGCGCCCGCCTCGACGCCCTCGGGCGCCTGACCGAGACGCTATCCTACCGCAGCGTCCTCGAGCGCGGCTTCGCCCTCGTCCGCGATGCCCACGGCAAGCCCGTCCGCTCGGCTGAATTGGTTGAGGCGGGGGCGGCGCTCGCCATCGAGTTCTCCGACGGCATCGTCGAGGCTGTGGCCGGGCCGGGCCACGCACCGTCCCGTCCGGCTCTGGCGAGGCCCCGGAAGCGCGACGCGGAACCGGCCGGGCAGGGTAAGCTGTTCTGACGATAGGGCGCCGGGCGCGCGTTTGACGTTGCGCGACATCCGCACGACAATCGCGCCCGCGAGCTGGAGAGGCTGTTTCATGTTCGATTTCACCGAGATCCTGAGACAGGCCCAGGGCGGCGAGGCCTTCGCGAACCTGGGACGCCAGTACGGCCTCTCGCCGGACCAGACCCGCGCCGCCGTCGAGGCTATGATGCCGGCCTTCGCGGCCGCCATGCAGCGCCAGCTCACCGACCCCGCCGCCTTCCAGGCCTTCCTGGCCGCGATGGCCGGCCAGGCCGGCACGCCCCGCAACCCCTATCTGGACGCCATGGCGGCCTTCTCGCCCGAGTCCCAGAAGGCCGGCGCCGACGCGCTGACGGCGATCTTCGGCTCCAACGAGGTGACCCGGGCCGTCGCCGCGCAGGTCGCGGCCATGAGCGGCATCGGCCCAAACGTGCTCCAGTCGATGATGCCGGTCGTCGCCTCCATGCTGATGGGAGGCATGGGCAGCGCGCTGGAGACGAACCCGATCGCCAAGATGGTGTCCGGCTTCTTCGCCGCCGCCCGGCCCGCGAGCCCCCAGGAGGCCTTCGCGGGCATGATGGCCGAGGCCTGGCGCGAGGGCGCCGCCAAGGGCCCGGCCGCCTTCGCCGACCTCATGGGCCAGTTCGCGCGCCAGGTGCCGCGCCCCGCCGAGGGCACCGAGAGCGTCGAGGAGATGCTGAAGCGCACCCCGAACCCCGCCGCCGAGGGCTCGCCGATCGAGGAGGCCTTCGGTGCCTTCGTGCGCGGCTTCAACCGCGGCCGCCCCGAACCCGCCCCGGAGCCGGAGGCCGCCCCGGACGACTTCTCGGCCTTCGTCGGACAGCTCTTCAAGGCCGGCGAGGCCGTGCAGGCCACCCAGGCCCAGGCCTTCGAGCAGATCTTCGACCAGTTCTGGGGCAAGCCCGGCAAGCGCTGACGGGTCAGGCGCCCGGCCGCGCGTCCTTGGCGAAGAGATAGATGCCGAGCGAGGCCGCGAGCAGGAGCCCGAAGCCGCCGAACAGCGCCGCGTAGATCTCCGCCGGCGCCATGCCCTCCGCCGCCAGCGCCCCCACATAGGCGCCCGAGATCGGCTGCAGCACGCCCGCCCCGCCGATCATGCAGGTGTTCATGACGCTGAGCCCGCGCCCCAGCGCGTGTTCCGGCAGGAAGGCGCGCGCATGCGCCATCACCACGCCGTAGGTCATCCCGAAGCCGCCCATCACGCCGAACAGCAGCGCCGCCGCCACCACCCCGAGGCCCGGCCTGAGCGCGAGCGCGGCGAGCGCCGCTACCGTCGCGACGGTGCCGCCGACGATGACCCACTTGCGCGTCCCCAGCACCCGGTCGAGCGGCCCGTACACGACCGCCCCGGCGATCATGGCGATCACCATGGCCATCACCGCGTTGCCGCGGTCGACCGGCCCGAGGCCGTGCACCTCGGAGAAATAGGGGCCGATCCACAGCCCGCGGGTCGCCGCCAGGATCGGATAGGCCGTCAGGGCGATCGGCAGGATCGGCCAGAGCTGCCGGATCCCCAGGACTTCGCCCATCGCGAAGGGATTGCCCCGGGGGCCCGACGTCGTGAGGGGCGGCGGATCCCGCACGACGATCAGGACCGAGAGCGCGGACGCGACCGTCAGCGCCCCGACCGTCGCCATGCCGGCGCGCCAGCCATAGGCGGCGACCAGGCTCGCGAACGGGGTGGCGGCGAAGAGATTGCCGAGCGACCCGACGGCGACGATCAGCGACGACCAGGTCGCGAAGCCCGCCGCCGACTTGGTCCGGCCGATGATGTAGAGCGACGCCATGTAGACCGGCGCGCAACCGATGCCGATGAGGCCCATTCCGGCGATCGGCTGCCAGGGTCGCTCGGCGACGGCGAAGAGCAAGCTGCCCGCGACCGCCGAGAGCATGAGCACCGCCACCGTGATCCGCGGCCCGATCCGGTCGAGCGCGATCCCGATCGGGATCTGCGCGAGCGCGAAGGTGACGAAGAAGGCCCCCGACACGAGCCCGAGGTCGCCGGGGTCGAGCCCCACGTCGCGCGCCAACTCCGGCGCGATGACGGCCAGGAAGGCGCGGAAGAACTGGCTGAGGAGATAGGCGAGGATCAGGATGGCGAAGGTGGCCAAGGGCGGGCTCCGGTCGGGGGCTGCCCACCATAGAGGCAAAGCGCCCGATCGCTAGGCGCCCGAGTGGATATCCGCGTTGCAGCGACGCCGAAACCGGCCGCGCCGCACAGGCCGGCCCAAGTCCTCAGGCCGGCGCCGGCGACGCCCCCGCGGGCGCGCCCGCCTTGCCGCCCTCGAGCACCTTGTCGCCCACCCGAGCCATGATGAACCGGACGAGCGGCATGGTCAGCGCCGTGCTGCACAGGGCCATGAAGACCGCCGCCGAGAAGGTCGTCTGGCTGACTACCTGCTCCTTGGCGAAGATGGTCATGACCACGATCGCCATCAGACCCTTGGTCTGCAGGAGCGACCCGACCGTCAGCCCGAAGGCCCAGTTCTCGCCGACCAGCTTCGCCATCGCCATCGTGCCGAGGATGCGGCCCGAGACGCAGACCAGGATGCCCACCAGGAAGAGCGTCCACACCACCGGATCCGCGAAATTGAACGAGGTGTTGAGCCCGGTGTTCAGGAAGAAGAAGGGCATCAGCACGAGCTGCGTCGGCTGGTCGAGCTTGTGGGCCGCGAACTCGCGGATGCGATCGGGCAGGAATACGCCGGCCATGAAGGCGCCGATGACCGGATGCAGGCCGGCCACCGCCGTGATCGTGCCGGAGATGAACACCGTGATGCCGATCACGCTGAGGATCACGCGCTCGGGCGCCTCGACGGCCAGCAGGTGCTCGAAATACTTGCTCGCCCCGTAGCGCAGGAACGCATAGTTCAGCGCGGCGCCGCCGAGCGCGATCGCCACCGCCTCCTCGACCCCGGCGCCCTTGGCGAAGGGCAGGATGATGGCGATCGACGCCCAGGAGATGACGTCGCCGATGCCGGCGCTCGCCAGGCCCACCTGGCCCACCCGGTGGCGCATGAGGCCGAGTTCGCGGGTCAGGATGACGAGAATCGGCAAGGCCGGGATCGCCACCGCCAGCGCGTAGGCGGCGGCGAAGAGCAGGAGGCTCGGGTTCTTGCCCGTCGCGCAGGAAGTCTGCTCCGGCGACAGGCAGGGGTAGGCTCCGGCAATGAAATAGCCCGCGAGCGCGCCGAACGCCGCCGTAACCACCATCCCGCCGATCGAGATGGCCGCCACGCTCTTGCCCGCATGGGCGATCTGCTCCTTGTCGGCGTCGGTGCCGGCGATGAAGCCGAACAGCGTCACCGCGACCAGGGCCATGCCGGCGACACCGCCGAGCAGCTCCTTGCCGAAGATGATCTTGTAGGTGTCGGGCGCGAGCGCGCCGAAGAGGGAGGGGCCGAGCAGGACGCCGGCGAGGATCTGGATCACCGCGAGCGGCAGCACCTTGCCGACCCGGAACAGGTGCCAGAGCACGAAGGGGATCAGGACGACGAGCGCCCCCTGGGGGACGATGACGTATTTCTTGAAGTTGATCGCAAGCTCTTCCATGAAAATCCCCCGTCCCTCAACTGCCGGAAGGTCACATGCCCGCCCGGGACCGTCAACGGCCCGGCAGGCCTGCGCCCCGCAAAAACCCTCGTCCCCTCCAGCGGCCGCGGGCCGCTCCCCGGGGCGCCGCTCACCGCCTCGAGCCTGCAGGACCCGTGGCCGCGACCGTGGCCGTGGCCGGGCCCCAGGTCGTGGCGCCCTGGCCCGTCCTGCCCGCTTCCGCCGCCGCGCGCGCCTGCAGCGGCGCGGTCGTGGCCGCGTGGACCTGCGCGAGGGCGAGAAGGGCCGTGGCGGCGGCGAGACGGATCATGGCACGGGGGTCCTCGATGGCGCGCGGATCGCGGGGTCGACGCCCTGTCCGCCTTCCCTTCCGTTGATAGAGGGCCGCCGCTTGACCCCGCCTGAGGGTCGGGTTCACTCTGCGTTCATCGCGCCCATGCCGGAGCCCTGCGATGACCTTCGAGACGTGGCTGGCCTTCACGGCCGCCTCCGCAGTGCTGCTCGTCATCCCCGGCCCGACGATCCTCCTGGTCGTCTCCTACGCGCTCGGCCAGGGCCTGCGCACGGCCGCTCCCATGGCGGTCGGCGTCGCGCTCGGCGACCTCACCTCCATGACGCTCTCGATGCTCGGCCTCGGCGCCCTGCTGGCCGCCTCCGCGACGGTGTTTACGGTCGTGAAATGGGCCGGCGCCGCCTATCTGGTCTGGCTCGGGGTGAAGCTCTGGCGCGCCGGCGGACACCTCGAGGCGGCGCCCCGGACCGGCGCCGCCCCGGCCCTGCGGATGGTGGCGCACGCCTGGCTGGTCACCGCCCTCAACCCGAAGAGCATCACCTTCTTCGTCGCCTTCCTGCCCCAGTTCCTCGACCCGGCCGCCAACTTCGCGACCCAGATGCTGGTCTTCGAGGCGACCTTCGTCCTCCTGGCCTTCGCCAACGCCCTCGGCTACGCGGCCGTGGCCGGCCGGGCGCGGAACCTCGTGCGCCGCGAAGGCGTGCTCCGGACCCTGAACCGCGCCGGCGGCACCCTCCTGATCGGCGCCGGCATCGCGGCCGTGACGGTGCGCACCGGGCACTGACGTCCCGGGCCCGGCCCGGTCGGGTCAGACGAGCTTGCGGGCGAACAGCGGAGAGTACTTGTTGGAGGTTCCGTTCATTTCGGTCGTGCTGGTCCAGCCGACCCGCGTGAAGTCCTCCTCGGTCGCCGGCTCCCCGGGCTCGAGCTTGTTCCAGACGATGTGCAGGGTGATGTCCTTCATCGTGAAGGCGTAGCGGCCGCGATTGCCGGTTTCGGGCTTGGGCACCCACTTCTTGTTCGGGACATGCTTGATGTAGTTCACCTGGCCGTTCGGATGGAAGTAGTAATAGTAGTATTCCCCGTCGTAGACGGTCCACCAGCCGACCAGCCAGGCCGTCCCGACCTTGTCGTTCTCGCCGGCCTCCTCCACGGCGTCGACCACCGAATCGCCCACCTGCCAGAACCAGATCGGCCTCTGTTTCCACATCCAGAAGTGGTTCATGGCGGCCTTGCTCTTGGTGTGCTGCAGGACATGCGTCCTGTCCCAGAGCTCGATGTGCTCGTTCCCGAACAGGATCACCCCCTGCCGCCCGCGGATCGAGGCGGGAACCCGCTCGCCTCTCTCGTCGACCTTCGCCTCGGCCACGTCTTCCAGCGTGTCGGTCGGGCCGTATTTCCAGACGAGGTAGTTCCTGAATTCCTTGACGGTCAGGATGTAGTAGAGCCCTGGCGTCCTGAGGGCCGTGTTGTCTCGATCGACGGTCCCTTGCGACGGGATGCGGTGATTGGTGCTGTTGAAGGAGGCACTCACCTGCATGCAGCAGGTCGTACTGTGGCCGCCTCCCGGGAGAGGAGGCAGGTTCTGCGCCTTGCGCTCCTTGTTTTCTTCGTTGATCTTGTCCTCGCGCTTGTTCTGTTCCGTGACCCAGTCTTTGATCTGTCCTTCGTCCGTGTGGTAGACGTAGCCCTTGACCATCGCGGAGAAGTCGAGCGGGATCCGTGCGAATGCCATGGCGGCCTCCGGGCGGCGGGCCACGCAGGCCGCCGCGGGCGCGCCGGGCGGGGACGCGGCTGCGCCCGAGCACGATAGGCCCGGGCGGCCGGGGCCGTCCAGGCTGGACGTGGGGAGTGAAGCGGCCCGGCGTCACATGACGATGACCCGGGTTCCCACCTTCACGCGCTCGTAGAGGTCGACCACGTCCTCGTTGCGCATCCGGATGCAGCCCGACGACACGGCCTGCCCGATCGTCCAGGGCTCGTTGGAGCCGTGGATCCGGTAGAGGCTCGAGCCGAGATACATGGCGCGGGCGCCGAGCGGATTGCGCGGGCCGCCCTCCATGAAGCGCGGCAGCTGCGGCTGTCGGGCCAGCATCTCCGCCGGCGGCCGCCAGGCCGGCCATTCCGCCTTGCGGGTGATGCGATGCTCGCCCGCCCACTCGAAGCCGGGACGCCCGACGCCGACGCCGTAGCGCCGCGCCTTGCCGCCCTCCTCGACCAGGTACAGGTGGCGGGTGTTGGTGTCGATCACGACCGTGCCAGCCCTGTAGGGGCCGCGGTAGTCCACCACGGTCGGCAGGAACTCGGACTTGATGCCGCGCGCCGGCACCTGGGCGGTGCGCTCGCGCGAGCCGTCGCTGTCCGGGTTGAGCGCCACCGGCCCGAGGCGTGCCGGCGCGACCGCCACCGGAACCATCGCCGGCCGTTCCGGCATGGCAACCGCGGCCGGCATCGGCCCGGCGACGTCCCGGTAGCTCGGCCGGAGCTGGACCACCCAGGGTTCCGTCAGGTTGGGCGAGAGGACGATGGGCGGCCGCGGTGTGTAGCGCGACTGGGCAAGGGCGTCGGGGGTCGACGTCGCGAGCGCGACGACCCCGGCGAGAAGCGGGAGAAGGACACGTGTCATGACGTACTCGGCACCAGGTTCGTCATTGGCAGACCCGGACAGGCGGCGACTGGACCGCGGGACCGGCGCATCGCGAGGCTGGCGGAGGGCCGGATCGGCCGCGCGAACCGCCATGCGTTGCTCCCGGGGAGTCTGCGGCCGATCTCCAACCGAATGGTGAACGCCCGTATGGTGAATCGACCCTGCCGCGCGCTAACGCTTCGGTATGGTTAAGGAAGTGTTCCCCACGGGAGCCCCGTGACGCCTCAGCGCGGCCCCGCCGCGCCCGCGCGGGACAGGACGGCCGGCAGCCGCCGCCGCACGTCGCGGATCACCTCGGGCAGGACCGCCTCCGCCTGGCGCCGCGTCATTCCGGGTCGGATGCGCGGGTCGTACAGCATGTTGACGATGTACCAGTCGAAGACCGTGAAGCGGTCCACCGGGCTGTAGTCGTTGAAGATCGAATCGGCCAGCGTCCGGTCGTCGTTGACCGGCCCGAGGCTCTGGACCGTCTCCTCGACCAGGCAGTGCCGGAAGCGCGACTCGCCCTCGTCCGCGACGACATAGATGAAGGCGCGCGAGAGCCGGTAGGCCTTGGGCCCGCCGGTCACCGCCGAACAGTCGTTCGATTCCAGGAAGCGCGTGTCCTGGCCTTTCGGCAGGGTCTGGCGGATCGTCGCCCGGTAGTCGCGGCGGTCCACCAGGAAGATGACCGCGTTCGCCTTGGTGGCGTCGTTCGTGACCGCGATCCGCAGGTTCTCGACGCTCCGCCCGAGCGTCGCCACGAAGTCTTCCACCTGCCGGGAGCGGTCGAGCTTCGACAGGTTGACGATCGCGACCGTCATGCCGGCGCGGTCCCACTTCTTGACCCGATATGCCTCCTGCTTCGGTCCGCGCCCGAAGGCCTCGACCCCGAAGACGGTTCGCACGAACCCGTCGATCAACACAGCGTCGCTGTAGTCCGGTGCGGACTCGGCACCCGCCGCCGCGAGGGAGAGCGCCGTGGCCCCGAGAGCCGCCGCGACGAACCGGACCGCTGGTCTCAACAACCCGAATGCCACGCGACCTCCCCGGCCCCCGCCCGGACACGCTCCGCCGCCGATACCGTCGTCCAAGCCTTCGACAATCCCCGTCGATCGGCGAAACTGCGGAGCTGCGGAAGGAAATCCTTAAGCGTAACGAGCCTACTCTGTTTGCTGACCCGGCGCGAGTATCGAGGGCATTGAATACATGGCGAGGAAGCTGTTCCGTATCGAGGCTCTCCAGAACGGAGAGGGCGCCTCCGACGCCCCGATGGATCGCTCTCGCGAGATCCTGGCCGAGTTGAAGGCGATCCGCGCCCTCGTCCAGCCCCATCAGGAGCTGAGCGAGAAGGGTTTCGAGGCCATGCGCCGCGACTACCAGGAGGCGCTCAAGATCAAGACCGAGCTCGACGGCATGTACGAGGCGATTCACCGCACCAAGCGGGAGATCGCGACGCTGCATGTCTCCGGCTGCAACGGCCATGAGCTGAGCCGCGTGACGGACGAGCTCGACGCCGTGGTGTTCGGCACCGAGAACGCGACCGAGCAGATCCTGTCGGCCGCGGAATCGATCGACAACCAGGCCGCCCGCCTGGCTTCGACCCTGACGGGTTCGGCCGCCGACTCGGTGTCCGACATCCAGGAGCAGGTGGTCCAGATCTTCGAAGCCTGCAACTTCCAGGACCTGACCGGCCAGCGCATCACCAAGGTGGTCAACACGCTCCGCTTCGTCGAGGAGCGCATCATCAAGATGATGGAGATCTGGGGCGGCATCGAGTCCTTCAAGGATATCGAGGTGGAGCTGGAGCATCGCATGGGCGACCAGGCTCTCCTGAACGGCCCGGCGCTGCATGCCGATGTGAACATCGCCTCCCAGGACGACATCGACGCGCTCTTCGCCTGAGCCCTTGCGCTCCTGACGGATCCTGACAGCATCCCGTGCCATTCGCGTCGGACGGCGCGGGGCGCCGCATCGCTGTCGGGGAGTGGGCCGCATGATCGCCGAGGAACTGCCGGACGGTGTGCTGCGCGGCGACGATGGCCGCTGCCGCTGCTGGTGGCAGGCGGGCGCGGACCCGCTCTACCGCGACTACCACGACCGCGAATGGGGCCGCCCGGTCATGGACGACCGCCGCCTGTTCGAGAAGATTGTGCTGGAAGGCTTCCAGTCCGGGCTCGCGTGGATCACCATCCTGCGCAAGCGGGAGAATTTTCGGCGCGCTTTCGCGGAATTCGACCCGGCCGCTGTCGCCCGCTTCGGTCCGGCCGACGTCGAACGCCTGCTCGCGGACCCGGGCATCGTCCGCCATCGCGGAAAAATCGAATCGGCGGTCAACAACGCCCGCCGCGCCCTCGAGCTCCAGGCCGAGTGCGGGTCCCTCGCCGCCTTTTTTTGGCGCTGGCGACCCTCTCCCGAGGATCGGCCCGCGGTGATCGACAAGGCGACCCTCGTCGCCAACCCGACCACGCCCGCATCCGTGGCCCTTTCGCGAGATTTGAAGAAGCGCGGCTGGTCCTTTGTCGGACCGACCACCGTCTATGCCTTCATGCAGGCCATGGGCCTCGTCAACGATCACCTGGAGGGCTGCGATTTTCGCCAAGTCACCGAGATAGAACGATCCCTTATTACCGGTGATCTATTATAATCATCGATAGAACTATTCCGTGTGATCCGGCGTGCATGCCCTAGCGTAAACAACCACGGAGCAGGCAAGGGGGCAGAACCCGATCTCTGCCGCCTTGTTCCTGCTCCGGTCGGTGTTCAGCGTTCTCGCTCGCTGCGTGTTTGCCCGGGTCTCCCCCGACGCTGGCCAAACACGCTGCGGTACCCCCCGTACGTCATCGATCTTTCTTGGGAGGCCATCTGCCCGGTGGCCTCCCATTTTTTTCTTCCCCAACGACGATCTGTTCTGCTTCTGCGCGAATAGATCGTGTCTTCTGCGTTGATCACGCATTCGCCGGCCCGACCTCAGAGGAGGCGAGGCATCGCGTGTGTCGAAGCCCGGACCTTTCGGCTCGAACTTCGGCACTTCGCGGACGACGGAAGCGATCCGCCACGCTGTTCCGTGTGTCGTGGGACCCGACAACCGTCAGGTCGAAGGATCGAACACCCCTGATCCTGAAAAGACCCTACCAGAAACCTCGGAACCTTACTTTAGGGAAACTAGACGATACCGGACGACGATTACCCCTATTTTTGACGCTAAGGGAAACCGCTTAGGTGCCCGCCCGCCGGGCCCGCCGAGGGGCCGCAAGGCGCTGTTCAGGGTGCTGAGGGATCGGCCGGATCGGCGCCAGAAAGGGGGCAGGGCGACGCGGGCCGGACCGCCGTGCCGGCGCTTCAGGGGTGGCCGGCCGAGGCCGTGCCGAGCCTTGCCACGAGGCCGTCCGCCAGTGGGTTGGCGGCATCGAACACGTAGTCGAGCGCCGCTACCGTCACCCGGTCCGCCCCGGACGCGCGCAGGAAGGCGGCGACCGCCGCCACCCTGCCGGGCGCGACATGGAGGGTGAGGACCTCGCCGCCGGTCCCGAACGGTGCCGTGGCGGCGAAGCGCCGGGCCGCCTCGGCCGCCGCGGCCGCCGGTTCGGGAACCCGGGCTCGGACCTCGCGCAGGCTGCGGGCCGCCGCTTCGGCGGCGATCCGGTCCAGGATCGCCGCCGCCTGTTCCCGGGCACGCTCCGACCACCCGGCGGTCAGGGAGGCGACCAGGTGGGCCTGGCTGCGCAGGATGACACCGTCGGTGACGACCTTGAGATTGTTGGCCGAGAGCGTCGAACCGGTCGTGGTGATGTCGACGATCGCCTCGGCGGCGCCGGACGCGGGCGCGCCCTCGGTCGCCCCCAAGCTCTCCACGATCCTGTAGGCCGCGATGCCCTGCTGGCCGAAGAAGCGCCGGGTCAGATTGACATACTTGGTGGCGACCCGCAGGTGATGCCCGTGGCGCTGCCGGAAATCCGCCGCCACGTCGGCGAGGTCGGCCATCTGCTGCACGTCGATCCAGGCCATCGGAACGGCCACGACCACGTCCGCGAAGCCGAAGCCGAGCTCGGTGACGAGGTGGACCTTGTCGGCCCAGGACGGGATCGTCTCCTGCACCAGGTCGAGCCCGGTCACCCCGAAATGCACGTTGCCGGCCGCCAGTTCCCGGGTGATCTCCGAGGCCGACAGGAATGCGACTTCGACCCCCTCGACCCCGCCGAGCCGTCCACGGTAGTTGCGGGCCCCGCCCGGCTGCAGCAGCGCCATGCCGGATCGCCGGAAGAACTCGACCGCGTTCTCCTGTAGCCGGCCCTTGGACGGCACGCCGATGACGAGGTCGGACTCGCTCACGCCCGGTCCTCCAGGAGATCCTCGAGCGCGAGCCGATCGAGCCACATGGAGAAGCCGACCGCCGGCACGGGCCCCTTCGCGCCCAGCCGCTCCAGGAGCCCGTCGTACCGCCCCCCGCCCGCGACCGGCTTGCCGTCCGTGCGGTCAGGGTCGCGGATCTCGAAGACGAACCCCGTGTAGTAGTCGAGGTTGCGCCCGAAGGCGGCCGAGAAGGTCAGGCCGCCCGTCGGCACCCCGAGTGCGTCCATGATCTCGAGCCGGCTCCGGAAGCCGGCGATCGCCTCCCCGATATCGACCCGCATCTCGCGCTGGAATCGCTCGGCCGCCGCCATGGCGTCGGCGGGCGTGCCCTCGATGGCGAGGAACCGGCGGATCGTATCGGCCTTCTCGCGCGTCAGCCCGCCCTCGGCCTTGAGGGCCGCCTGCTGGAGGAAGCGCTCCGCGATCTCGTGCGCGGTCCGCCCCCCGACCGCGGTGATGCCCGCGATGGCCAGGAGATCCTCCACGACCGCCCGCGCCGCCTCCGGATTGGTGCCCGCGATGGCGCCCAGGAAGCCGGCATGTCCGACGAGGTCTGCGCCGGCGCCGGAGACGAGCGTCTCCATGCCGGCCTCCAGCCGCGCCCGGTCGCCGTAGAGCGCACGCAGTCGACGCCGCACGGCCGGCGGCAGCTCCAGCGCGTCGAGGAGCGCGCTGAAGAGCCCCTCGTCGCCGATCAGCACGTCCGGGTCGACGACACCGAACAGCTCGACGGAGTCGAGCGCCAGTCGAAGCGTCTCAGCGTCGGCGGTCGCCCGGTCCTGTTCGCCGAGACGCTCGATGCCCGCCTGCTGGAACTCGCCGAGTTCGCCCGTCCGCTGCCGGAAGACCGGGCCCACATAGGCGAAGATCTCCTTGCGGCCGGCCGGCCCGAGCGCCAGGTAGTCGCGGCAGACCGGGATGGTGAACTCGGGCCGCAGGCAGAGCTCCTCGCCGTCCCCGCCCGTGGTCACGAACAGGCGCCGGCGGATGTCCTCTCCGGCCGTGTCGAGGAAGAGGTCGGCCGGCTGCAGGATGGCCGGCTGGGCGATGGTCGCGCCGGTCTCGACGAAGAGATCGATCAGGTCCGAGACCGGATCGATGTCCGGTATCGCGTCCGGGTCTTCCCATTCGTCCATGGGTGCACCCACCAGCTCCTCGAACATGCGCTCGATGTCGCCGGGTTGGGGCTTCTTGGGGAGCTTCGCCATCGCGTCTGCCCTCAAGCCCTGTGCCTGGCCAGGATGTCGGCGACCGCCGCCACGAGGCCGTCCTCCGCCACGGTGACCTGCGCCGGCCGGCTCTCCCGCCATTCCTTATTGTCGGCGATCGCCCCGGACAGGCGCTTGCCCTCGATCAGGTCCTTGATCTGCACGACCCTCTGGTCGCGCTCGTTCGACCCCTGGATCACCACGCAGGGCGCGTCCCGCCGGTCGGCGTACTTCATCTGCGCCTTCATGCCCGAGCCGCCGAGATAGAGCTCCGCCCGGATCCCGGCCTGACGGAGCCGCGCCACCATGGCCTGGTAGCGGGCGGTCTCGGCCTTGTCCATGACCAGCACGACGACCGGCCCGAGCCCCTCGGCGCCGCCCGCCAGCCCGCGCGTCTTCAGGGCGGCCATGAGGCGGGAAACGCCGATCGAGAAGCCGGTCGCCGGCACCGCCTCGCCGAGGAAGCGCGACACGAGCCCGTCGTAGCGCCCGCCGCCGGCGACGGACCCGAAGCGGACGCGGTCGCCGTCCTCGTTGACCACCTCGAAGGTGAGCTCGGTCTCGTATACCGGCCCGGTGTAGTATTCGAGGCCGCGAACCACCGACGGATCGATCCGAACCCGGCCGTCGCCATAGCCGGCGGCCGCCGCGAGGCGACCGATCTCGGCCAGCTCGGCGACGCCTTCGCTGCCGCGCGCGCTCGACGTCACGAGCCGCTCCAGGTTGGCGAGGGTCTCCTCCGCGGTCGCCGCTCCCGCCCCCACGAAGGCGAGCACCGTCCCGATCGCCTCCGGCGCCAGCCTGGCGCCCGGCGTGAAATCGCCCGACTCGTCCCGGCGGCCGTCCCCGAGCAGGAGCCGGACGCCCTCGGCGCCGAGCCGGTCCAGCTTGTCGATCGCGCGCAGCACGGTCAGACGCCGGTGCGCATCCGCCTCGCCGGCGAGCCCGATCACCTCCAGGACGCCGTCGAGGACCTTGCGGTTGTTGACCTTCACAACATAGTCGCCGCGCGCGATCCCGAGCCGCTCCATGGTGTCGGCGGCCATCATGCAGATCTCCGCGTCGGCCGCGACCGAAGCCGCCCCGACCGTATCCGCGTCGAACTGCATGAACTGGCGGAAACGTCCCGGTCCCGGCTTCTCGTTCCGGAACACCCACCCGGCGCGGTAGCTGCGGTACGGCTTCGGCAGGGTCGCGTAGGTCTCCGCCACGTAGCGGGCGAGCGGCGCGGTCAGGTCGTAGCGCAGGCTCAGCCACTGCTCGTCGTCGTCCTGGAACGAGAAGACGCCCTCGTTCGGCCGGTCCTGGTCCGGCAGGAACTTACCGAGCGCGTCGGTATATTCGACGAGCGGCGTCTCGACGGGCTCGAAGCCGTAGAGTTCATAGGTTTCGCGGATCTTGGCCAGCATGGCCTCGGCGAGGCGGATGTCCTCCGCCGTGCGGTCCGCGAAGCCGCGGGGAAGGCGGGCCTTCAGCCGGTCGCCGGTCGGCTTGTCGCCGGATGCCATGATCGATCAGTCCCGTCGCAGCTCTGGGGCGGTCCGTCCCTCCGATGATCGGCGGATCCGCCGGCCCCGGGGTGCCGGGGGCCGACGCGTTGGTAGACCAAGCGGACGCGCGCGGCAAGGCGGACGGCCGCGCGCGACGGGCCGGCAACCGATCAGGCGGCTCGGCTCAGGACCGTGATGTCGACCTGCGCGGGATCGAAGGCGACGTGGCCCAGGATTTCCGCCACCTCCGGGCCGGGGCAGGGGACCGTCCAGGCCACGTCCGGATACTGCTCTTCACCGACCCGCACGTCCAGTGTGAACCCGACCCCGATCCCTTCCATCAGCAGCGCTCGGCGCCCGGGCGCCACTCCGGCGATGTGCAGGTCGTCGGCCGGGATGAAGATGTCGGCCCCGCCCAGCCCGTCCGTCATCACCAAGGCCTGGTCGCTGGTGGCAATGATCCTGTCGCCCAGTCGCGCCAGCACCCGTCCGCCCGCCGCCTTCAATCCACAGCCCGGCCCGGGCTCGGGCCCGGCGCTCGCAAGGTTTTTCATCAGTTCTGCCCCGATCTCGAGTGCCGAAGTCGTTTCGGCCTCGCTGTTTGTATATTCATCATCGAACCATCGCGTGAAATAGGCGTTAAATCCAAGAACGGCTTTGAATACGATGATACGAAGAGACTAGAAAGTCAACATTGCGAAGATAGACCACTCTGTGGTCTGTAATCACGCAATTCGTGAGCGAAAAACTCTACGTAAACACCCCAAGAGTGGTTGCCCTGGGCCCGAAGGCGGATCGTCGAAGCGTCGCTGCCCGGACCGGCGCCGTGGCGCGGAACCGCCCGGCGCCCCGGCTCGCTGAAACCGATCCGGCGAGGCGCCCTTGACGAACCGCCTCGAACGGGAGTTATCAATGCGCCCGCGTCCGCTGCGGACCTTCGGTTCGCGGCGGTCGTGCCTCAACTCGGCCATGGTGCACCTTTCAAGTCGGCTCCCGACCGAGCGGACAGGACCGGCCCGGTCGTACCGGTAGGATTGCATGGAGCCTCGAATTCAGGTCGTCCCGGCCGTCCCTCTCGCCCCCGAACTGACCATCGTGGTCCCGACCTACAACGAGCGGGACAACGTTCCGGTCCTGATCGAGCGCATCGCGTCCGTCCTCGACGGCGTCGCCTGGGAGGTGATGGTCGTCGACGACGACAGCCCCGACGGCACCGCCTCGGTCGTGAAGGCGATCGCGGCGCAGAATCCGCGCGTGCGCTGCATCCGCCGCGTCGGCCGCCGCGGACTGTCCGGCGCCTGCATCGAGGGGATGCTGGCGAGCGCCGCGCCCGTCGTGGCCGTCATGGATGCCGACCTGCAGCACGACGAGGCGCTGCTCCCCCGCATGGTCGAGGAGATCCGCAAGGGCGCGGACCTGGTGGTCGGCAGCCGCTACGTCGGCGGCGGCTCGACCGGCGAGGGCTTCTCCTCAATTCGCCAGTGGGGCAGCGAGACCGCCACGGCCCTGGCCAAGAAGATGCTCGGCGTGGACCTGACCGATCCCATGAGCGGCTTCTTCATGATCCGCCGCGAGAAGGTCGAGGCGGTCGCCGGCGAGCTCTCGCGCGAGGGCTTCAAGATCCTGCTCGACATCGTCTCGGCCGTCGAGGAGCCCCTCGCCACCGTCGAACTGCCCTTCACGTTCCGCGGCCGCAATGCCGGCGAGAGCAAGCTCGACAGCCTCGTCACCGCCGAATACCTGGGCCTGCTCTTCTCCAAGCTGTCCGGCGGCGTCCTGCCGGTCCGCTTCCTGATGTTCGCGACGGTCGGCGCGAGCGGCGTGGTCGCCCACCTGCTCGCCCTCTACTTCGCCCTCGACGTGCTCGGCTATAGTTTCGAGTGGAGCCAGTTCTTCGCCGTCATGGCCGCCATGACGTGGAACTTCGTGCTCAACAACCAGCTCACCTACCGGGACCGCCGGTTGACCGGCCTCGCCTTCTTCTCGGGCCTGATCACCTTCTATCTCGTCTGCAGCTTCGGCACGATCGCCAATGTCGGCGTGGCGAGTTGGATCCACGGCTTCCATCCGGTGCCGTGGATCGCGGGCCTGACCGGCGCCGTCATGGGCGCCGTCTTCAACTATGCGGCGAGCTCGGTGCTCACCTGGCGGAGCAAGTAGCGCCGGCCGTCCGGGATCTCCCCCGATCAGGCGTTACGGTCGGACATCCGTCGCTCGATGCTCTGCCGGGCCTGCTCGACGATGGTCGGGATCGACGACCGGATGCGGGTCGTCGCCTCGGTCATGTGGTCGGCGAGCCCGCCCACCTCGACCGCCATCCCGGTCGACCGTGCCGCCAGCCCGGAGATCGCGCCGACCCGCGTGTCCAGTTCCCCGGTAGCGCGCTGGGCTTCCCCGATGATCCGCTGGAACTCGCCGGTCATCGCCCTTTGCCGGCCCATCGCGTCCCCGATGGTCGTCGTGGTCGACGCGAGCGAGCCGATGGTCGCCCCGAAGGCCCCGATCACCTCGACCGCCTTTCCGGTCCTCGCCTGGATCTCCTGCACCTTCGCGGAGATGTCGGTCGTCGTCTTGCCGGTCTCCCCGGCGAGCGCCTTGACCTCGGAGGCCACGATGGCGAAGCCGCGTCCGGCCTCGCCGGCGCGTGCCGCCTCGATGGTGGCGTTGAGGGCGAGCAGGTTGGTCTGCGCCGCGATGCCCGCGATGGCGTCCACGAAGCCGCCGATCTCCTCCGCCGCCCGCGCGAGGGCGCCCACCCCCGCCGCGGCCGCCTCGGCCTGGGCCACGGCCGACCGCATCACCTCGGCCGAGCCCGAGACGAGCCGGTCCACCTCCCCGATCGCCTGCACCATGCCGCTCGAGACCGAGCCGGCCTGCTCCGCCATGGCGCGCGCCACCTGCGCGTGGCCTCCCGCCTCCCGGGTGGCCGCCTCGACGGCGCTCAAGGCCGCCCGCATCTCGTCCGACTTCGACCGCGCGAGGTCCGCCGAGGCCACGATGCTGTCGAGCCCGGTCGATGTCTCCGCCTCCACCTTGCCGGCCATCTGCTTCAGGGTGTGCCGGTTCGCATCCTCGGTGCGTCGCGTGGTCTCGATCAGGTCGCGCTCGCGCATCGCCGCGACGCCGTCCCGCAGGTAGATGACCGAGCGCGCGATGGCGCCGATCTCGTTGGGCAGGTCGGTATGAGGCACCGGGATCGTCAGTTCCCCGCGCCGCATGCGGTCGAGCGCCGTCACGAGCCCGGCGATCGGATGCGTGATCGATCGCGTGACCGCCGCCACCAGCATCGCCGCCAGCGCGAGGAAGACCCCGATCAGGGCGAGGCTCCGGACCAGCCGGCTCTCGAAGCCGTCGATGCGCGCGAGGAGCAGCCGGTCGAGTTCCCCCGCCGCCCCGGTCCAGAAAGCATCGAGCGCCGACTGCATGGCGTGCAGCGGCTCGACCACGCGGCCGAGGCCCGACGCGTCGCTCTCGACGACGGCCGCGCGGACGACCGGCCGCATCGCGTCGAGCAGCCGGCGGCTCGCCGCCTCGAGAGCTTCCCCCGGCGCCTGCAGGGCACGCCGCACCGAACCGTCCCGGCTTTCCCGCATGGCGGCGTCGAGCGACGATTCCAGCCCCGCCTGCGCCGCCTCGTATTCGCCGAGCTTGCCGACGAGTTGCAGGACGTCGTCAAACCCGACCCGCGACTTCCCGTTCACGGCGACCAGCGCCTCGTGAAGATCGCTTCCCGCGACCGCCAGCTGTGCCGCCTTCACGACGACGAGGTCCATCACGTAGAAGGAGTCGAGATCGGGATCGAGGATCAGGTTGGACTCGTCCCCCACCTTGCCGATGAACGCCTTGCCGGCGGCGAGGGCCGCGGTCCGCCGGTCGGCCCGGAACCCGTCGAGTTCCGCAGCGTAGGCCCGGGAGAGCTCCGACGACTTGAACAGAACGTCGTTGGCCGGTGCCTGCGCCTTCCAGGCCGCGGTCGCGGCCGCGAGGGCCGTCCTGTCGATGGCACCGTTGCGCGCAAGCTGCGTCACCCCGGCCCAGATCGGCCTGAGATAGGCCGTACCCTGCACCTCCTTGCTGGCGAAGGCGATGTCCTTCCAGGATTGCACGACGAAGAGAGCCGTCGGCAGGGCAATGGGAATTGCGAGCGCCAGGCATATGGCCAGTAGTCGCGGCAGAATGCCGATCTTTGAAATCCATGACATCGAAGTCGTCCCCTCATGACATCGATGAGGAAGTTTTGATCTGTAGGATGTGAATGAAATGATAAGGTTAGAATTATATCAGATGCTTATCTGAATTACGAAATTACCGCGACATACACTATCGTAGAACTGACAAGAGTCGGCAGCGGACAGGCGCCATGGCGCGCGACACGGCCCTTCGGTTTCACCACGCCGTGCCGAACGAAAAAAGGGGAGCGGTCGCCCGCTCCCCGTGTTCTCCGTTCGATGGCCATGCCGCCGCCTGTCGCGACAGCGCAAGCGTTGTCGCGACGACGTGTGAGCGGAGGCGGCGGCCCCGAACCCTAGATCAGAAGTCCATGCCGCCCATGCCGCCGCCTGTCGCGACAGCGCAAGCGTTGTCGCGACGACGTGTGAGCGGAGGCGGCGGCCCCGGACCCTAAATCAGAAGTCCATGCCGCCCATGCCGCCGCCGCCGGCCGGCATCGCCGGCTTGTCCTTCGGCAGCTCGGCGACCATCGCCTCGGTGGTGATCAGCAGGCCGGCGACCGACGAAGCGTCCTGCAGGGCCGTGCGCACGACCTTGGTCGGGTCGATGATGCCGGCCTCGACCATGTTCACGTAGGTCTCGGTCTGGGCGTCGAAGCCGGAGTTGTCGTCCTTCGACTCCAAGAGCTTGCCGACCACGATCGAGCCTTCAACGCCGGCGTTTTCGGCGATCTGGCGGATCGGCGACTCGAGCGCCTTCATCACGATGTTGATGCCGGCCTGGACGTCGGCGACTTCGGACTTCAGCTTCGAGACGGCCTTCTTGGCGCGCAGCAGGGCGACGCCGCCGCCCGGAACGATGCCTTCCTCGACCGCGGCGCGTGTGGCGTTCAGGGCGTCGTCGACGCGATCCTTGCGCTCCTTGACCTCGATCTCGGTCGCGCCGCCGACGCGGATGACCGCGACGCCGCCGGCGAGCTTGGCCAGACGCTCCTGCAGCTTCTCACGGTCGTAGTCCGAGGTGGTCTCCTCGATCTGCGCCTTGATCTGCGAAACGCGGGCTTCGATTTCCTTCTTCTTGCCCGAGCCGTCGACGATCGTGGTGTTCTCCTTGGCGATCGTGACCTTCTTGGCCCGGCCGAGGAAATCCACGGTGACGTTCTCGAGCTTGATGCCGAGGTCTTCGGAGATGACCTGGCCTGCGGTCAGGATCGCGATGTCCTCGAGCATCGCCTTGCGGCGATCGCCGAAGCCCGGCGCCTTGACGGCCGCGACCTTGAGGCCGCCGCGCAGTTTGTTGACGACGAGGGTGGCGAGCGCCTCGCCCTCGATGTCCTCGGCGATGATCAGCAGCGGCTTGCCCGACTGCACGACCGACTCCAGGATCGGCAGCATCGCCTGCAGCGACGACAGCTTCTTCTCGTGGATGAGGATGTAGGGATCCTCGAGCTCGGCGATCATCTTGTCGGCGTTGGTGATGAAGTAGGGCGAGAGGTAGCCGCGGTCGAACTGCATGCCTTCGACGACGTCGAGCTCGGTCTCGAGGCTCTTGGCCTCCTCGACCGTGATCACGCCCTCGTTGCCGACCTTCTGCATCGCCTCGGCGATCATGGCGCCGATCGACTTCTCGCCGTTCGCCGAGATCGTACCGACCTGGGACACTTCGGCCGAGGTCTTGATCTTCTTGGAGCGCTTCTGCAGGTCCTTGATGGCCTCGGCCACGGCGAGATCGACGCCGCGCTTCAGGTCCATCGGGTTCATGCCGGCGGCGACCGCCTTGGCGCCTTCCTTGACGATGGCCTGGGCGAGCACGGTCGCGGTCGTGGTGCCGTCGCCGGCGAGGTCGTTCGTCTTCGAGGCCACTTCGCGCACCATCTGGGCGCCCATGTTCTCGAACTTGTCCTCGAGCTCGATCTCCTTGGCGACGGTGACGCCGTCCTTGGTGATGCGCGGGGCGCCGAACGACTTCTCGATCACGACGTTGCGGCCCTTCGGGCCGAGCGTCACCTTGACGGCGTTGGCGAGGATGTCGACGCCGCGCAGCATCCGGTCGCGGGCGTCGCCGCCGAATTTAACGTCCTTGGCAGCCATGTTCTTGTCTCCAGTCTGTTCGGGAAACCGGCCGGGCGCTCGACAGCGAGTCCGAGGCGGCCGGAGAAGGGGGGAGGGGGAACGTCCGGATCCGGTTGGATCAGCCGACGATGCCCATGATGTCGCTCTCCTTCATGATGAGGAGATCCTGGCCGTCGAGCTTGACCTCGGTGCCCGACCACTTGCCGAACAGCACCTTGTCGCCGACCTTGACGTCGAGCGGGACGAGCTTGCCGCTCTCGTCGCGCGCGCCAGGTCCGACGGCGATGATCTCGCCCTCCTGCGGCTTCTCCTTGGCGGTGTCCGGGATGATGATCCCGCCCGCGGTCTTCTGCTCGGCTTCGAGGCGCTTCACGACCACGCGGTCGTGCAGGGGGCGGAAGGAGGTCTTGGCCATGGGAAGAGAACCCTCGAGGTTGAAACTCAGACTGGCGCGGGATCGGCGGACCGCCCCGGCGCCCGGCGCTTGGCACTCGTCGGACGGGAGTGCTAGCAGCCGATGCGGAGATAGGCGCGCGCTTCCGCGCTGTCAAGGATTTCCCTTCGACAGGCCTGCAAGACTGCGAGGGTCGGGCGACAAATATTTCACATCGGATACTACGTAATCGCTGTGAAAACGATGCTTTCTGGAGTCGTCGCGCTTGAAATCCTCCAGAAAAAAACCTAATGTCTCAATACGTAGCCTCAAGTAGTGTCTTGTCCTGCGGCCCTGCCCTGATCGGAAAGGCACTCGCCTTGTCAAGCTTTTACAGTGTCGACGATGTGGCCGGAGTCATCGTCGTCGACCCGCGACGGGGACACAGGGTCAAGTTCACGAACAGCGCCGTCGAGCGTTGCGTCGGATACTCTGCGGAGGATCGCGGCCTGACCTGCTTCGCGCTGGTCGACTGCTCTCTCGACCTCCTGACGGTGCCGGGCGACGCGATGGTCGATACCTCGGCCTATCTGCACTGTCGGGACGGTGTCAGCTACGAAGTGGAAACGCAGATCGTCCGTCACTTCGACAGGGACGGCCGGCTCGACTTCTATTTCCTGGTCTTGGCCGTCGGCGAAGTCCTCGAGGTCCTGGATCAGGGCCTGACCGTCTGAGGGTCGCCGCGGCCCGCCGTTCAACCCGTATAGGGCTCCGGATTCTGGAACCCGACGAAGCAGGCGAGCCGGTCCCGGGGGTCGAGCATCGGGCGGATGTCGAGGGCGTTCCAGAACGGGGTGCCGTCGGCCTTGTAGTTGAGGATGCGGACGATCACCCGGGCTTGCGCCGCGAGCCCAGCCCCGAGCTGGAGGCGCGCGATCGGGTCCGTGCCCTTCCCCTGCAGAAACCTGCAATTGCGGCCGATGACATCGCCGCGGTCATAGAGCGTGAAGTCGTAGAAGGCTGGACTCGCGAACAGGACCGGCATGTCGAAAGCAAAGGGGTCGCAAATGACCATGGACTGATCGGGATTCGACCCGATCATGCGAGCAGCCAGAGTCCCTATGTCATTCGAAGACATGAAAATATCCATCCGTGGCGAACTCGCATGCTAGCACGCGGATCTGCGAAGTCGATTGAAATCGTCGGGCGTGGCCGGAAGAGTCACCAGCCGAGGCGGGCCATCATCGCCGTCGCCCCGAGCCCTTCCGACTTGAGCCGCGCCGAGACGAGCGCCGGGTCGGGATGGGACGGATCGCCGAAATCCAGGGCGTGGATCCCTCCCGTGACGAACAGGACGTCGAGGTCCTGCGCGTCGGCGCCGCGGATGTCGGTCGGCAGCCCGTCGCCGATCGCCAGGATCTCGCGCGTGGCGAGGCTCTCCCCGGCGATGCGGGCGATCCGCGTCCGCGCCGCGTCGTAGATGGGCCGGAACGGCTTGCCGAGCATGACGACCTCGCCGCCGATCTCCTCGTAGAGCCGCGCCAGCGCCCCGGCGCACCAGACGAGCGTCTCGCCCCGCTCCACCACGATGTCCGGGTTGGCGCAGACGAGCGGCACCCCGCGCGCCGCGAAGGCGGTGAGCCGCGGCCGGTAGTCCTCCGGCGTCTCGCGTTCATCGTCGAACAGCCCGGTCACCGACAGGATCTCGCCGGCCCCGTCGTCGACCAGCCGGCCCGGCAGCCCGTCGTAGAGCGTCAGGTCGCGCTCCGGCCCGATATGGACGATCCCGCGCTCCGCCCGCGAGGCCAGGCAGTCGCGCGTGACGTCCCCGGAGGTGACGATGTCGTCGTAGGCCTCCGTCCGCACCCCGAGGGCCCGGATCTGAGCCCGGATCGGCTCGGCCGGCCGCGGCGCGTTGGTGATCAGCACCACGATCCCGCCCGTCGCCCGATAGGCCTCCAGCGCCTCGCAGGCGGGTCGGAACGCCGCCACGCCGTTGTGCACCACGCCCCAGACGTCCGACAGCACCGCCCGGTAGCGCGGGGCCAGGACGGAGAGGCCGGCGACGAGATCGGGAGAGACGCTGCGCATTGGGAATGTCCGGTCTGACTGCGAAGCCGCGATCAGTAGCCGGAGGGGCCGGGGGATTCAACGTCCGCCCGGTGACGCCGACGCGCGAATCCGCGAGAATGGCGCCCCGAGCCACCGAGGCGCCATGACCGTCATCCGCCAGCTGAACGACGACACGATCAACCGCATCGCCGCCGGCGAGGTGATCGAGCGCCCGGCGAGCGTCGTCAAGGAACTGGTCGAGAACGCGCTGGACGCCGGCGCGACGCGCATCGAGGTCGCCACCGCCGGTGGCGGCAAGACCCTGATCCGGGTCACCGACGACGGCTGCGGCATGACGAGGGCCGACCTCGTCCTGGCGGTCGAGCGTCACTGCACATCCAAGCTGCGCGACGACGACCTCCTCGACATACGCACCCTCGGCTTCCGCGGCGAGGCGCTGCCCTCCGTCGGCGCCGTCGCCCGCCTCGCCATCGCGACCCGCCACGAGGCCGAGCCGCATGGCTGGGAACTGGCCGTCGAGGGCGGGATCAAGGGCGAGCCGCGTCCCGCCCCGCTCGCGCGCGGCACCCGCGTCGAAGTGCGCGACCTCTTCTTCTCGACCCCCGCCCGCCTGAAGTTCCTGAAGTCCGACAAGGCGGAGGCCGCCGCCGTCACCGAGGTCGTGCGCCGGCTGGCGCTGTCCCGGCCCGACGTCCGCTTCGCACTCGGCGGCGCCGACCGCAATCCCGTCGACTATCAGGCTGCCCGCGGCGAGGATCCCTGGCTCGCCCGCATCGCCCAGGTGGTCGGCGACGATTTCCCCGAGAACGCGGTCCGCATCGACGCCCTGCGGGAAGGCATCCGCCTCGCCGGCCACGCCGGGCTGCCGACCTATCACCGCGCCGCCTCCACCCAGCAGTACCTGATGGTCAACGGCCGCCCCGTGCGCGACCGGCTCCTCCTCGGCGCCCTGCGCGGCGCCTATCAGGACCTGATGCGCGGCGACCGGCATCCGGTCGTGGTCCTCGACATCCGCCTCGACCCCCACGAGGTCGACGTCAACGTCCACCCGACCAAGGCCGACGTGCGCTTCCGCGAGCAGGGGCTGGTGCGCGGCCTCGTGGTCGGCGCCATTCGCGAGGCGCTCGCCCGCGCCGGCCACCGCGCCTCCTCCACCGGGGGCGAGCGCACCGTCGCGGCCTTCCGGATCGGCGCCCTGCCGGAGGCGCCGGGGGCCGGCTTCCGCATCCACACGGGCCGCGCCGAGGAGGGGCTCTCCGACCGCCCGCCCGGCCCGCCGCCCCGCGCCGCCTGGGACTGGCGCGCCTCGCCGTTCCGGCCGCCGGAGGTGGACGAGGCCGCCTTGGCGGACGCGGCCGGCGAGACGTCCCAAGGCCGCGGCTTTGCCGAGGCCGTCCAGGCCGCCTTCGAGCCGGACGCGGGTGCCGTGCTGCGCCAGCCGCCCCTCGCTCCCGGCTTCGGCCTCTCCGCCGATGCCCGCCCGGGGGACCGGGACGTCGACGCCGAGCGTGCCGCCCGGCCCCTCGGCGCCGCGCGGGCGCAGCTCCACGAGAACTATATCCTGGCCCAGACCCGCGACGGCCTTGTCCTCGTCGACGCTCACGCCGCCCACGAGCGCCTGACCTACGAGAAGCTGAAGCGCCAGCTCGCCGAGGCCGGCATTCCGCGCCAGATGCTGCTCGTCCCGGAGATCGTGGAGCTGCCCGAGGAGGACGTCGCCCGGCTCATCGCCGCGGCCGGGGACATCGCCCGCGCCGGCCTGGTGCTCGAGGCCTTCGGCCCCGTCGCCGTCGCGGTGCGGGAGATCCCGGCTCTCCTGAAGAGCTTCGACATCCGCGGCACGATCCGCGACATCGCCGACGACCTGGCAGACCGCGAGGCGACGACCCGCCTGGAGGAGCGGATCAACCGGATCCTCTCCACCATGGCCTGCCACGGCTCCGTCCGCACCGGCCGCCGCCTTCGGCCGGAGGAGATGGACGCGCTGCTGCGCGAGATGGAGGCGACCCCCAACTCCGGCCAGTGCAATCACGGCCGCCCGACCTTCGTGGAGCTGAAGCTCGCCGACATCGAGCGGCTGTTCGGGCGGCGCTGAGCGGGCGACTCGGCGGTTCGGCGATGACTGGCGCTTCCCGTCGCTGCGGGCCGGAACGCAGATGCGGATCCGTGGCCGCCGGGCAGGATCCATGGTTGAATCGGAGCATCAACAATACGAATGTAAGAACAAAAATACGAAAATTGCCAGTCCTGTTAAAAATTACATTGCAAAATCACGAAATCCACCAACCGTTAACCCAAGGTCACTTACTATTATTCTAGATGGGCGGGCCTCCAGAGGACTTCGGCCGGCCGTCCGCTTTCAAGGAGGTAGGGATGCGCCTGGACCGGCTGCCGTTGCTGTGGAAGATCATGATCCTGTTCGCCCTGCTCGCCGTCTCCTGGATCGGCTCGGCGCTCTACACCGGATCGGCCGCGAGGCAGGCCACCGAGCGGTTCGCGCGCCTGCTCGACGGCGAGGTGAAGGCCGCGGTGGCCCTGGCCCGCGTCAACCGCCAGGTGGCCTGGTATGCCCGCTCGGTGAACAGGCTGGTGCTGGCCGATGCCGGCGACGAGGATCGGTCCTCCCTCACCGACATCGACTCCGCGCGCGCGGGCCTCTCGTCCGAACTCGGCAAGGCCCAGGCGGCGCTTCCCGGTCGGGCCACCGAATACGCCGAAGTCTCGGCCCGTTTCCAGTCCGTCGAACAGGCCTGCCGCGAAACGATTGCGCTCGGTCAATCGAATGCCGACGCCGAGCGGGCGAAGGCCGCCCTCTTCGCGACCTGCGCACCTGTCATCCGTCAGACGATCCCGGTGATCGCCGGCATCGTCGACAGGCTCGTGAAGGACATGGACGCGTCGGCCGACGCGGCCGAGGCGCAATCCAACGGCGCCCAGACGACCGGCTACGCCACCACCGGCATCCTGCTCGTCGTCGTCCTCACGCTCGCGATCTTGCTGGTGCGCTTCGGCATCACCGGCCCGATCCGGGGAATTGCCGGCACGCTCGCGGAACTCGGCCAGGGCCGGCTCGACGTGGAGGTCCGAGGCGCCGAGCGCGGCGACGAGATCGGCGCCATGGCCCGCGCCGTCACGGACCTGCGCGCCAGCCTCCGGGAGGCGGAGCACGCCCGGACCGAGCAGAAGGCGACGGATGCCGCCTCCCTCGCCCGGCAGCAGCGGCGGGCCGAGACGGCCGAGCGTTTCGCGGGCCGCATGCGCGACCTCTCGGACCGCTTCGTCGTGGCCTCGACCGAGATGTCCGAGGCCGCCCGGAGCCTTGCCGCCACAGCGGAGGAGACCTCCCGCCAGGCCCAGGCGGTCTCCGGCGCCGCCGAGGAAGCCTCCACCAACGTCGAGACCGTCGCGGCGTCGACGGAGGAGATGACGGCCTCGATCCGCGAGATCGCGAGCCGGGTCGCCCAGTCCGCCGGCGTCGCCAACACGGCTGCCGACGAGGCCGCCCGCACCGAGGTCGAGGTTCGGGCCCTCGCGGACGCGGCGCAGAAGATCGGCGAGGTGATCGACCTCATCAACAGCATCGCGGGCCAGACCAACCTGCTCGCCCTCAACGCCACCATCGAGGCGGCGCGGGCCGGCGAGATGGGCAGGGGCTTCGCGGTGGTCGCCCAGGAGGTCAAGCAGCTCGCCGCCCAGACGGCGCGCGCCACCGAGGAGATCGGCTCGAAGGTGTCGGAGATCCAGCAGGCGACCGGGCGCACCGTCGGCTCCATCGAACGGATCGTCGGCACCGTGCAGGAGATCAAGACCATCTCCGCCGCGATCGCCTCCGCGGTCGAGCAGCAGGGCACGGCGACCGGCGAGATCGCCGCCAACACCCAGCTCGCCGCGCGCGGCACCGAGGGCGTGACCGGCAACATCGCGGGCGTGGGCCGCGCCGCCGAGCTGACCGGCGCGGCGTCGACCAAGCTCATGGACCTCTCGTCGGGCCTCTCCGGACAGGCCGCCGACCTCCGCCGGGAGGTCGCCGACTTCGTCCAGAAGCTGGAGGCGGCCGCCTGAGCACCGGTCAGCCGGCGCGGAGGAACAGGAGCCGCGCCTCCCCGGAGGCGCGGTCGTCCTCCACCCGGTACCCGGCGGGAACCTCGATCTCGGCCCCGGCCGCCTCCTCGAGCACCGCGAGCGCCCCGGGTTTCAGCCAGCCGCCCCTCGCTCCCGGCTTCGGCCTCCGCCGATGCCCGCCCGGGGGACCGCGACGTCGACGCCGAGCGTGCCGCCCGGCCCCTCGGCGCCGCGCGGGCGCAGCTCCACGAGAACTACATCCTGGCCCAGACCCGCGACGGCCTCGTCCTCGTCGACGCCCATGCCGCGCACGAGCGGCTGACCTACGAGAAGCTGAAGCGCCAGCTCGCCGAGGCCGGCATTCCGCGCCAGATGCTGCTCGTCCCGGAGATCGTGGAGCTGCCCGAGGAGGACGTCGCCCGGCTCATCGCCGCGGCCGGGGACATCGCCCGCGCCGGTCTCGTGCTGGAGGCCTTCGGCCCCGTCGCGGTCGCGGTCCGGGAGATCCCGGCTCTCCTGAAGAGCTTCGACATCCGCGGCACGGTCCGCGACATCGCCGACGACCTGGCGGACGGCGAGACCTCCACCCGCCTCGAGGAGCGGGTCAATCGCATCCTCTCCACCATGGCCTGCCACGGTTCCGTCCGCACCGGCCGGCGCCTTCGGCCGGAGGAGATGGACGCGCTGTTGCGCGAGATGGAGGCGACCCCCAACGCCGGCCAGTGCAACTACGGCCGGCCGACCTGGGTGGAGCTCAAGCTCGCCGACGTCGAGCGCCTCTTTGGCCGACGCTCATTCCGGCGGCAATCTTACTAAAAGACATCGTCAAAAATCGCAATTCAAACCCGCATGCCCGGCAGCTACCTTGCGGCACGGCCGAGGTCGAATTCGGTTCGTGGGAGGGGATCATGGACAACATGCGCAAGTACGTGGCCGAAGGCATAGGCACATTCTGGCTCACCTTCGCGGGCTGCGGTTCCGCGGTGATCGCCGCGGCCTTTCCGGAGGTCGGCATCGGGCTCCTCGGCGTCTCGCTCGCCTTCGGCCTGACCGTCGTCACCATGGCGTACAGCATCGGCCACATCTCCGGCTGCCACCTCAATCCGGCCGTGACCGTCGGCCTTGCCGCGGGCGGGCGGTTCCCGACCGACCAGATCGTGCCCTACATCGTCGCGCAGGTGATCGGTGCCGTCGTGGCCGCCGTCCTGCTCTACGTGATCGCCAAGGGAGCGCCGGGCTTCGACGTGTCGAAGGGATTCGCGGCCAACGGCTACGGTGAGTTCTCGCCCGGCAAGTACAGTCTCGTGTCCGGTTTCCTCGTCGAGTTCGTCCTGACCGGCATGTTCCTCTTCATCATCATGGGCTCGACCCACGGCAAGGCGCCGGCCGGCTTTGCGCCGCTCGCGATCGGCCTTGGCCTCGTCCTGATCCACCTCGTCTCGATCCCGGTCACCAACACCTCGGTCAACCCGGCGCGCAGCACCGGCCCGGCGCTGATCGCCGGCGGCTCCGCACTTCTGCAGCTCTGGATGTTTTGGCTCGCCCCGATGCTGGGCGGCGCGGCCGGCGGCATCCTGTATCGCTGGCTGAGCGAGGAACCCTCCGCCCTCGTCACCGGCACGCCCGGCAAGAAAGCCGCCTGATCCGGGTCCGACCGGCCCGGCCACCGGCCGGGCCGACACGGGCGGGACCCGAAGGTCCCGGGCGCGTCAGGCGCCCTCGAGAAAGATGAGGCGGGCCTCGCCGTAGTCCCGGTCGTCGATCACCGTGAAGCCGGCCGGAACCGCGATCTCGGCCTCGGCCGCCTCCTCGAGCACCGCGAGCGCCCGGGGCTTCAGCCACCCGCCCGCCGCCATGGCGGCGAGCGCTGCGGCGCCGAGGCCCTTGCCGTAGGGCGGGTCCAGGAAGGCGAGGTCGAAGGGCTCGACCCCCGTGCAGGGGCCGAGCCGCGTGGCGTCGCGGCGCCAGAGCTTGGTCGCGCCGGTCAGGCCGAGCTTCTCGACATTGGCCCGGATCAGGCCGCGCGCTTCGGCGCTTTCCTCCACGAACTGGACGAAGCGGGCACCGCGCGACAGGGCCTCGAGGCCGAGCGCCCCCGTCCCGGAGAAGAGGTCCAGGATGCGCGCGCCCTCGACCGGATCCCCGTGCCCGTGCGCGAGGATATTGAAGAGGGTCTCGCGCAGCCGGTCGCTGGTCGGGCGGATCGCCATCGACTTCGGCCCGGCGAGCGCCGTCCCGCGGAACCGCCCGCCGACGATCCGCATGGTCCGTCAGCCCTCCGCCCGTCCGCCGCGCGGACCCCGGGGCTTGCCCGGCCCTGACGGCTTGCCAGGCCCGCGCCCGCCGCGCGGTCCGCCGCCTCCCGGCGCCCCGCGTTTCGGCCCCCCGCCCTTGAAGCCGCCCGGCTTCGGCCCGCCCGATCGAGGCCCCCGTCCGGCCCCCGCACCCTCGCCCGAACCGCCCCGGGGCGGTCCGCCCGGCCGCGCGCCGCGGCCCGGCGCCCGCGCCCCGGCCCCCTTGCGCTGCCACCCGGCGTCGCGGCCCTCACCGCCGGCCTCGAAATCCGGCCTCGGCGCCCGCGGCGCCCGTGCAGGCCGCTCCGGCGAGCCTTCCTGGCGCGGACCGCGTTCGCCGCGCTCGCCCGCCGGGCGATCCCGGCGTGGCGGCTTGGCGCCGAATCCCTCCTCGCGTCGGCCCCGCGCCGGCCCGCGCCCGGGCTCGCCGGCACCCTCGTGGCTGCGGCTGCCCTCCGAGCGCCAACGCCGGTCACCCTCGCCGGCAGCCGATGGACCGCGGTCGCGGAAGCCCTCGGAGCGCCACTTGCGCTCGCCGCCCTCCGCGCCGCCGCGGTCGCGGAACCCCTCCGAGCGCGGCGGCCGCCCGCGGCTGCCCTCCGATCGGTAGCGGCCGCCTTCGCCCGCCGGCGGCCGGTCCTCGACCCCACGCCGGCCTCCGTCCGGACGCTCCCGCCGCTCCGGCCTGTCCTCGCCGTAGGGGCGCGGGGGTCGCCCGCCGAACTCCGCCGGCCGCGGCCGGTCGCCGTCCGGGCGCCGCGGCCTGCGCAGCGGTTCGTCGCCGCCGGAGCCCGGCCTGCCGCGGCCCGTGCCGACCGGCTGCGGCTTCGGCGCTGCGCGGCGCTTCTTCGGCCCGAAGCCGTCCGCGGAGGCCGGCTTGCTCTCGTCTTCGCGCGGCAGTCGCACGATCTCCACGTCCCGCCGCGGCTTGCGCCCCTTCGGCGCGCCGTCCTCGCCCCGCTCCGCCTTGCGCTCGCCGGTGCCCAGATAGGCCATCTCGGTGCGACCCGCGCGTGCCGGCTTGTCCGACCCGGCGACCCGGGCCTGCTTCGCCGGCTCGGCCGCCTCGCCCGGCACGTGATGCAGCACGGGCGCCTCGAAGTCCGCCCCCGCCTCCTCGGCGAGCCGCTTGCCGAGCTGGTCCTTCAGCGTCTTGCCGCGGATCTCGCGCACCTCGCCCTCGCCGAGGTCGGCGAGCTGGAACGGCCCGAAGGAGACCCGGATCAGCCGGTTGACCGACAGGCCGAGATGGCCGAGCACGCGCTTGACCTCCCGGTTCTTGCCCTCGCGCAGGCCGATGGTCAGCCATACGTTCGAGCCCTGCACCCGGTCGATCGCCGCCTCGATCGGCCCGTACTGCACACCCTCCAGGGTGATCCCGTCCTTGAGGCCGTCGAGGTCGGCCTGCGTGACCTCGCCGAAGGCCCGGACGCGGTAGCGCCGGAGCCATCCGGTCGCCGGCAGCTCGAGCACCCGCGCGAGCCCGCCGTCGTTGGTGAGGAGCAGCAGCCCCTCGGTGTTGATGTCGAGCCGTCCGATGCTGACGACCCTCGGCATCTCGTCCGGCAGCCGGTCGAACACGGTCGGCCGGCCCTCCGGATCCTTCGTGGTCGTCACCAGCCCGGCCGGCTTGTGGTAAAGCCAGAGCCGCGTCCGCTCCTTCTGCGGCAGCGGCGCGCCGTCGACGAGGATGCGGTCCTCCGGGCCGACGGTCACCGCCGGGGTCGCCAGCACCTGGCCGTTGACGCTGACGCGGCCCTCCGCGATCCAGGCCTCCGCGTCCCGGCGCGAGCAGAGCCCGGAGCGGGCGATCCGCTTGGCGACCCGTTCCCGATCGGCCTCGCCGGCGGCCTCCGCGACCGCGGCGGCCTCCGCGGCCGCGGGGGCGGCGCCGAAGAGGTCGGTGCGCGGGCCGCGCTTCGTGTTTTTCGCCCTGGCGCCCGAGGGGGCGCGGCGCTTCTTGTCTTTCGCTTCGGTCATGGCGCCTTACTATCAGGACTGACCCGCGCCCGCGAGGGATCTCGACCGCATGCCTGCCGACAAATCCGCCGCGGGGACGACCCCGGCCCCGCGCTTCATGGACCTCGCCCTCGCCGAGGCCCGCGCCGCCGCCCTGCGCGGCGAAGTGCCCGTCGGGGCCGTGGTGGTGCGCGACGGCGCGATCCTCGCCGCCGCCGGCAACCGGACCCTCGCCGACCGCGACCCGACCGCCCATGCCGAGATGCTCGCCCTGCGCGCCGCCGCCGCCGCGCTCGGCTCCGAGCGGCTCGTCGGCGCCGACCTCTATGTCACCCTCGAGCCCTGTCCCATGTGCGCCGCCGCGATCTCCTTCGCGCGCATCCGCCGGCTCTACTACGGCGCCCCCGACCCCAAGGGCGGCGCGGTCGACCACGGCGTCCGGCTCTACGCCTCGCCCACCTGCCACCACGCCCCGGAGGTCTACGGCGGCCTCGCCGAGACCGAGGCGGCCGACCTCCTGAAGTCCTTCTTCCGCACCCGGCGCTGACCGGACCGGGACGCCGGCTTCACGCCTCCGGCGGGCGACGCATCAGGCGCCGGCGCGGGCGCTCCAGGGCGGGCCGCGACGGCGCCTCCAGTGCGGGCACTTCGCCGGGCTGGGACTCGATCATGCGCTCGAGCCGGCGCTTCACCTCGTCCTTGGCGGACGCGGAGGCGTCCAGGATCTCCCGCACGCGCAGGAAGTCGAGCACCCGGAACCCGCCGACCGCCGGCCGGACCAGGAGGTCGGGCGGGCGCTTCTCGAACTTCGCCTTGGCGACCGCCTGCATGAGGATCTGGCTCGCCCCGAAAATCGTCTCCGTCGCGCTCGGCAGGGTCCGGCTCTGGGTCGGCTCCGGCTGCCCGATGACGTCGACCGCGACCACGAAATCGAGCCCCGGCGGCAGTTCGTCGACCGGCACCGGATTGTGGACGCCGCCGTCGATGAGGACGCGCCCGTCGACGAGCACAGGCCGGAACAGGACCGGCAGCGCGATCGAGGCCGCCACCGCCTTGCGCAGGTCGCCCGAACGGATCGCCACCTCGCGCGCGCCGTAGAAGTCGGTCGCCATCACGGTCAGCGGCAGGACGAGGTCCGAGAAGGAGGGCGGGATGGCGTCGCCCACGAAGATCGAGACGACCCGCTCCGCGTCGAACTGCCCGAGCGCGAGCCCGCCGGGTGCCAAGAGGTCGGCGAAGCGTTTCGGCCGGAGTTCCCAAAGCTTCGCGACCGCGGTCGTGCGGTTGCCGAAGACCTCGAGCGTCCGCTCGCGGATCTCCCGACCGGAAAGCCCGGACGCCCGCGCCGCCCCCATGATGGCGCCGATCGAGCACCCCGCGATGGCGGCCGGCACGATCCCCAGTTCGTCCAGCGCCTCCATGACCGGGATGTGCCCGAGCCCGCGCGCGCCGCCCCCGCCGAGCACGAGGCCGATCCTGGGCATGGACATGGGGCTGGTCCCCTTCCTTGTGAATGAACGTTGTTCACCACAGATGGCGTCGCATCCGGCCGCCGTCAAGCCGAACCGCTTCGTCGCCCTAGCCGGCCCGGCGCTCCAGGTAGGGAAGGAGCAGCCGGAGCGTCGCCTCCGGGTTCTCCTCGGCGAGGAAGTGCCCCGCCTCCACCGGCCCGCCGTCGACCTCCACGCACCAGTCGCGCCACACGGCCAGGGGGCCGCTCTCCTTGGCCTTGGCGTCGGCGGGCAGGCCGGCCGAGCCCCACACGATGAGAGTCGGCACCACGATCTTGCGGCCGGCCGCCCGGTCCGCCTCGTCGTGCTCGACGTCGATGGTCGCGCCCGCCCTGTAGTCCTCGCAAGCCGCCGCGATCCGGGCCGGATCCCGGAAGGCGGCGCGGTAGTGGGCCAGTGCGCCGGGATCGAAGGCGGAGAGGTCCTTCTCGACCGTCCAGCTCGCGAGCGTCTGGAACAGGTGTTCGATCGGGGCCTTGGCGATCATCGTCTCGGGGACGGGCGCCGGCTGCGCCAGGAAGGACCAGTGGTAGACCTTGCGCGAGAAGGTCGCGTCCATCCGCTCCCACATGACGGGAGTCGGCACGATGTCGAGCAGCGCCAGGCCGCTGACCGCACCCGGATGGTCGAAGGCGAGCCGGTAGGCGACCCGCGCGCCCCGGTCGTGCCCGACCACGGCGAATCGCTCCGACCCGAGCCGGCGCATCAGCCCGAGCACGTCCCCGGCCATCCGCCGCTTCGACATCTGCGCATGGTCGGCCTCCACGGCCGGGATCGACGAGCGCCCGTAGCCGCGCAGGTCCGGCACCACGACCCGGAAGCGCGCGGACAGGGCCGGCGCGATCCGGTGCCACATGGCGTGGTCCTGCGGGTAGCCATGCAGGAGGACGATCGCGGGCGCGCCCGCGCGGCCGCCGACCCGCGCGAAGATCGACTGGCCGTCGATCTCGACCGTGATGCTGTCGAAGCCGGGGAAAAGGTCCGGAAGGGTCATGGGCGTCCTCGGGGGCGGCGGCGTCTTCCGCGCCGCGCGGGGGCGACCATGGCGGCAGCCCGGCCGCGAGGCAAGAGCCCGGGACGCCGCAGCGCCGGACCGCCCGCCGCTCCCCTCACCGCGACAGGAAGGGAAGCAGCGCCGCCAGCGTCGCCGCCGGGTTCTCCTCCGGCAGGAAATGGCCGGCGTCGATCGGTTGCCCCTCGACCTGCCGGCACCAGCGTCTCCAGGTGGCGAGCGGGGAGCCGGTCTCCACGTCCGGATCCCCGGCCGGAATACCGGCCGCACCCCAGAGGACCAGCGTCGGCACCCCGATCAGCCGTCCGGCGGCCCGGTCCGCCTCGTCATGCGTCCGGTCCGGCCCCGCCCCGGCGCGGTAGTCCTCGCAGGTGGCGTGCCGGCGGCGCGGATCGGCGTAGGACGCCCGGTAGTGGTCGAGCGCCGCGGGATCGAAGGCAGAGAGGTTCTTCGCCTTGGTCCAGCTCGCGAGCGTATGCTCCAGATACGGGATCGGCGCCCCGCCGATCAGCTGCTCCGGCATCGGAGCGGGCTGCGCCAGGAACAGCCAGTGGTAGACCTTGAGGGCGAGCCGGGCGTCCATGCCGCTCCACATCTCCGCCGTGGGGACGATGTCGAGCAGCGCCAGCCGGTCGAGCCGCCCGGGATGGTCGAGGGCGAGCCGGTAGCCCACCCGCGCCCCGCGGTCGTGCCCGACCAGCGAGAAGCGGTCGTGCCCCAGGTCCGCCATGAGGCGGACGATGTCCTCCGCCATCGCGCGCTTGGTGTAGGCGGCATGCCCGGGCCGGTCCTCGGGCACCGACGAGCCCCCGTAGCCGCGCAGGTCCGGCACCACGACGCGGAACCGCTCGGCGAGCGGTCCGGCCAGCCGGTGCCACATGGCGTGGGTCTGCGGGTAGCCGTGCAGGAGCACGAGCGGCGCGGCCCCGGCGAGCCCGCCCACCCGGCAGTGGATCGCGACATCGCCCACCGGCATGGACCGGGTCTCGAAGCCGGAAAACAGATCAGGCAGGCTCATGGAACACTCCGCCCTCAGGTTGTCTGGTCTGCCGATGATGACGGCGCGGCCGGGGAGCATCAACCCCATGGATTGCCCCGCGGTCGCCCGAGATCGACCAGAAATTGAATTCAAGAATTAGCATTCGTAAAGCGGCTGCAACCTGTCGTTCAGGTGACATCGGGACCGATATTTTTTGTCGGATATGAAACTAAGACTTTCCCGTATCCCTGCGGCAGTTTACATGCTTGCCGCAGTTGTCCGACTAATTTTGCCCCGTTTGGAGTTCCCGTTCCATGCGCATGCGGGATATGGAAGCGGCGATCGCGGTCTACGAGTGCGGGTCCTTCTCGAAGGCGGCCGAGGTGATCGGGACGTCCCAGCCGGCGGTCTCCATGGCCGTGCAGCGGCTGGAGAAGGATCTCAAGATCTCGCTGTTCGACCGCACCGGCGCCGGCGTGCGCGCGACCCAGGAGGGTTCGGCCGCCATCAAGGCCTTCCTGAAGATCACCAACATCATCGACGAGCTGCGCGACTCCGCGGAGACCAACACGCTCCTGAAGATCGGCGTCACCCCGCTCCTCAGCGGCCGCGACGTCACGCGCATGCTGCAGGAGGCCTTCCCGGACCACACCGGGGGACTGGACGTGGAGTTCTGCGAGTCGTCCCAGATCCTCGGGCGCCAGGATCTCGACGTCCGCGTCACGATCCCCTCGCTGCGCAAGAAGTCGGCCTTCTGCATCGAGCTGCGCACCGCCTGGATCGGCGTCGACAACGGCATCTTCATCTTCTGCCGCCAGGAGGCCGAGGTCTGGCAGCGCGCCCGCAGCGCGCTCCTGAACTCCGGATACCCGGTCCGCAAGACGATCACGGTCAACGACTGCGGCTACGCCTACCATATGGCGGCAGCCGGGGCAGGCTTCACGCCCTGCGTGATGACCCGTGGCATCAGCTTTCAGAATGACGTCCTGACCACGCTTCCCGAACTTCCGCCCGCTCGGATCGATATCTTCGCCCAGTACGACATGGCGAACCAGCTCCGCGCGGTGCTTTCCACCCTGGACTGAGCCCGGGCGTCGTAGTGACCTATAAGCGTTTCCGATAGTAACCACCGCCTATCGAGTGGCACCGCGGCGGCCGCGGCGCTATAAGGACCCGCAATCAGCGGCCTCGCGCCGCCCAGAAAAACGCCCGGGCGAAAGACCATTCGGCGGTCCCGGCGCGGTCTCCTCAGAGGGGAGCTCTCGACCCGACGCCTCGCCACCGGCGTCGGGTTTTTATTTGTGCCGGCCCCCAAGCTCCGGGATCAGCGCTTCAGGGCCCGGTGCCCGATGTCGCGCCGGCAGAACCCCTCGGGCCAGTCGATCGCGTCTACGGCCGCATAGGCGCGGTCCCGCGCCTCCTCGACGGTCGCCCCGACCGCACTGACGGCGAGCACCCGGCCGCCGTCGGCGAGAAGCCGGCCGTCTCCCCGGCGCGTGCCCGCATGGAAGACCGTCACCCCGGGCAGCGCCGCCGCGCGGTCCAGGCCGCGGATCTCCGACCCCTTGCCGTAGTGGCCCGGATAGCCCCGCGTCGCCATCACCACCGTCAGCGCGGCCGCCTCGCTCCAGCGGCAGGCCATGCCGCCGAGCGTCCCGTCCCGCGACGCCCGGAAGAGCCGCAGCGGATCGTCTTCCAGCCGCAGCATCAGGACCTCGGTCTCCGGGTCGCCGAAGCGGACGTTGTACTCGATGAGCTTCGGGCCCTCGGCGGTGATCATCAGCCCGGCGAACAGCACACCCTTGAACGGGCAGCCCGCCTCCGCCATGGCGGCGACGGTCGGCCGGACGATCTCGGCCATCACCCGTTCGGTCATCGCGGCCGTCATCACGGGCGCGGGCGAGTAGGCCCCCATCCCGCCCGTGTTGGGGCCCTGGTCCCCATCGAAGGCGCGCTTGTGGTCCTGCGCGGAGGCGAGCGGCAGGACGGTCTCGCCGTCGGACAGCGCGAAGAAGCTCGCCTCCTCGCCCTCAAGGAACGCCTCGACGACGACCTCCGCGCCGGCCGCCCCGAAGGCGCCCGCGAAGCAATCGGCGACCGCCGCGAGCGCCGCCTCGACCGTCATGGCGACCGTCACGCCCTTGCCGGCCGCGAGCCCGTCCGCCTTGACGACGATCGGCGCGCCCTGCCGGCGCACGTAGGCCTCCGCCGCGGCCCGGTCGGAGAAGCGGCCGTAGGCGGCGGTCGGGATGCCGTGTCGCGCGCAGAGGTCCTTGGTGAAGCCCTTCGAACCCTCGAGCCGGGCCGCCGCCCGGGTCGGCCCAAAGGCCGCGATGCCGGCCGCCTCCAGGTCGTCCACGAGCCCCGCCACCAGGGGGGCCTCCGGTCCGACGACCACGAAGTCCACGCCGCGCGCCCGGCAGGCCGCGATCACCGCCGCGTGGTCGGCCGGATCGACCGGCAGGCATTCGGCCAGCTCCGCGATCCCCGGGTTGCCCGGGGCGGCATAGAGCCGGCCGAGGAGGGGCGAGCGGGAAAGCCCGAGCGCCAGCGCGTGCTCCCGCCCGCCGGACCCGATCAGAAGGACGTTCATGCCCGCCATCGCGACATCTCCGCATCGATCGGCGGCGGGTTTAGCAGCCGCCGGGGAGGGGGTCGAGGGGGCGCGATCCCGGATCCGGGCAGGACCGGCTCAGGTCATCAGGAGCACGAGGGCGACCAGTTCGGCCTGACGCCGGCAGCCGGTCTTCTCGAAGACGTGCTTCAGGTGTCGGCGGGTCGTCTCGTGCGCGATGCCGAGGGCCGCCGAGACTTCCAGCGCCGAGGCGCCGGCGGCCAGCCGCAACGTGACTTCGCACTCCGCGCGCGTGAGACCGAAATCCTCCGAGAGGCGGCGTCGCACGGTTTCGTCGAGCCGGAGGAAGCCCCGCATCATCACCAGAACCCGGCGGGCCGGTCCGAACAGCCAGGCCGCGCCGTCGGGGGGCCGCGATCCGAGTGGAACCGCCGTCACCGTGCCCCGCAGCCGGCCGTCCTCGTCGCGCACGGGCAGTGCGGCGCCCGCCTGTCCGGTCCGCTGCGCCGCGTCGCGGATGGCGGCGGCGAGCATCCGGTCCGTCGCCCAGGCGCCGCGCACGGCGAGCCGGCCCCGGGCCTCCGTCAGCGGCCCGTCCCGGGCGAGGAGCGCGGCCCCGGCCGCGTTCGCCAGGAGCACGGTGCCGGCCTGGTCGACCACGACGCCGGGCACCGGACAGGCGTCCAGGATGTCGCCGAGGGCGCCCCCGACCACCCCCGAGGGTCCCGCCACATGGCGATTCATCGCGATGGCGGCGCGGAGCGCGGGCCGCAGGGCGTTAATGATGCGCGTCAGGGCCGGATCGTAGACGGGGGCGAGGTCGCCGGGATAGTTGACGTAGAGCCGCGCGATGGCGTCGGGCGATTGCAGCAGCTTGATGCCGGCGCCGCTCGTCCGCCCGGTCGGCAGCAGCCAGTCGTTGTAGAACTCCGTGGCGGCGAAGAGCCTCGCCGGATAGGTCGCGTCGGCCGTGAGCGCCTCGAAACAGGGCGCCTCCTCCCAGAACCGGATCCAGGGATTGATGGCGGCGTAGTAGGCCGTGAAGGACTCGAGGAAGCTCTCGTCGAGACCCGCGGCATGAAGCCCGATCGGTGCGGCGGCCCTGCTGTCGTCGCCGATCACGCCGGTGAAGGCCCCCGGGAAGGCGGCGGTGATCAGGTCCGGGATGCGCCCCCAGGCGTCGGGTTCGAGGCCCGCGAGGACGATCGCGTCGGAGAGCTCTTCCACCACGTCGAGTTCAAGCATGGACGGCGGCCCCTTCAGCCCCGTGGCACCGGAGCGCCCACCTCCGGCTGCAGGCGAGATTACAGCGCCATAACGCGATCTCGCAACGTCAGGTTTGCAGACCTACGCTCGTTCGATACCGCAAGGCCGGGCCGTCCGGGTCTTCGCCGGACGGCCCCTTGACCTCGGTGCCGCGCCGCGCCACCACATCCCCATGACGACCCCGATCCCGACTGGAACCGTCGCCGACGCCGTCAGGGGCCATTGGGCGGACCGGTTCATCCCGGCCGGCTTCCGGCCCTATGCGCGGCTGGCCCGCCTGGAGCGGCCGATCGGCTGGTGGCTCCTGCTCTGGCCGTGCTGGTGGTCCGCCGCGCTCGCCGCCGTGGCGGCGCACCAGCCCTACCCGAACCCGTGGCATCTCTTGCTCTTCCTGATCGGCGCCGTGGTGATGCGCGGGGCGGGCTGCACCTACAACGACATCGTCGACCGCGACATCGACGAGAAGGTCGCCCGCACCCGCTCGCGGCCGATTCCCTCCGGCCAGGTGTCGGTCGCCCGCGCCAGGCTCTTCATGGTCGGCCTGGCGCTCGTCGGCTTCCTGGTGCTGATCCAGTTCAACGGCTTCGCCATCCTGCTCGGCATCGCCTCGCTCGGGGTGGTGGCCGTGTACCCCTTCATGAAGCGCGTCACCCACTGGCCGCAGTTCACCCTTGGCCTCGCCTTCTCGTGGGGTGCCCTGATGGGCTGGGCCGGCGCCTTCGGCCGCCTCGACCCGCCGGCGCTGTTGCTCTACGCCGGGGCGATTCTCTGGACCATCGGCTACGACACGATCTACGCCCACCAGGACAAGGAGGACGACGCCGTCGTGGGCGTCCGCTCCACCGCGCTCCTCTTCGGCCCGAGGACGCGGCCGATGCTGGCGCTCTTCTACGGTGCCGCGGTCGCCGCCCTGGCGGCGGCGGTGCTCTCGGCGGGCGGCGGGGTGCTGTCCATGGCGGGGCTCGGCCTGATGGCCGCCCACCTCGCCTGGCAGGTCCGGCGCATCGACGTCGACGATCCCGACGTTTGCCTGATGCTGTTCCGGTCGAACCGCGACGCCGGATGGCTGTTCTTCCTCGGCCTGTGCGCCGACGCGGCCCTGCATCATCTTTGAGCGGAAAGCAGAAACGGCCGGTGCGGGGGCACCGGCCATTCGCCGCGGACCGGAATGGGCCCGGAGATCTCAAATCGCAGGTGGCAACGACTTGGGTGTGAAGGGACGCGACGCTCGAAACCCGTTGTGTTCGCTTCAGTGGGATCACACTAGCCGGCCCGCCTTGAACCCCTCGTGACGGCACCGTTCATCCGCCGTTCGGGGAGACGGTCGCCGCCCGGCGATTCAGTCCCAGGCCGAGATCTCCTCGCCGGCCACGATCTGCGGCACCGCCGTGGGGTCGCCCGGCTGGCGGCGGACCAGGAACCGTGGCCGCCGCTGGGCGAGCACGGAGCGCCGCCGCCGGGGCTTCGCGGGCTGCACCGAAAGGCCGCCGAGCCGTTCCTCGACGACCGTCAGGCTCGCGTCCGCCTCGGCCACCAGCAGCGGCAGGCCGAGGACCCGGCCCCAGCTCCGCCAGTCGGCGACCACGTCGCGCGCGTCCTCCGCGATGGCGAGCGGCACCGACAGCGCCGGGTCGCGGTGGCGCAGTTCCAGCACGGCCCTGAGCCCGTCGGCCGAATAGCCCGGGCTCGGCTCGAATCGCACCGCCACGCCCTCGAAGGCCCGCATCGGCAGGCTCAGCACCATGGGAATGCCGGACGGCAGCCGCCGCCGCACCCGGACCTGGCCCCGGTCGAGGGTCGCGGTCGCGAGCGCCGCCTCGCCCTCGAGACCGGTGTGGAAGCAGAAGCGTTGCGGCAGCGCCGCCGGATCGACCCGCAGGCCCGAGTCCGCCGGGGTCCGGTCCCAGGTCGGACCAGCCGCGAAGGGAGTCGCTGGACGGCTCATCATGGCTCCTGTGCATCGACTTGGAAACACTGCACCGATGCGCCGGAGAATACAGAGACCTGCTCGAAGTCTGCTTAACGAGCCTGGTAAATGAAATGCTGATCTCCACAGGGTTATTTGAACGTTACCCGTTCATCTTGTGTTGACCATTCCGGCGACGGAACTCCGGCCCGGCCTCGCCCGGGCCGCGGGCCTTGTGCGCCCGGCCCGCGCCCCATAAATCGGGGGGGACCCCTCCGCCCGCGAGTGCCCCATGACCGAGATCCTCGACCAGACCGCCCTGAAGGACCATGCCGCCCGCCTCGTCGAGGCCGCGCGGCGCGCCGGCGCGGACGCGGCCGACGCCGTCGCGGTGCGCGGCATCGCGCTCGGCGTCAACGTCCGCCTCGGCAAGGTCGAGGAAAGCGAGCGCTCCGAGAGCGACGACTTCGGCCTGCGCGTCTTCGTCGGCCGCCGCAACGCCCTGGTCTCCGCCAACAGCCTGTCCGACCCCGCCGCCCTCGCCGCGCGCGCCGTCGCGATGGCGAGGGCCGCCCCGGAGGACCCCTTCGCGGGTCTCGCCGATCCCGCCAGCCTGGGCACCCGCTTCCCCGACCTCGACATGCTCGACGCCCACGTGCCGACGGCGGCCGAACTGACCGGCATGGCGCTCGCGGCCGAGGACGCCGCCCGGGCCGTCGCGGGCGTCACCAACTCGGGCGGGGCGGGCGCCTCCTGGTCGCTCGGCGGCCTCGTCCTCGTCACCTCGCACGGCTTCGCCGGGACCTGGCTCGCCTCCCGCTTCTCGCTCTCCGTGACCGCCATCGCGGGGGAGGGGACCGGCATGGAGCGGGACTGGGACGCCACCGCCAAGGGCCACCGGGAGGACCTCGACGCCCCCGACAAGGTCGGCCGCACCGCCGGCGAGCGCGCCGTCCGCCGCCTGAACCCGCGCAAGGCGGAGACCGGGCAGGTCCCGGTGATCTACGACCGGCGCGCGGCGACGAGCCTCGTCGGCCATCTCGCGGGTGCCGTGAACGGCGCGGCGATCGCCCGCAAGACCTCCTTCCTAAAGGACCGCATGGGCGAGCGCGTCTTCGCCCCCGGCGTCACCATCGTGGACGACCCCTCCCTGAAGCGCGGCCTCGGTTCGCGCCCCTTCGACGGCGAGGGGGTCGTCGGCGATCCCCTGGCGGTGATCGAGGACGGCGTGCTGCGCCACTGGTTCCTGGATTCCGCCTCCGCCCGGGAACTGGGCCTCGCGACCAACGGGCGGGCCAGCCGCGGCACCGGCAATCCGTCGCCGGGCTCGACCAACCTCACCCTCATGGCCGGCGCCACGTCGCGGGAGGACATGATCCGTTCGGTCGCCCGCGGCCTCTACATCACCGACCTCATCGGTCACGGCGCCAACGGCGTCACCGGCGACTACAGCCGCGGCGCGTCCGGCTTCTGGATCGAGAACGGCGAACTCGCCTATCCGGTCAGCGAAATCACGGTCGCGGGCAATCTGAAGGACATGTACCCTCGCCTGACCCCCGCGAGCGACCTGGAATATCGCTTCGGGATCAACGCGCCATCCGTGATGATCGAGGGCCTGACGATTGCCGGACGCTGACCCGGGACCGCTCCTGCGCAAGACGGCCCCGGATCTCGGGCCGGACGTCGCGCTCCTCGCCGAGGCGGTCGTCGAGGCGGGCGCCACGGCCTTGAAGCATTTCCGCCGCGACCCCCGGGTCTGGATGAAGGCCGGCGATTCGCCCGTGTCCGAGGCCGATCTCGAGGCCGACCGGCTGCTCCACGCCCGCCTGCTCGGCGCACGCCCCGCCTACGGCTGGCTCTCCGAGGAGACTGCCGACAATCCCGGCCGGCTGGACAGGACGCGCGTCTTCGTCGTCGACCCGATCGACGGCACCCGCGCCTTCATCGCCGGCGAGCCCGTCTGGGCCGTCTCCGCCGCCGTCGTGGAGGCCGGGCGTCCGGTCGCCGGGGCTCTCTACCAGCCCGCGACCGGCGACCTGATGCTGGCCGCCGCCGGCCGCGGCGCCTGGCGGGGCGGCGAGCGCCTCTCCGTCAGCGGGCGACGGGACCTGCAGGGTGCCCGCGTGGCGGGCCCCCGCCGCTTTTTCGAGCGGCCCGAGCCCCGTCCCCATGACCTGGAGGCCCATCCCTTCGTGCCCTCCCTCGCCCTCAGGGTCGCCTGGGTGGCCACCGGACGCCTGGACCTCGCCGTCGCCTCGGCGCGCTCGCACGACTGGGACCTTGCGGCATCGGACCTTTTGGTGCACGAAGCCGGCGGCCGACTCGTGACCGCGGAGGGCGCTCCCCTCGCCTACAACGCCGCGGTCCCGCGCCATCCCGCGCTCGCCGCCATGACGCCGGGCCTCGCCGCCCCGGCGCTCGCGCTGCTCGGTGCCATGGCCTACCGCTGAGCCGGCCCCGTTCTTGCTAGAACCCGTCGGGGTTCCCTCTGCTGAAAGGTTGCCGACCATGGCCATGGCCAAGAAGAAACAGCTGCTGCACCTGGTGTTCGGCGGCGAGCTCGAGTCGCTCGACGGGGTGACCTTCAAGGACCTCACCCATCTCGACATCGTCGGCATCTTCCCCGACTACGCGAGTGCCCAGAAGGCCTGGAAGGCCAAGGCGCAGGCGACCGTCGACAACGCCCATATGCGCTATTTCGTCGTTCACCTGCATCGTCTCCTCGACCCCGACCATCCCGGCCAATCGTGACGTCCTGCGCATTTCCCGAGCCGCGGTGATGACGCCTGCCGCGATCGGCTGTAGATAGAGCCGACCCGACGCGCGCCCGAGGACCTCGCCTGCCCATGGACCGCATCTTCTTCGACGACCGGTCGCGCGGCCGGCCGGAGGCCCAGGCGGACGGCATCGCGGTTCCGGATCACGCGACCTCGGCAGTTCTCCGCCGCATCCTGCGCGACTACGTCTGGCCGCGCTGGCGCATCGTCATCGTCACCGTCTGCGCCATGGGCTTCGCTGCCGCCTCCACGGGCGCGCTGCCCTTCCTGATGCAGAAGGCGGCCGACGAGGTCTTCATCGCCCGCAACGAGGCCTTCCTGATCGGCCTGCCGCCCGTCATCGTCCTCGTGATGGTCGGCCGCGCGGTGGCCGAGTATTTCGCCCGCGTCGCGCAGGGCTACCTCTCCAACCGGATCGTCGCCGACCTGCGAAGCCAGCTCTTCGAGAAGCTCGCCTTCGCGGACATCGGCTTCCTGCAGGCGACCCACTCCGGCCGGTTCGTCTCCGTCTTCATGAACGACGTGGCGACCATCAACACCGCCGCGACCCAGAGCCTGACCGCCATGGTGCAGAACGCCCTTCAGGTGGTCTTCCTGGTCGGCGCGATGCTGTGGATGGACTGGCTCCTCGCCCTGATCGCCCTCGCCGCGCTGCCGATCGGCGGCCTGCTGCTCCGCCGCCAGCGCAACCGCGCCCGCCGCTCGGTCACCAACACGCTGCAGGACGTCGGGGCGCTCGGCTCCATCGTCTCGGAGACGCTGAAGTCGATCCGGGTCGTCAAGGCCTACCACCGGGAGAGCCACGAGACGGACCGCGCCCGCCACATCATCGACCGCACGCTGCGCCACGTGATGGAGACGGTCCGCACCCGCGCCGCCTCCGGGCCGGTCACCGAGGCGCTGGGCGGCCTCGGCATCGCGCTCGCGATCTTCTACGGCGGCTGGCAGGGCCTCCACGGCGACCTGACCCTCGGCCACTTCATGGGCTTCATGACGGCCGCCATGCTCGTCTACCAGCCCGTCAAGAGCCTCGCGACCCTGCACAACCAGGTCCTCGAGGGCACCGTCGCGGCCGCCCGCGTCTTCTCCATCCTGGACCAGGACCAGACCGTCGTGGAGGCGCCCGACGCCCGGCCCCTGGCGCTCGCCGGCGGCTCCATCCGGTTCGAGAACGTCACCTTCGGCTACGACCCGGACAACCCCGTGCTGAAGGACTTCTCGCTCGACGTCCCGGCCGGGTCGACCGTCGCCCTGGTGGGCGCGTCCGGCTCGGGCAAGTCGACCGTAGTCAACCTGATCCTGCGCTTCTTCGACCCCGACCGCGGCCGCGTCCTCATCGACGGCCAGGACGTCCGCCAGGCTACCATCGCCTCCGTGCGGCTCGCCTCCGCGCTCCTGACCCAGGATCCGGTCCTCTTCGACGACACCATCAAGGCCAACATCCGCTACGGATCCGAGGACGCCGACGACGAGGCCGTCTACGCCGCCGCCCGCGCGGCGGCCGCCCACGACTTCATCCGCGAGCTGCCGGACGGCTACGAGACCCGGGTCGGCGAAGCCGGCCAGCTCCTGTCCGGCGGTCAGAAGCAGCGCATCGCCTTCGCGCGCGCCATGCTGCGCGCCGCCCCCATCCTGCTCCTCGACGAGCCGACCAGCGCCCTCGACACCGAGGCGGAGGGCCGCATCCAGCAGGCCATGGACACCCTCCTCGAGGACCGGACCGTGGTGGTCATCGCCCACCGCCTGTCGACCATCCGACGCGCCGACGTGATCTGCGTGCTCGACGGCGGCCGCATCGTCGAGATGGGCGACCACGACGCCCTGATGGCGCGCGATGGCCCTTACGCCCGCCTGCACGCCGGCCAGCCGGACGAGTCCCGCGCCCGCGGCGCCGGGCGGCCCGCGCCCGAGGCGGCCTGACATGCTGAAGGGCCTGACGCGCCGCCCCGGCGTCCAGCGCCTGCTCGGCGCCCTCATCGCCCGCTGGCTGCGCTTCGTCTACCGGACGCTGACGCCCGTGGTCGACCCGCCGGACGGCTACGCGGTCGCGGAGGCGCAGCGCCCCTTCATCCTCGCCATGTGGCACGGCGAGCATTTCCTGATGCCGGCCGGCCGCCCCCCGCACTGGACCGTGAAAGCCATCATCTCCCGGTCGGGCGACGGCGAGATCATCGCCACCGTGTGCGAGGCCTTCGGCATCTCCGCGATCCGCGCCTCGGCGGGCTTCACCGAGGAGCAGGTGCGCCGCCGCGGCGGCGTCTACGGCCTGATCGCCGCCGTCCGGGAGCTGCGCGCCGGCGCCATCGTGGCCCTGACGGCCGACGTGCCCAAGGGCCCGGCGCGCCGGGCCGGGGAGGGGATCGTCGCCATCGCGCGCCATTCGGGCGCCCCGATCATCCCCTTCGCGGTCGCCACCACCCGCCGCATCCACCTGAACAACTGGGATAAGGCCTGCATCAACCTGCCCTTCGGCCGCTACGCCTTCGTGATCGGCGATCCCATCCGCGTCCCCGCCGACGCCGACGCCGAGGCCCTGGAGGCCGCCCGCCTGGCCGTCGAGGACGGGCTCGACCGCGCCCACGCGCGCGCCTACGCCCTGGTGGACGGCCGCGGCGAGCCGGGAGGCCCGCATGGCTGACCCCATCGCCCGCACCGTGCTGGCCTCCTACCGCAACATCAGCCGCCTCCTTTCGCCGGTCGTCCGCGCGTGGGTGGAGAACCGGACGCGCCTCGGCAAGGAGCACCCCGGCCGCCGCTCCGAGCGCTTCGGCCGCCCCAACCTGGCCCGCCCGGACGGGCCGATCGTCTGGGTCCATGCCGCGAGCGTCGGGGAGACCGTCTCGGTGGTCCCGCTCATCGACGTGATCGCCGCCCGCGGCCTGCGCGTCCTCCTCACCACCGGCACCCTGACATCCGCCAAGGTTGCCGAGGACCGTCTCCCGCCGCGCGCCCTGCACCAATTCGCGCCCCTCGACGTGGTCAGCTTCGTGGCCCGTTTCCTGAACCACTGGCAGCCCGACCTCGCCATCTTCGTGGAGAGCGAGATCTGGCCCGCGACCGTCTCCGAACTCGCCCGCCGGCGGGTGCCGCAGGTGGTCGTCAACGCCCGCCTGTCGTCGCGCTCCGGGCGCCGCTGGGCCCGTCTCGGCGGCATCGCGCGGGCCCTTTTCGGACGCCTCGCCCTGGTCCTCGCCCAGTCCCAGGCCGACGCCGAGCGGCTGCGCCTCGTCGGCGCCGCCCCGGTGATCGTCACAGGCAACCTCAAGTTCGACGTCGCCCCGCCGGACGCCATCGACCACGAACTCGCCGCGCTGCACCGTCAGATCGGCGACCGTCCCGTCTGGCTCGCCGCCAGCACCCATGCGGGCGAGGAGGAGGCCGCCGCCGCGGCCCATGCCGCCCTGAAAGCCCGCTTCCCCGGCCTCCTCACGGTCCTTGTGCCGCGCCACCCGGCCCGCGGGCCGGAGATCAGGGGCCTCCTGGCCGCCCGCGGCCTCGCGGTCGCGGCCCGCTCCGAGCGGGCGGAGGTCAGCGCCGAGACCGACGTCCTGCTCGGCGACACGATCGGCGAGATGGGCCTCTACTACAGGGTCGCCCCGCTCGCCTTCATCGGGGGATCGCTGGTCGACCGCGGCGGCCAGAACCCGATCGAGGCGGCCGCCCTCGACACGGCGGTCCTGCACGGGCCCCACGTCAAGAACTTCCTCGACATCTACCGCGCCTTCGACCGCAACAACGCCTCGCTGGAGGTCGCCGACGCCGACGGGCTCGAGGCCGCGGTCGGCGCGCTCCTGGCCGATTCTGTCCGCCGGGGCCGTATGGCCGCCGCCGGCCGCCGCCTCGTCACCGCCAACCGCGGCGCGCTCGAACGAACCCTCGCGGCGCTCGAGCCCTACCTCGAGCCGCTTGCCGCGCGGGCGTCGGGAGGCGGGGGGCCGCCATGAGCGGCTGGCGCGCCCCGGCCTTCTGGCAGACCGGCGGCTGGCCCGCGCGCCTCCTGGCTCCCCTCGGCCGCCTCTATGGCACGGTCACGCTTGCTCGCATGCGCCGCCCGGCCGGCTACCGGCCCCCTGTCCCGGTCGTCGCCATCGGCAACCTCGTGCTTGGCGGGGCCGGCAAGACCCCGTCCGCCATCCTGGTCGCCCGGCTCCTGGAGGCCGACGGCCGACGCCCCGTCGTGGTCAGCCGCGGCTACGGCGGGCGCCTGGCCGGCCCGCTGAGGGTCGACCCGCAGCTCCACGGCGCCGGCGACGTCGGCGATGAGCCGCTGATGATGGCCCGCCGCGGCCTCGCCGTCATGGTCTCCCGCGACCGTGCCGCCGGGGTGCGGGCCGCCGTGGCGGCCGGCGCCGATGTGGTTGTCCTCGACGACGGCTTCCAGAGCCCCGCGGTCGCCAAGGACCTGTCCATCCTGGTGGTCGACGCCGAGGCGCCGGTCGGCAACGGGCTCGTCTTTCCGGCCGGTCCGCTGCGCGCGCCGGTCGGCCCGCAGTTGGCCGCCGCACACCTCGTTCTGGCGATCGGGGAGGGGGAGTTGCCGGACCTCCTGCGGGCCGTTGGCAGACCGGTTCTCGCCGGGCGGCTCGCGGCCCGCGAGTCCACCCGCTTCGCCGGCCGGCGCCTGCTCGGCTACGCGGGTATCGGCCGGCCCGCCAAGGTCGCCGCGACGCTCCGGGCCTGCGGCGCCGACCTCGCCGGCTTCGAGGCCTTCCCGGACCACCACGTCTTCTCGGAGGCCGATGCGCGGCGGCTTCTCCACGCGGCGGGCCGGGCAGGGGCCGGGCTCGTCACCACCGAGAAGGACGCTGCCCGCCTCGGCGGCCGCGCCACGGGGCCGCTGGCCGACCTCGCGAAGGCTTCGGACGTGCTCGCGGTCGACCTCGTGGTGGCCGATCCGGGTGCCCTGTCGGCGGCGCTCGGCAGGCTCTTCGGCGAGCCGCCCGCCGGCGGCCTCAGCCCCCGAAATCCTGGTGGCGCCTGAGCGAGGCGGCCGCGTCCACATAGGCCTCCTGGCGCGCCACGCTCCAGTATTTGAGCTCGTCGACCGGGATCTGCAGGCCCGTGACGGCGCATCGCACGTATGAGCCCTGGGTGAGGATCTTGTAGTCGCCGTCGAGGTACTGGATGCGTGCCTCGCCGAAGGCTCTCGGCAGTTCGATACGGTTCATGGCCTGTCCGCTGCGGGTGGTCGACCGGCACCATAGCGACTGCCGGGCCGCTCCACCACTGCCGAGCCGTCGCGGACCGGCGCCGGCAAAAGAAAACGGCACCGGGGCCGAGGCCGCCGGTGCCGTCCTGCGCGAAAAAGCGCGAGTGGTCTCAGCCCTTCACGGCCGCCGGAGCCGGAGCCGGGGCCTTGGCGCAGCCCGCGACCGAGAGACCGGCGGCGGCGACCAGGGCGACGAGAGCGATGCGAACGATCTTCATGTGTGTGACCCCCAAAAGCTGGACGAATCAGACTGTAGCATTTCGACACGCGCATTTGACCGTCCGTTCACCATGCGGACCGGTCGGGGTGTGCCGGTGCATCGTCTTGTCGGGCCTGCGTTGCATGCTTGCCACAATGGCCCCCGCCGCCCGCCTCACGACCGGGCGACGCTCTCCGTCTCCTGGCTGAGAGCCTTGGCGGCGCGCCGCGGTTCGACCAGCGGTTCCGGGGTGGGCTCCGGAGCCTGTTCGGCAGGCGTGGTCAGGAGGATCTGCTTGCCGGCGAGCAGGCCGCCCGAAGCCTGCAGCACGAGCCGTTCCTTGTCCCGTTCGCGGACCTGGCGCTCCAGGTCGAGGGCGCCGTCCGGATCGACCCCGAGGCCGACCAGCGTGGCGCGCCCGAAGGCGAGGGCGGACTCGTAGGTCTCCCGGATCTCGAAATCGACGCCCTTGCTCCTGAGCGCCAGCGTGTGGCCGCGGTCGTAGGAGCGGACGAAGAGCTTGGTCGTTGGCAGCTCGGAGCGGACCAGGTCGACGATCCGGTCCGTGATCTCGCGCCGGTCGGTCGCCACCACGATCAGCTCGGCCCGTTCCGCCCCCGCCGCCCTGAGCACGTCGAGGCGCGTCCCGTCGCCGTAGTAGATCTTGAAGCCGAAGCGCGCGGCCGAGCGGATCATCTCCGTGTCGTTGTCGATGATGGTGACGTCGGTGCCGTTGGCGAGCAGGAGTTGCGAGACGATCTGGCCGAAACGGCCGAAGCCGACGACCAGTACCGAACCCGTCGCACCGTCGAAGCTCTCGTCCGGCTCGTCCTCGCCCTCGGGTGGGGCGGCCAGCCGCTCCGCGAGCGCGACCACGAGCGGCGTCAGGGCCATCGACAGGGTGGTGACCGCGACCAGGATGGAGGCGGCGCGGTCCGGGATCGTCCCCGAGGCGGCGGCGCTCTGGTAGAGCACGAAGCCGAACTCGCCGCCCTGGACCAGCAGTGCGGCGACCTTCAAGGCCTCCGCGTGGCTTCCCGCAAAGGCCCGCACGGTCAGGTACACGGTGCCGAGCTTGACGAGGACGAGGGCCGCGAGCCCGATCGCGACCAGCCGCCAGTCGGAGGCGATCACGGCGAGGTCCACGCTCATGCCGACAGACAGGAAGAAGAGCCCCATCAGGATGCCCCGGAAGGGCTCGATATCGGCCTCGAGCTGGTGCCGGAAGTTCGATTCGGCGAGCAGAACTCCGGCCAGGAACGCGCCCATCGCCATCGACAGCCCGGCGAGCGTCATCGCCGCCGCCGCGCCGAGGACGACCATCAGGGCCGCGGCCGTCATGATCTCGCGAGCCTCCGCGGCGGCGAGCAGCCGGAACATCGGGTTGAGCAGGTAGCGCCCGACCAGCACCACCCCGCCGACCGCGAGCAGGATCTTGGCCCCGGAGAGGGCCGCCTCCGTGAAGCCTCCCCCCGACGACGGCGTCGGCGCGATCACGGCGAGGAGCGCCAGCAGGGGCACGATCGCGAGGTCCTGCAGGAGCAGGATCGCGAAGGTCTTCTCGCCCGCCCCGGTCCGCGTCTCGCCGCGCTCCTCCAGCATCTGCATCACGATGGCGGTCGACGAGAGCGACAGGCCCGCGCCCGCCACCAGCGCCACGCGCCAGTCCGCGCCGAGCAGGTAGACCGCCGCCCCGATCCCCGCCGCGGCGAGCAGCACCTGCGCCGAGCCGAGCCCGAAGATGTGCTTGCGCATGCTCCAGAGCCGCTTCGGCTCCAGCTCCAGCCCGATGAGGAAGAGGAAGAGCACGATCCCGAGCTCGGCCACATGCAGGATCGCGCCTGGGTCGGCGAAGAAGCCGAGCGCCGCCGGACCGATCGCGACGCCGGCCGCCAGGTACCCGATCACCGTCCCGAGCCCGAGCCGCTTGAAGACCGGGACGGCGACCACGGCCGCCGCGAGCAGGACGAGCGGCGGCGCGACCAGCGCGGTGGCGGAGGCTTCGGCGGCCATGGGGAATCCGGGGTGCGAGGGGCGGGACCCGGATCATATGGGTAACTGCGTAGCCGGTGCAAAGCGGCCGTCACTGTGCGGCGGAACGTTCCTCCGGCGGCAGCTGGTCGCTCCAGGTCAGGCGCTTGTAGTTGAAGCCGCGCGCGATCGTCGGCTTCACGACCGCGAAATAGGGCGAGATGTCGAAGTCGCGCGGCGTGTAGAGCGTGTGGTGGCGGATGTGGAGGATCTCGGAGCGGGCCTGCCGCGATCGCGCCCTCTGCTCGCCCTCCCGCGCGATCCGCTCGACCTTCGGCAGGATCGGGTAGCGCACGGATTCGAACGCCTGCGCGATCAGGGTCGAGCAGATCGCCCGCGTCGGGTCGCCCGACCCGAAGGCGATCATCCGCCGCCGCCAGCGTACCGGGATCGGCAGGGGCACGAAGAAGCGCAGCATGTCGGTGATGTTTTTCAGGTCGTAGTCGAGCCCGATATGGTCGACCATGAAGCGCACCACCCGCGCCTCGTCCTCGGGCTGCAGCCCGACCGGGCGGCAGATGCGGGTGTGGTAGTCGCGATAGCGCGACAGCGGCGCCGACACCACGCCTTCCGCCGGATAGGCCTCGACCAGCACGTGGCACTCGCCGTCCGGCGTCGCCCGCCCGGGGATCGGCCCGACATACATGGCCGCATGCGACCAGGTCGACTGGGTGAGATACTTGATCGCCGCCGAGAGCCGCGTGTCGCCTTCGACGAGCAGCACGTCCCCCGGCCGAAGCGAGGCCCTCAGCGCGGCCGGATCGCTCGGCGCATAGGGCTCGTACCCGGGCGACTTCGTATCAAGAAGCCGCGCGACCGCATGCCCGACACGATCCATCATTCGCCCCGCCATGGCACCCTCGCTCGAGAGGCAGGCTCGATCCGGGCTAGAATAACGCGAGGATGTTGCGATGGGGTTTCAAAATTCGTCGTGAAGCGCACACTGGCGTCATCCCGCCTGGGTGCCGCCGACCGTGATGCCGTCGATCCGCAGGGTCGGCTGGCCCACCCCGACCGGCACGCCCTGGCCGTTCTTCCCGCAGGTGCCGATTCCGTGGTCGAGGGCGAGGTCGTTGCCGATCATCCGGACCCGGGTGAGGGCGTCCGGCCCGTTGCCGATCAGCATGGCGCCCTTGATCGGCCGGCCCACCTTGCCGTCCTCGATCATGTAGGCCTCCGTGCAGCCGAACACGAACTTGCCAGAGGTGATGTCCACCTGGCCGCCGCCGAACGAGACGGCGTAGATTCCGTTCTTGACCGAGCCGATGATCTCGGCGGGCTCCTGCGCGCCGGCCAGCATGTAGGTGTTGGTCATCCGCGGCATGGGGATGTGGGCAAAGGACTGGCGCCGGCCGTTGCCGGTCGGCTTCATACCCATCAGGCGGGCGTTCTGCCGGTCCTGCATGTAGCCGACCAGGATACCGTCCTCGATGAGCGTCGTGCAGTTCGTCGGCGTGCCCTCGTCGTCGACCGACAGCGACCCGCGCTTCATCGCGATCGTCCCGTCGTCCACCACCGTCACCCCCGGCGCCGCCACGCGCTGGCCGAGCAGGCCCGCGAAGGCAGAGGTCTTCTTGCGGTTGAAGTCGCCCTCGAGCCCGTGCCCGACCGCCTCGTGCAGCATGACCCCCGGCCAGCCCGACCCGAGGACCACGTCGAAGGTCCCGGCCGGCGCCGGCACGGCCTCCAGGTTGACGAGGGCCTCGCGCAGCGCATCGTCGACCGCCTTGCGCCAGCTGTCCGTGGCGACGAACTGGCCGAAGCCCTCGCGCCCGCCCATGCCGTGGCTGCCCGTTTCCTGCCGGTCGCCGTCGCCGACCACGATCGAGACGTTGAAGCGCACCAGCGGCCGCACGTCGCGCACCCGGTGCCCGTCGGCGCGCAGGATTTCGACCACCTGCCAGGACCCGGCCATCGACACCGTCACCTGTCGCACGCGCGCGTCCCGCGCCCGCGCATAGGCGTCGATCTCGGCGAGGAGCTTCGCCTTCTCCTCGAAGCTCGGCGCGAGCAGCGGGTTCTCCTCGCCGTAGAGCTTCGCGTTGGTGCGCGCCGGCGCCGCCGCGTAGGACCCCGAATAGCCCCCGCGCACCGCCCTGACCGCGTCGGCCGCCCGCCGCAGGGCCGGCTCGGAGATTTCGCCCGAATGCGCGAAGCCGGCGGCCTCGCCGACCACCGAGCGCAGGCCGAAGCCCTGGGTCGTGTCGTAGTTCGCCGATTTCAGCCGGCCGTTGTCGAAGACGAGCGATTCGGACTGCCGGTATTCCAGGTACAGCTCCCCGTCGTCCGCGCCCTCGGTCGCCTCGGCGGTGATCCGGCGGGCGGTCTCCAGGTCGAGTCCGGTGGCGGCGAAGAGGTCGACGGCGGGGTCTGTCATGGCATGGGATCCGGTAGGGGACGGGTCGTCCCAACATAGGGTCTCGACCGGCGGATTGCACGCCCGCGGTCAGCCGCCGGCGACGCGTCCCCAGAGGGCCGGGACGGACCCGGCCAGCAGCATCACGCCGGCGGCGGTCAGGAGCAGGAGCACGAGCCGCCGGAATCCGGCGTCCGAGATCCCCCGGTAGAGCCGCGCCCCGAGGAGCGTCGGCACCAGCATCGCCGGCGCGACGACGAGGAAGAGCCGCGCCGCCTCGGCCCCGATCGTGCCGGTCACCAGGTAGGCGGTCAGCGTCGTCGTGTGCATGGCGAGGTTGAAGGACTGGATGACCGCCCGCGCCTCGTCCCGCTCCCAGCCCGTCATCGTGCACCAGAGCGTCGGCAGCGCGCCGGTCATGCCCGCGATGCCGCCCAGCACGCCGCCCGCCATGCCGACCGCCCCGTCGAGCACGCGCGCCTGGCGCCCGGCCTTCGGCAGATGCGCCGCCGCGAGGGCGAACGGGCAATAGACCACCAGGAACGCGCCGATCCCCGCCTTGAACCACACCGGGTCTACATGCGGCAGCACCGCCACCCCGATCGGCACGCCGGCGAGCCCGCCCGCCACGAAGGGCGCCACCGCCCTGACCGAAAAGCCCCGCCGCATGGCTGGCACGGCGAGGAGCTGCCCGAGGAAAGACCCGAAGACGAGCAGCGGCGCCGTCACCTGCGGCGGCACCGTCCAGGCCCAGACGGCGGCCGAGACCATCGAGAAGGCGAAGCCCGACAGGCCCTGCACGAACCCGGCGAGCGCGGCCCCGAGGGCGACGGTGAGGACTAGGGAATCCAAGGCGAGTGGTCCGGCGCAGGGGAGAGGGACGACCGCACTCCGTTAGAGCCTCGGCGCGGCGGACGCCAGCCCGCGCGCGCCGCCCGCGCTCCGGAGCTTCAATGGACCCGGCCGGAGGGGTTGCCGCTCGGCATGATCGCGGGTCTCAGGAACACGGGGATCATGATCATGCCGAGGATCCCCTTCGACGCCCGGACCGCGTTGTCCGCCCCCTCCAGGAGCCCGGCGTTTGGAATGAAGATGGCCGAATCGACCGTGTGCATCGAGGCGCTGCCGATGTCGGGGTAGATATGGCCGAGCTGTCCGAGCTCGTTCACCACCTCGCCGGAGCGGTCGAAGATCTGCACCATCCCTTTTGAATTGCGGGCCGCGTAGAGAATGTGCCCGACCTCCTCGCCGTTCATGATCCACCGGACGCCGAAGATCAGGACCCCGGGCTTGTTCGCCGGCGTCATCGCCTCCAGGACCTGCCGGGCCGTGAAGCCGAGCTTGTTGAAGGCCGACAGGGACAGGATGTTGTGCGGCACCTTCACGTGGTCGAGCAGGGCGCCGAGCTGCCGCACCTGGCTGATCAGGAAGCGGGTCTCTAGGATGTCGTGCATCAGCGCGCCCGGCACCCGGACGCCCAGGATCTTGGCGATCGTCTCGAGGCTGACGTGGTACCGCCCGCCGTGGCGCAGCGCCTGAACCAGCGACACGGCCCAGCAGATCCCCTTGGAACTGGCCGGGTCGGTGAACTTGAAGAGGCTGCGCAGATACTCGAGCCCCGAATAGCCGTGGTGCTCGCTGCGAAACGGCGCGACCTTCAGGCCGGACCCGGCGGCGCGCATCTCGTTCGCCACCACCGTCTCGGCGACCGCCAGCCTGGTGCCGCTCTTCGCCGCCCCCGACATCCCCGAGACCGCCCGCGACCCCATCCCGACCAGCCGGCCGAGCGGGATGTAGGCGGTGAACCGGCCCACGTCGGCCAGATAGCCCCACTTCGAGCCGCCCGCCGAGGCCGCGCCGGCCCCGTCGCCGAGCCTCAGGTTGTCGATCACCAGCAGGTCCGCGGCGTCCTGCAGCGCGTTGGTTCCCCAGAAGAGGCAGAAGCCTGCCGTTGTGTCGGCGCCGTAGCCCTTCGTCTCGGAGTAGGCTTGAAGCCCTCGGACCTTCGTCCTGATGACGTCGTTCCACCAGTCGGCGCACTCGCTGGCGGTCATGAAATCCCAGCCGGACATGGCAATGCATCCAAAAAAACGACAGGGCTCTGAAATTCAGCGAGGGAAGGATAAAAGGAATGCTGCTGAATGGAAAGCCATTCTGGCCCGGATGCCCGGAAAGTCGCCGGTGGGGATCAGTAGAGCGTCGAGCGGTAGCGCTCCAGCATCTCGGCTTGGGTCTCGGCAGTGGCGAGGCCGATCTGCTCTTTCATCATCTCGCCCATGCTGGGCAGCGTCGCCCGGTCGATCTGCACCGCCGGGTCCCACAGCCGGGCGCGCATCAGCGCCTTCGCGCAATGCAGGTAGGCCTCCCGGACCGTGATCCTGACCACCGTCCGGGGCAGCTTCCCGTCCACCGCGAAACGCGCGGAGAGCCCCTCGTCGGCGAGGATCTCGGCCGTCCCGTTGACGCGCAGGGTCTCGTCCATACCGGGCACCAGGAACAGGAGCCCGACGCCCGGGTTCGCCAGGATGTTGAGGAAGCTGTCGAGGCGGTTGTTGCCCGGCCGGTCGGGCAGGAGCAGCGTCCGGTCGTCCTCGATCGCCACGAACCCCGGCGCGTCCCCCCGCGGGGTGACGTCCCCGAGCCCGTCCGCCCCGTGCGTGGCGAGAAGCAGGAAGGGCGACAGCTCGATCAGGCGCCGGCAATGGCGGTCGAGGGCGGGGAGCTGCTTGCGCACAGAGCGCTCGCGCGCCTCCCCGTAGAGCGCCCGGAGATCCTCGACGCTGGTGATGCGGGTCATGGGGGCGCTCCTTCCGCGTATCCGGAACTCCCCCTACCGCGGCGGGCGCCGCGTGCAAAGCCGTGACGAAACGGCAGGCCGGGGTCCGGGCTACGGAAGGGCTTCGAATCCCGGTCCGAAGCCGTTGAGGGCGATCGGAATGCCGATGCCCTCCTCGGGCGTCTGGAACACGATGAAGGTCGCCTGCTTGCCCGTCCTGAGCTGCTCGATCAGCTTGTCGTCCATCAGCACTTCAGCGATGCAGCCGTTCGGCAGGCAGCGCACGAAGGCGGTGCGGCCGATGTCGGTCTGGTCGACCTTGAGCCCGAGTCCCGACGGGAGAAGCACGCCGAGGGGCGCGAGCACGCGCAGGATGCGCGACCGCTTGTCGGCCGTCTTGAGGACCAGGACGGAGAGCCCCACGTTGGGCCGATCCTCGGCGGTCACGTTCTGGATGAGGGCGCACTGCTCGGACTTCGCGCCGGGCGGGGTGTCGCACCGGACCTGCCAGTCGGCGTACTGGCCCTTCACCGTGCCCTGGGCCGAGGCGGCCGAAGGGGCGGCGGCGGCCGCTGCCGCGAGCACCAGGGCCGTTGCGAGGGGCCGGACCTTCGACCCGCCACGGGACTGCTCTTTCACGCTTTCATCCTCCACGGCGACGGCCGGCGGCGGTCGCGAGTCGCAGATCGGCAGGATGCCCGACTTGGACACCCGATTCCATGCAAGCTGCACGCCGGGGCTCACATAGGTAATTTGGTGTATGTTACTGTGCGCATCCGGACGGGGCGAGCCTGCAAAGTCCCGCAAGACCGCGGCTTTTTCATGGGGGCTGCGTGCCGCGCGGGTGCGCCGAGCGCAAAAATGCCGCATGGATCCCCCTAGGGACCCGTTGCGACACCGGCCGCGCTGTGCTTTTGGTGAGCGTCCTTGATCTCGATCAAGCCGGCCCCGACGAATTGCCGCACTGCAACAAAAAGGTGATGATATTCGTCGGATCCGAGGCTTAACGGCCGCCGGAGCGGTGGCATACAAGGGATCGGTACCAGACAGGAATGCTCCGGGAGCGGGTCGCAAGCCGTTCCCCGACAGGCGATAAGAACCGCCGGGGTGGGCGGACAGGGTAAGGAGCTGAGACGTGATCGGACTCTTCAAGCGCCAGGGCGCCTGGGCCTGGGCTCTCTTGGCCGGCCTCGCGATCGCGGCCGGCATCGACGTCGGCGCGGCACACGCGGCACAACCGGTGCCGTGGCAGATGGGCCTGCAACCGGCGGCCACCGACGTCCATCAGGAGATCCGCTGGTTCGAAGGCTTCACGCTGGCGATCATCACCGTGATCACGCTCTTCGTGCTCGGCCTTCTCGTCTACGTGATGGTGAAGTTCAACGCAAAGGCGAACCCGGTCCCCTCGAAGACCTCCCACAACACGCTGATCGAGGTGGTCTGGACGGTCCTGCCGGTGATGATCCTGGTGATCATCGCGATCCCGTCGTTCCGTCTCCTCTACCGCCAGCTCGAGATCCCGCCGGCCGACCTGACCGTCAAGGCGACTGGCTATCAGTGGTACTGGGGCTACGAGTATCCCGACCTGAAGGATGGCAAGGGCAATCCGGTCAGCTTCGATTCGGTGATGATCGCCGATGACGCTCGCGTCGACCCGATCAAGCAGCCGCGCATGCTCGCCGTCGACAACATGTTGGTCGTCCCCGTAGGCAAGATCGTCCGCGTCCAGGTGACGGCCGCCGACGTGATCCACGCCCTGGCGGTCCCGTCCTTCGGCATCAAGGTGGACGGCTATCCGGGCCGCCTGAACGAGACCTGGTTCAAGGCCAACTACACCGGCATCTTCTACGGCCAGTGCTCGGAGCTCTGCGGCAAGGACCACGCCGCCATGCCGATCGCCGTGCAGGTCGTCACCCAGGACCAGTACGCGGCCTGGTCGGCCGCCGCTGCCAAGAGCCTGAAGGACGCCGGCAAGGTCCTCGCCGAGATGATCGAGGCCGACGAGAAGAAGACCGCGGTCGCCGCGCGCTGACGCGCGGCGCTTGACGGCCGGCGGCGCGGCGCGCCCCGGCCGGAAACCGAAACCTGGGTGCGGCCCCGGACGCGGATCCCCGATCCGGTCGGCCTGCGAGACAATCGAGGGAGCGAAGAATGGCTCACGCAGCCGCCGATGCGGCCCATGACGACCATCCGACGGGGTGGCGCCGCTACGTCTATTCGACCAACCACAAGGACATCGGGACGCTCTACCTGATCTTCGCGATGATCGCGGGCGTGATCGGGTTCTCGCTGTCGGTCGCCATCCGCGCCGAGCTGCAATCGCCCCACCTGCAGATCTTCACCGATCCGCACACCTACAACGTGTTCACCACGGCTCACGGCCTGATCATGATCTTCTTCATGGTCATGCCGGCCCTGATCGGCGGCTTCGCCAACTGGTTCGTGCCGATCATGATCGGCGCGCCCGACATGGCCTTCCCGCGGATGAACAACATCTCGTTCTGGCTGCTCCCGCCGGCCTTCCTGCTTCTGCTCCTCTCCATGTTCGTCGAGGGCCCCCCGGGCGCCAACGGCGTCGGCGGCGGCTGGACCATCTATCCGCCGCTCTCGACCTCCGGCCAGCCCGGACCGGCGATGGACTTCGCGATCCTGTCGCTCCACATCGCCGGCGCCTCGTCGATCCTCGGCGCCATCAACTTCATCACCACCATCTTCAACATGCGCGCCCCGGGCATGACGCTGCACAAGATGCCGCTCTTCGCCTGGTCGGTGCTTGTCACCGCCTTCCTGCTGCTCCTGTCGCTCCCCGTGCTCGCCGGCGGCATCACCATGCTGCTGACCGACCGCAACTTCGGGACGACCTTCTTCGACCCGCAGGGCGGCGGCGATCCGATCCTGTTCCAGCACCTGTTCTGGTTCTTCGGTCACCCCGAGGTCTACATCCTGATCCTGCCGGGCTTCGGCATCGTCAGCCACATCGTCTCGACCTTCTCGAAGAAGCCCGTCTTCGGCTACCTCGGCATGGCCTACGCCATGGTGGCCATCGGCGCCGTCGGCTTCATCGTGTGGGCGCACCACATGTACACGGTCGGCCTCGACGTCGACACGCAGGCCTACTTCGTGGCGGCCACGATGGTCATCGCGGTGCCGACCGGCGTGAAGATCTTCTCGTGGATCGCCACCATGTGGGGCGGCTCGATCGAGTTCAAGGTGCCGATGCTCTGGGCCGTCGGCTTCATCTTCCTGTTCACCGTCGGCGGCGTGACGGGCGTCCAGCTCGCCAATGCCGGCCTAGACCGCGCCGTCCACGATACCTACTACGTGGTGGCCCACTTCCACTACGTCCTGTCGCTCGGCGCCGTCTTCGCCATCTTCGGCGGCTGGTACTACTGGTTCCCGAAGATGACGGGCTACATGTACGACGAGACCATCGGCAAGGCCCACTTCTGGGTCACCTTCGTCGGCGTGAACCTCGTCTTCTTCCCACAGCACTTCCTCGGCCTAGCCGGCATGCCGCGCCGCTACGCGGACTATCCGGACGCCTTCGCGGGCTGGAACTTCGTCTCGTCGGTCGGTTCCTACATCTCGGCCGCCGGCGTGATCCTGTTCTTCTTCGGCCTCTACCGCGCCTTCGCGATGAAGATCCAGGCCGGCAACAATCCCTGGGGCGAGGGAGCCACCACGCTCGAGTGGACCCTGACCTCGCCGCCGCCCTTCCATCAGTTCGAGACGCTGCCCCGCATCAAGGGCGACGTCCACTGATCCGACCGGCCGCCCGGCCCCGCGCCGGGCGGCCGCCCCACTCCGCTCCGGCGGGCGGGGCTTCGTGGACCGGCGCCTCGCCCGGTCCGCTCCACGGAACCCGGCCGCCCGGCGGCCGCTTCGGTGCCGAGCCGGCGGTCCGCCGCCCGGCCGGCACCGTCGGCCGCGACCCCCCGCATCCGCGCCGGCGGGTCTGATCCGAAGGGAAGTCCATGACCGACTGGTCGAGCACCTCGCCCGAAACCCCCAGCCTCGCCGGCGTCTCCACGGCGGGACCGGGCGACTATTTCGAGCTGATGAAGCCGCGGGTGATGTCGCTCGTGGTCTTCACCGCGCTCGTCGGCATGGCCATCGCGCCCGGCCCGGTGCACCCGCTGCTCGCCTTCGTGTCCCTGCTCGCCATCGCGGTCGGCGCCGGCGCCTCCGGCGCGCTCAACATGTGGTACGACGCCGACATCGACCGCATCATGGCCCGCACCGCCCGCCGCCCGATCCCGGACGGCCGCGTCGCCCCCGGCGAGGCGCTCGCCTTCGGCATGACGCTCTCCTGCGGGGCCGTCCTGGTCCTGGCGCTCGCCGCCAACTGGCTGGCCGCCGGCCTCCTCGCCTTCACGATCTTCTTCTACGTCGTCGTCTACACGATGTGGCTGAAGCGGACGACGCCGCAGAACATCGTCATCGGCGGCGCCGCCGGCGCCTTCCCGCCCATGATCGCCTGGGCGGCGGTGACCAACAGCGTCAGCCTGGAGAGCATCGTCCTCTTCCTCATCGTCTTCATGTGGACGCCGCCGCACTTCTGGGCCCTGGCCCTGCTGAAGTCGGCCGACTACGAGCGTGCCGGCATTCCCATGCTGCCGGTCGTCGCCGGCGAGGCGGTCACCCGCAGCCAGATCCTCGTCTACGCGGTCCTGATGGCGATCGTCGGCGTCCTGCCGGTGGTCCTCGGCTTCGGCGGCATCGTCTACGGCGTCGTCTCCTCCGTCGCCGGTCTCGCCTTCGTGTGGCTCGCCCTCGACGTCTACCGGGTCCGCGAGGGCGGTCCGGCCCGCAAGGCGGCCGGCCGCCTCTTCGGCTTCTCGATCCTCTATCTCTTCCTGCTCTATGCCGTGCTGCTCGGCGAGCGCCTGGTGGCGCTCCTTCTCCGGGGGCTCGGGGCATGAACGGTGCCGTGATGAACGACGAGAACGGGATCCGGCTGACCGAGGAGCAGGCCAGGCGCCGCCGCCAGCGCAACATCGCCATCGGGGTGGTGCTCGCCGCCCTGGTGGTGCTCTTCTATTTCGTCACCCTCGCCAAGATGGGCGCCGGCATCCTGGGGAGGCCCATGTGACCGAGCCCCGCCCGGCCGATCCGGCGGCCGCCCGCCACCGCACCGTCGCGCTCGCCTGCGCGGCTCTCGTGGCCGGCATGACCGGCGCCGCCTTCGCGGCCGTGCCCTTCTACGACTGGTTCTGCCGGGTCACCGGCTACGGCGGCACCACCCAGGTCGCCGCTGCCGCGCCGGGCCACGTGATCGACCGCGCCTTCGAGATCCGCTTCGACGCCAACGTCAACGGCATTCCCTGGCGCTTCCGCCCGGAGGGCGGGCCGGTGACCGTCAAGGCCGGCGAGGTCGCCACCGCCAACTACGTCATCGAGAACCTCTCCGACACGGAGACCCTCGGCGTCGCCGCCTACAACGTCACGCCCGAGCTGGCCGGCTACTACTTCACCAAGCTGGTCTGCTTCTGCTTCACGGAGCAGAAGCTGGCGCCGCGCGAGACCGTGGTGGTGCCCGTGACCTTCTACGTCGATCCGTCCATCGACCAGGACCGCAACCTGCGCTCCATCCGGACGATCACGCTGAGCTACACGTTCTTCCCCGCGAAGAGCGAGAAGTCGAAGCCGGTGGCCGACGCCGGCACCAGGAAAACGCCCGAGAAGCTCTGACGAGCGCCGAACCAGGACCGAAGGGGGACCCATGGCCCAGGCCCACACCAAGAACCACGACTACCACCTCGTCGATCCGAGCCCCTGGCCGATCGTCGCCTCGGTGGGCGCCTTCGTCATGGCGATCGGCGCGATCGGCCTCTTCCGCTGGCTCAAGGCCGAGAACGTCAACCTCCTCGGCATCAACATCGCGCATCCCTGGCTGTTCTTCGTCGGCCTGGCGATCGTGCTCTACACCATGTTCGCCTGGTGGCGCGACGTCGTGCACGAGGCCCATGCGGGCCACCACACCCGCGTGGTGTCGCTGCACCTGCGCTACGGCATGATCATGTTCATCGCCTCCGAGGTGATGTTCTTCGTCGCCTGGTTCTGGGCCTATTTCGACGTCGCGCTGTTCCCCCACGAGGCCCATCAGGTCCTCCGCGTGCAGGCGACCGGCGGCGTCTGGCCGCCGAAGGGCATCGAGACCTTCGACCCCTGGCATCTGCCGCTGCTCAACACGCTGATCCTGCTGACCTCCGGCACGACGGTGACCTGGGCCCACCATGCGCTCCTTCACAACGACCGACAGGGCCTGAAGACCGGCCTGTGGCTGACCGTCATCCTCGGCATGCTCTTCACGGTCTGTCAGATCTACGAGTACAGCCACGCCCACTTCGGCTTCTCGGGCAACATCTACGGCGCGACCTTCTTCATGGCGACCGGCTTCCACGGCTTCCACGTGGTCGTCGGCACCATCTTCCTCGCCGTCTGTCTCGCCCGTGCCTATGCCGGCCACTTCACCCCGAAGCAGCACTTCGGCTTCGAGGCGGCGGCCTGGTACTGGCACTTCGTCGACGTGGTCTGGCTCTTCCTCTTCGCCTGCATCTACGTCTGGGGATCGGGCGCCAGCGCCCACTGACCTCCGGCCGATGGCCGGACGGGCCCGCGAGCCCGTTCTCCGGTCCGCGATCGCATGAACCAACCGGGGCCCGGGCGCGTCGTTCGCCCGGGCTCCTCCTTTTCGGAAGAAGGCTCGCCCATGGCCGGTCCGCCGCTCGATTCCGTCTCTCCCGTGGCCGCCGGCATCGCCTGCCGCTGCCCCCGCTGCGGGCGCGGCAAGCTCTATGCCGGGTATCTGGACGTGGCCCCCGCCTGCACCGAGTGCGGGCTCGACTATCGCTTCATCGATTCCGGCGACGGCCCGGCCGTCTTCGTGATCCTGATCGTCGGCTTCGTGGTGGTCGCCGCCGCGCTCGTCACCGAGGTGAAGTACCACCCGCCGATCTGGCTCCACATGGCGATCTGGCTGCCGCTGATCCTCGTCCTCTCGCTCGGCCTCTTGCGGCCCCTGAAGGCGACGCTGATCGCCCTGCAATACGCCAACCGCGCCCGCGAGGGCCGGCTCGAGGACTGAGCCCGGCCGCCCCGTCCTGCCGGACCGGCCACCCGCCCCCGGGGGGCCGGACGCATCCTCGCCACACCGGCGCGCCATCAAGGCCGGGCGCGTGCCGTCCGGCCGGCGCCATCCCGAGGCTCGACAGATCCGTGACCAGCCCGTTCCGCCGCCTGCTCTGGCCGACCGTCGCCACCGCGATCGCGCTCGCGATCCTGGCCGCGCTGGGCACCTGGCAGCTCCAGCGCCTCGCCTGGAAGGAGGCGCTCGTCGCGCGCGTCGCCGAGCGCACCCGCCTGCCGCCCATCCCGCTCCCGCCCGAGGCGGTCTGGTCGGCCGTCGACGGCGAGACCAACGACTACACGCCCGTCACCGTCGAGGGCCGCTTCCTGCACGACAAGGAGGTGCACGTCTTCCACAGCCTGTCGTCCCCGAAGGGCCGGCTCGGCGGCCAGGGCTTCTTCGTGATGACGCCGCTTCAGCGGCCGGACGGCACGGTGGTGATCGTCAACCGCGGCTTCGTGCCCCTCGACCGCAAGGACCCGAAGACGAGGGCGGAGGGCCAGATCCCCGGCGAGACGACCGTGACCGGCCTCCTGCGCCGCCCGGAGGAGCCGAACGCCTTCACGCCCGCCGACGATCCGGCGAAGAACGTCTGGTTCACCCGCGACGCCAAACGCATCGCCGCCGCCGTCGGCCTCGATCCCGCGCGCATCTTTCCCCTGACCCTCGACGCCGCCGCAGTCCCGGCCCCGCCCGGCGGCCTGCCGCAGGGCGGCGAGACCACCATGGCCTTCCCCAACAACCACCTGCAATATGCGGTCACCTGGTATGGCCTCGCCCTGACGCTCGTCGGCGTCTACATCGCCTTCGCGCGCGCCCGCCTGAAGGCCGACGATCCGCCCGAGCCGCCCCGCCCGGCTTGACACCGGCCGCCGCCGCTGCAAATCCCCGGGGCCCCCGCCCCGTCCCCCGCCCCCGTCCCCGTCTCCCGAGGAGTTCACCGATGGACCTGACCGGCCCCTTCGCCCGCGCCGTGGCGCTCGTCGGCGCCACCATGGTGGCGGTCCGGCGCCTCTCCGGCGTGCCCTCCGTGCAGGCCGTCGGTGCCGCGCCCGCCATCCCCACCGCCCGTCCGCAGGGCGCGCTGCCGACCCTGAAGATGCCGACCGCGCGCGGCTGGCGGGCCGGCGAGGCGCCGGTCGCCGCCCCGGGCCTGAAGGTCAACGCCTTCGCGACCGGCCTCGACCACCCGCGCTGGCTCGAGGTGATGGCGGACGGCAGCGTGCTGGTCGCCGAGGCCCTGCAGGAGCCGAGCAAGCCGGGCAGCCTCTTCGACCTCGCCATGCAGAGCACGATGAAGCGCGCCGCCGCTCTCGGCCGCAGCGCCAACCGCATCACCCGCCTGCGCGACGCCGACGGCGACGGGATCGCCGAGGCGCGCGACGTCTTCCTGGACGGCCTGAACCAGCCCTTCGGCATGGCCCGCGTCGGCGAGACCTTCTACGTCGGCAACACCGACGGCCTCGTCGCCTTCGCGTATCCTGAGGGCGCCGACCGCCCCTCCGGCCCCGGCCGCCGCCTGGTCGCCTTCAAGCCGCGCGGGCACTGGACGCGGAGCCTGCTGGCGAGCCCGGACGGGCGCCGGCTCTATGTGGGCGTCGGCTCGCTCAGCAACATCGGCGACCGCGGCATGGCCGAGGAGGAGGGCCGCGCCGCGATCTGGGAGGTCGACCTCGATAGCGGCGCCGCCCGTATCTTCGCCGCCGGCCTGCGCAATCCGGTCGGCCTCGCCTGGGAGCCGTCGGCGGGCGTCCTCTGGACCGTCGTCAACGAGCGCGACGGCCTCGGCGACGAGACCCCGCCCGACTACCTGACCTCGGTGGTCGAGGGCGGCTTCTACGGCTGGCCCTACTGCTACTGGGACCGCGTCGTCGACGACCGCGTGCCCCAGGATCCGGCCCTGGTCGCCAAGGCCCGCACCCCCGACTACGCGCTCGGCGGCCACACCGCCTCCCTCGGCCTCTGCTGGCACCCCGCCGGCACCCTGCCGGGCTGGCCGGACGGCATGATCGTCGGCCAGCACGGCTCCTGGAACCGCAGCACCTTGAGCGGCTACCGCGTCGTCTTCGTCCCCTTCGCCGCCGGCCGGCCCGCCGGCCCGCCGCGCGACCTCCTCACCGGCTTCCTCAGCCCAGACGAGAAGCACTCCTACGGCCGCCCGGTCGGCGTCGCGCTCGCCAAGGACGGCGCTCTGCTGGTGGCGGACGACGTGGGCAACGTGGTGTGGCGGGTGACCGGCTAAGGGGAAGACCCGCGCCATGAGCGCCACGGCGGGCTGACTCCGCGGCTCGGACCGGGGTTTCAAACCAAACGTCGGCGAGCTCGCCGTCCTCCCGGCGGTCGGCTCGCTCTGCCGAGGATGCGCTCCCGCCGTGCCCCACCCAAGGGCCCTGATCCCGGGCTCCGCCCGACGCCTGCGGCGGCCGACGCTCGCCCCCCTGAACGCAACACTGTGGAGGAGATCTGTTTTTGGGGTTCCAGCGATAGACCCTGCACGAGAAGGTGCTAGCCTCTGCGGGCTTGCAGCGGACGGACGCCTGTCCTGCCGAACGCCCCGCGAACCCGGGCTTCCCGCGATGACGACCGACGAAGCCCGAGCCACGCCGACCGCGCGCCTGACGCCGCTCGACCGCCTGCGCCGCGTCGTGCCTGCCGCGGTCGGCAAGTGGCTCAACCGGGCGATCTACGAAGCCGCCTACCTGGTCCCGGAGGTCGCCCGCTCGGGCTTCTTCAACGGAGGCTACCGGCCGCTGTCGCCGAACCTCCTGCCTGTGCCCGGCCTCGGCGCGACCCCCTCGCAGGTCAACCTCGTCCATTTCGTGCTCGTCGAGCATCCGGCGGACCATCGCGCCGGGCCGCCGGCGCGCCTCCTCGACATCGGCTGCGGCGCAGGGGGCGGCCTGCGCTACGCGGCCGCGCTCTGGCCGGGCGTGCCGATGACCGGGGTCGATGCCTCGGCGAGCGCCATCCGGGCCGCCCGCCGCCTGCTCGCCCCGGTGCCCAGCGTCACCCTCCTGCGCGCCCGCGGCGAGGCGATGCCCCTGCCGGAGGCAGGCTTCGACTTCGTTGCCAGCATCGGCACGCTGACGAACGTCGGCATGCAGCCCTTCATGGCCGAGGCCGCCCGGGTCCTAGCCCCCGGCGGCATCCTCTCCCTCTCGGTCGGAACCCGCCGCGGCCCGGCCAACTACACCCGCCTCCTGCGGGAGGAGGGTGCCAAGGCCGGCCTGACGCTCCTCCGCGTGACCGACCTCACCCCTGGATCCCTCGCCGCGATGGAAGCCGACGCCGACGCCCTCGCGTCCCTGATCGCCCGCCTGCCCCGGGTGCTCCACGGCCAGGCCCGCGAATGGGCCGCCCTCCCCGGCAGCGCCCGTCACGCCCGCTACCTCGCCGGCGAACGCCACGACTATGCGGCGGTGTTCCGGCGGACGGGGGGGTAGCCAGGTCGGTGGCGCGCGGCAGGTCCGGGGGCGGCCCTTATTGGGGACGGCTCGGTGGCGAGGAACCGATCGCATGCCTGCCGGACGGACCCGCATGCTTCGGTCGTCGGGTTCGAGCCCGCCGACGGACGGGCTCGGAACATCGGGTTCAACCGGGACGCCAGGCGCATCGCTGCCGCCGGCGGCGTGCCCCGGACCTTCCCCCTGACCCTGGACGGCGCCGCCCCGCCGGCGCCAGGGTGGGCCGGAGGCGGCGATGAGGGCGGCATCCGGCTGATGCCGGCCGGATGCCGCGACGGCGAACTCGGAATAGGGTCTGACCCTGCCCCGATCAGGCCAGGTCGAACCGGTCCGCGTTCATCACCTTGGTCCAGGCCGCGACGAAGTCGCGCACGAACTTCGCCTGCGAGTCGTCCTGGGCATAGACCTCGGCGAGGGCGCGCAGCTGCGAGTTCGAGCCGAAGACGAGGTCGACGCGGGTGCCCGTCCACTTCACCGCGCCGGTCCGGCGGTCGCGGCCTTCGAAGACGTCCTCGGCCTCGGAGACCGGCTGCCAGGCCGTTCCCATGTCGAGGAGATTGACGAAGAAGTCGGTGGTGAGCTGTCCGGGCCGGTCCGTGAGGACGCCGTGGCGCGAGCCCCCGTGGTTGTTGCCGATGACGCGCAGTCCGCCGACCAGGGCCGTCATCTCGGGCGCTGTCAGCGTCAGGAGCTGGGCCCTGTCGATCAGCAGTTCCTCGGCCGAGATCGTGAACTCGGTCTTCAGGTAGTTCCGGAAACCGTCCGCGACCGGTTCCAGCACGCTGAACGACTCGACGTCGGTCTGATCCGCCGTGGCGTCGGCCCGGCCGGGCACGAAAGGCACCGTGATGGCGTGGCCGGCGGCCATCGCCGCCTTCTCGATCGCCACCGAGCCGCCGAGGACGATGAGGTCGGCGAGAGAGACCTTCTTGCCCCCGGTCTGCACCCCGTTGAAATCGGCGCGGATCGACTCGAGCGTCGCGAGCACCTTGGCGAGTCGGGCCGGCTCATTGACCTCCCAGTCCTTTTGCGGCGCGAGGCGGATGCGCGCCCCGTTGGCGCCGCCGCGCTTGTCGGACCCCCGGAAGGTGGAGGCCGAGGCCCAGGCGGTCTGGACGAGTTCGCCGATCGAGAGGCCCGAGGCGAGAAGGCTGGCCTTGAGGCCGGCGATGTCGTCCGCATCGATCAGCGGGTGGTCGACGGACGGGATTGGATCCTGCCAGATCAGGTCTTCGGCCGGGACCTCCGGGCCGAGATACCGGACCTTCGGCCCCATGTCGCGATGCGTCAGCTTGAACCAGGCCCGCGCGAAGGCGTCTGCGAAGACGTCGGGGTTGGCGTGGTAGTGGCGTGAGATCTTCTCGTAGGCCGGATCCATGCGCATCGCCATGTCCGCCGTCGACATGATGATCGGCACGCGCTTCGTCGGATCGTGGGCGTCCGGCGCCATGTCCTCGGGCTTCAGGTCCTTCGGCGTCCACTGCCAGGCCCCCGCGGGGCTCTTGGTCAGCTCCCAGTCGTAGCCGAAGAGGACGTCGAAATAGCCGTTGTCCCACTTCGTGGGATTGGGCGTCCAGGAGCCTTCGAGGCCGCTCGTGATCGTGTGCGCCCCCTTGCCGCTCCCGAAGGTGCTGAGCCAGCCGAAGCCCTGCGCCGCGAGCGGGGCCGCCTCGGGATTGGGGCCGACATGGGCCGCGTCGCCCGCGCCGTGCGTCTTGCCGAAGGTGTGCCCGCCGGCCGTGAGCGCCACGGTCTCCTCGTCATTCATCGCCATCCGGGCGAAGGTCTCGCGGATGTCGTGCGCGGAGGCGAGCGGGTCGGGCCTGCCGTTCGGGCCTTCCGGGTTGACGTAGATGAGGCCCATCTGAACGGCCGCGAGCGGATTTTCGAGCACGCGCTCGCCGGAGTAGCGGACGTCGCCGAGCCACTCGGTCTCAGCGCCCCAATAGATGTCCTCCTCGGGCTCCCAGATGTCCTCGCGCCCGCCGCCGAACCCGAAGGTCTTGCCGCCCATCGACTCGATGGCGCAATTGCCGGCGAGAATCATCAGGTCGGCCCATGAGATCCTGTTGCCGTACTTCCGCTTGATCGGCCAGAGCAGCCGGCGCGCCTTGTCCAGGTTGCCGTTGTCCGGCCAGCTGTTCAGCGGCGCGAAGCGCTGCGAGCCCGATCCTGCGCCGCCGCGGCCGTCGCCGGTCCGGTAGGTGCCCGCGCTGTGCCACGCCATGCGGATGAAGAAGGGCCCGTAGTGGCCGTAGTCGGCCGGCCACCAGTCCTGGCTGTCCGTCATCAGGCTGTAGAGGTCCTTCTTCAGCGCCGCGAGGTCGAGGGACTGGAAAGCCGTCGTGTAGCTGAACGCCGGGTCCATCGGATTCGACAGGGCGGTGTTCTGGTGCAGCATCTTCAGGTTCAGCTGATTGGGCCACCAGTCCCGGTTCGAACGCATGCTCACGCTGGTTGCACCGTGCATGACCGGGCACTTGCCGGCGTTTCCGAGGTTCGATCCGTGCATGACTCTCTCCGAAGTAGCTGCCCAAGGGGGTTGTTCTCGCGAAGACGTCGGTTCCCTGCGCCCGCATCTCCGATGAAGTCCGGCCAACCGTCCGGTTTGGGCTTTCCGTCCACGCCGCGGGCACCGGGCGACCCACCTCGGGGTGCCGGGAACCGACCGTGTCCACGCCTATGCCTTGACCGCTCCCTTTCTAGCGGATTTGTTCCATTAGTTTAAGTTGGTTTTTCTGATCGCTGGGATAAGTTCATCTGATGATCAATCTGACCCTCAAGCAGTTGCGATATTTCGAGGCGCTCGCGCGACACGCGCACTTCGGGCGCGCCGCGGACGCCTGCGCGATCTCCCAGCCCGCGCTGTCCATGCAGATCAAGGACATGGAGGAGATGATCGGCACCGCCCTGTTCGAGCGGAGTGCCCGCCAGGTCCGTCTGACCGGCTTCGGCGAGGAGGTCTTCCACCGCGTGCTCGATATCCTCCGTGCCGTCGACGAGTTGCAAGACATGGCGCGCGCATCACGGGCACGTCTGGTCGGTCGGCTGCGCATCGGCGTCATTCCGACCGTCGCGCCCTATCTGCTGCCGACGATCGTGGGCGATATCACGACCAGGTATGTGGGCCTCGACATCCGACTGCGCGAGACCGTGACGCCGAAGCTGATCCAGGAACTGGCCGATGGTCGGCTGGACACCGCCATCGTCGCGCTCCCGGTCTCCGAGCCGTCCCTGACGGAGGTCGCGCTCTTCTCGGAGGAATTCGTGCTCGTCCGACCGAGAGAGGACGAAGGCAAGCCTGTTCCGAGCCCCGAAACCTTGCGCCGGATGCGGCTTCTGCTGCTGGAGGAGGGGCACTGTTTCCGCGACCAGGCCCTGTCCTTCTGCGGGATGACCTCGGCCCGACCGAGGGAGCTCCTGGACGGCAGCTCCCTCTCCACCCTCGTTCAGATGGTCGGCGCCGGCATCGGCGTCACCCTCATCCCCGAAATGGCCGTCTTGGTCGAGACCCGCTCGGCCGCCGTCTCCATCGCCCGCTTCGAGGCTCAGACGCCGACGCGGACCATCGGCATGATCTGGCGAAAGACGAGTCCGCTCTCCGATCAGCTCTGGCAGATTGCCGAGATCGTGCGCCGGTCGGCCGCTCCCCGCCCATGAAGGGCCGGTTGCCGGGCGCCTGACGGCCGAGGCGCCCCGGCTCCTCGCCCCGGCGGCCTTCGGTAAGCGCAGTGCGCGTGTGCGATTTGCGCCGTCGATAAGCCATCTCGCGCGGGCCTCGTCTCTCCGCGCATCCTGGACCTCCGGGATTCACGCGAGACGATTTGCGATTTGGCGAAATCTACGGGCAGCTGTGAAGGCGAATACGAGCAGGCGCTTCGATTGAAAATCCAGGATCGGAGCAGACGCGGCCTTCGTCGACCTACTGCGCCGCCACCTTCATCCGCCGCTCCAACAGCCGCCGCGCCTCCTCGGCCGAGACCGGCTGCCCGTACAGATACCCTTGCGCGTATTCGCAGCCGAGCGCCGCCAGTTCGTCGGCCTGGTCCTGGGTCTCGACGCCCTCGGCGACGACCGTCATGCCGAGGTCGTGGCCGAGGCCCACGATGGTCCGCAGGAGGAGCGGGCGGTCGCGGCCTTCGCCGCGGACGAATTGCTGGTCGATCTTGATCGTGTCGAAGGGGAAGCGCTGCAGGTAGGCGAGGGAGGAGTAGCCGGTGCCGAAGTCGTCGAGGGCGAGGCTGGCGCCGAGCTCCTTGATGCGCACCAAGACCTTGGCGGTGTATTCCGGGTTCTCCATCACGAGGCTCTCGGTCACCTCGATCTTGAGCGAACCGCGCGCCACGTCGACGCGCGAGAGCACGGACTTCACGTCGTTGATGAGGTCGTGCCGGATGAGCTGGCGCGACGAGACGTTGACGCTGGCGAAGAGCGGCGGATCCATCTCGTGGTCCTCCTGCCACTGCGACAGCTGCCGGGCGGTCTTCTCCAGGACGAACAGGCCGAGCGGGATGATCAGCCCCGTGCGCTCCGCCACCGCGATGAACTCCTGCGGCGGCACGCGCCCGCGCTTCGGATGGTCCCAGCGCATCAGCGCCTCGAAGCCGGCGATGCGGCCCTCCGCGAGGTCGATGATCGGCTGGTAGAGGATGCGGATCTCCTCCTTCTCGAGCGCCCGCCGCAGGTCCGCCTCGAGCGCCAGCGTGTCGCCGCCGTGGTTGCGCAGCGACGCCCGGAACGCCTCGATCCGGTCGCCGCCGAGCCGCTTGGCGTGGTGCATGGCGATCTCGGCGTCCTTGATCAGCTCGTCCTCCTTGCGGGTCTGCCCGTCGAAGACCGCGATGCCGATCGAGGCGGTCAGGAACACCTCGCGCTCCCCGAAGGTGATCGGCGCCCGGATCGCCCGGCGGATCGAGTCCGCGAAGGCCGCGACCCGGTCCGGGTCCTGCTCGGAGATGAGGATGATGCCGAACTGGTCGCCCGAAACGCGCGCCAGGCTGTCCTGCGGCTTCAGCTGGCGGGACAGCCGCCGCGCCACGGTGAGCAGCATGGAATCGCCGACCGACAGGCCGAGGTTGTCGTTGACCTGCTTGAAGCGGTCGATATCGACCACGATGATCGACGGCCGCCCCGTGCCGTCCGCGCGGCTGCGCGCCAGCGCCGCGAAGACGCGGTCGAGGAACAGCTCCCGGTTCGGCAGGCCCGTCAGGTTGTCGTGCACGGCGTCGTGCAGGAGCCGCTCCTCGGTGGTCTTGGAGTCCGTCACGTCGAGCAGCGTGCCGACGCAGCGCACCACCTCGCCGTCGACCCCGAGCACTGGCCGCGCGCGCAGCTGGAACCAGCGGAAATGGCCGTCCTCGCAGCGAAGCCGGAAGCCGAGCGAGATGCGCCCGCGCCGTTGCTCGACCACCGCGTCCAGCATGGCGCGGAAGCGGTCCCGGTCCTGCGGGTGCAGGATGTCGAGCCAGGAGCGGGCCGCCCCCTCGAGCGTCCCCGGCTCCACCCCGAGCACGTCCTCCGCCTCCGGGCTCACCCAGATCTGGTCGCGCGCCACGTCCCAGTCCCAGATCATGTCGCCCGAGCCGACCAGCGCCAGCGCCCGCCGCTCCACGTCGTTGATCATGCCCGGGTTCACGGCCTGCCCCGTGAAGGCGTGCTGGATCACCGTGAAGCCGATCAGCATGACGATGAGCACCAGCCCGCCCGCCAGCGCCGGCTGCACGATGTCGTTGACGAGGCTGCCCGAGACCGTCAGCCCCGCCGCGATCAGCCAGAAGATCAGCAGGATCCAGGTCGGGATCAGCATGAAGGCGCGGTCGAAGCCGTGCGCCGCCATGTAGGCGATGAGCCCGGCCCCGACCACCGCCACCACGGCGAGCGACACCCGTGCGATCGAGGCCGCCATGACGGGATCTATGACCGCGACCCCCATCAGCCCGAGCAGGATCACGATGGTGGCGACCGCCACGTGGCTGTAGCTGACGTGCCAGCGGTTGAGGTTCAGGTAGCCGTAGAGGAACAGCACCAGCGCGGTCGCGATGCCCACCTCGGCGCCCGCCCGGTAGATCTGGTCGGTCCCCGGCGGCACCCGGAACACCTTGTTCCAGAAGCCGAAGTCGATGCACAGATAGGCCAGCACCGCCCACGCCAGCCCCGCCGTCGCCGGGAACATGATGGTCCCGCGCACCACGAACAGGATGGTCAGGAACAGCGCCAGGAGCCCCGAGATGCCGAGGATGATGCCCCGGTAGAGCGTGAAGGCGTTGACGTTGTCCTTGTAGGCGTCCGGCTCCCAGAGGAGCAGCCGCGGCAGGTTCGGCGTCTTCAGCTCGACGATGAAGGTGACCACCGCCCGCGGGTCGAGCGTGATCAGGAAGACGTCCGCCTCCGTGCTCGGCTGCCGCTCCGGCGCGAAACCCTGGCTCGTGTTGATGGCGGTGATGCGGGCCGAGCCGAGGTCCGGCGACATCAGCTGCGAGCCCGCGAGCCGGAAGAACGGCGCCACCAGCAGACGGTCGATCTGGTCGTCGGAATTGTTGCGGAGCGCGAAGACCAGCCAGTCGGTCTCCGCCGCGCCCGGCCGCGAGGAGCGCACCTCGATGCGCCGGACGATGCCGTCCGGCCCCGGCGCCGTGGAGACCTGCAGCCGCTCGCCGGCGTCGATGTGGTATTCGACGAGCCCCGTGATGTCGAGCACGGGCTTGTTCTGGCCGACGTCGATCGGCTCGACCGCCGCCGCCGCCCCGGCGAGGAACGGCGTCATCGCGAGTGCCAGCACGAGTGCCGCCAGCAATCCGGAAAGCAGCGCGAAAAGTCGGCCCGGCCCGGCCCCGCGGGCCGCCGGTCGCCTCGTTAACCCCCCGCGCGCATCGATCCCCGTCACTCGAACTCCAGGAACTGCGCCCGCCGTCCGGACGCTCCGCGAATCGCGAGAGCCGCCGCTCGGTCACGGGCTCGTGAGCAGAGTTACCGGCTCTCCGGATCGACCACAAGTCGGCGCACACCCGATCGCCGCCGGACCCCCAAGGGGGAGCCTCAGCGCGGGCGGGCGTGCCAATCTTCGTCGACCACGGCGTAGAGCAGGTGGTCCTGCCAGAACCCGTTGATGCACAGGTACCGGCGGGCGTATCCCTCGCGTGTGAATCCGACCTTTTCGAGGAGACGGATGGAGGCCGCGTTGCTCGGCAGGCATGCCGCCTCGACCCGGTGCAGCCTGAGCGTCGTGAACGCGAAGGGCAGCGCCGCCCGGACCGCCGACGTCATGTAGCCCTTGCCCGCATGCGCCGCGCCCATCCAGTAGCCGAGCGCGCAGGACTGCGTCACCCCGCGCCGCACGTAGGAGAGCGTGAGCCCGCCGAGGAGCGCGTGGTCGGCGGAGCGGAAGAGGAAGAAGGGATAGCCGTGGTCGGCGCGGATCTCCTGCTGGTAGCGCTTGATCCGCCGCCGAAAGGCCGCCCGCTCCAGGTCGTCGACCGGCCAGGACGGCTCCCAGGGGGTGAGGAAGGCCCGGCTCTGCTCCCGGAGCGCCGCCCAGGCCGCATGGTCGCTCATGGCCGGGGCGCGGAGGTAGAGGCCCTCCAGTCGGATGACCGGTCCCGGGTCGAAGGCCGCCGGCCGCAGGAAGGCCATGCCCGCCGCCTCCGCCCTCAGGCCGCCGCCGCGCGCGCCCCGAGCCGCCGCGCGATGCCGGACGGGTCGATCTCGGTCGCCGCCGGGCCGATCGTGGCGAGGGTCGGGCGCGACCCGGTGAACATCTCGCCGGCGAGCCGCCGCACCTGTTCGACCGTCACGGCCTCGATCCGCTGGGTGATCTCCCGCGTCTCCAGCGGCCGGCCGTAGATGAGGATCTGCCGGGCGAGCTGGCTCGCCCGGGCGGTCGGGCTTTCCAGGCTCATCAGCAGGCCGGCGCGCATCTGCGCCTTGGCGCGCTCCACCTCGCGCGCCTCAAGGTCCGCGGCGATCCGCTCGATCTCGCCGAGCATGACCGGCATCAGCGCGTCGACGTCGTTCTCGCCGGTCGCCGCATGGATGCCGAACAGCCCGGTGTCGGCGTAGCCCCAATGAAAAGCCGAGATGGAGTAGCAGAGGCCGCGCTTTTCGCGCGCCTCCTGGAACAGCCTCGACGACATGCCGCCGCCGAGCGTGGAGGCGAGCACCTGCGCGGCGTAGTGGTCCGGTGAGGTGTAGGTACGCCCCTCGAAGCCGAGGGTGATCTGCACCTCCTGCAGGTCGCGCGCCTCCCGCCAGTCGCTCCCCTCGTAGCGTGCCGTCTCCTGGACTGGCGACGGACCGTCCGGGAGGACCCCGAACCGCTCCCGCGCGAGCCCGACCAGGGCCGCGTGGTCGATCGCCCCCGCGGCGGCGAGCACCATGGAGCCGCCCCGGTAGTGCGTGTCGAGGTATCCGCGCAGGTGATCCGGCGTGAAGCCCGCCACCGTCTCGGGCGTGCCCAGGATCGGCCGTCCGATCGACTGGCCCGGGAAGGCGGACTGCTGGAGCTGGTCGAAGACGTGGTCCTCGGGCGTGTCGTAGGCGGCGCCTATCTCCTGCAGAATGACGTGCTGCTCGCGCTTCAGCTCGCCGGCGTCGAAGACGGACTCGGTCAGGATGTCGGACAGGATGTCGACCGCCAGCGCCGTGTCGCCGCCCAGGATGCGCGCGTAGTAGGCGGTGCTCTCCACGCTCGTCGCCGCGTTGATCTCGCCGCCGACCGCCTCGATCTCCTCGGCGATCTGCCGGGCGTCGCGCCGCCGGGTGCCCTTGAAGGCCATGTGCTCGAGAAGATGCGAGATGCCGTGCTGCTCGGGCCGCTCCGAGCGCGCCCCCGCCGCCACCCAGACGCCGACCGCCGCCGACTCCAGGTGCGGCATGGTCTCGGACACGACCGTCAGGCCGTTCTCGAGCTTCGTGACCTCGAACCCCATGCGCGCCCGATCCTCCCTGGCCCTGAGGCCCCCGCGTCCGTCCCCGGCCGCCTTAGTAGCCGATTTTGATCGCCCGCGTCTCGGCTTCGACGATGCGCTCGACCGTCATCAGGTCGGCGGGCACCACCCGGAACTTCTCCTCCCGCTGCATCATGCCGGCGAGCCAGGCCGGCAGGTGCGGGTGCACCCCCGCGGCGGCCGCGACGGCGTCCGGGAACTTGGCGGGATGCGCGGTCGCCAGCGTGATCATCGGCACGCCGCGCTCCAGGTGGTCGGTGGCGACCGCCACGCCCACCGCCGAATGCGGGTCGAGCAGGTAGCCGAGGTTCGAGAAGGTGTCGCCGATCACCTGCGCGGTCAGCGCCTCGTCGGCGCGGCCGGAGGCGAACATCGACCGGATCCAGGCGAGTGCCGGCGGGTGGATCGTGAAGGCCTTGCGCTGCGCCAGCTCGTGCATGGCGATACGCACCGCCGCCCCGTCCCGCGCGTAGGAATCGAAGAGCAGCCGCTCGAAGTTGGACGAGATCTGGATGTCCATGGACGGCGACGTCGAGGCGACCACCTCGCGCAGCTCGTAGGTGCCGGTCCGCATGGCGCGGTCCAGGATGTCGTTCACGTTGGTGGCGATGACCAGCTTGGAGATCGGCAGCCCCATCCGCTTGGCCACGTAGCCGGCGAAGATGTCGCCGAAGTTGCCGGTCGGCACCGTGAAGGAGACGGGCCGGTGCGGCGCGCCGAGCGCGGAGCCGGCGACGAAGTAGTAGACGACCTGCGCGACGATGCGCGCCCAGTTGATCGAGTTGATGCCCGACAGCGAGACCCGGTCGCGGAACGAGAAGTGGTTGAACATCCCCTTCACGATCGCTTGCGCGTCGTCGAAGGTGCCCTCGACCGCCAGCGCGTGCACGTTCGGGTCCGGGATGGTCGTCATCTGCCGCTGCTGGACCGGCGAGACGCGGCCCTGCGGGAACATGATGAAGATGTCGGTGCGGTCGCGGCCCCGGAAGGCCTCGATGGCCGCGCCGCCCGTATCGCCCGAGGTGGCCCCCACGATGGTCGCCCGCTCGCCGCGCTTCTCCAGCACGTGGTCCATCACGCGCGCCAGGAGCTGCATCGCCACGTCCTTGAAGGCGAGCGTCGGCCCGTGGAAGAGCTCCAGGATGAAATGGTTCGGCGCGATCTGGACGAGCGGCGTCACGGCCGGGTGCCGGAACACAGCGTAGGCGTCGTCGATCAGGCGGCGCAGCTCGGCGGGCGCGATGTCCGGCTCAACGAACGGGAGCATCACCCGGAAGGCGACCTCCGCGTAGGGGAGGCCCGCGAAGCCCGAGATGGTCGCCGGCGTCAGCACCGGCCACTCCTCCGGAACGTAGAGCCCGCCGTCGCGCGCCAGCCCCGCCAGGAGAACGTCGGAGAAGCCGAGTACGGGCGCCTCGCCCCGGGTGGAGATGTACTTCACGGTGTCAGGATCCCCTGCGCGGTTCCGCCGCCCGCGCCGGGCGGGCCGAGAGGAGGCGCACCGTAGAGCCGCGCGCAAGGCCCCGCAAGCCGTCCCGCGCGGCGCTTGCCCGCGCACAAATCACGCGTGCCCGGCTTCCCGCGACAGCATCCCGATGTCGATGCCGATCTTGCGCAGGGCCCGGTCGTACTTGGTCTCTACGTCGGCGTCGAAGACGAGGCTGTTGTCGGCCTCGCAGTGGAGCCAGGCGTTGGTCTGGATCTCCGTCTCAAGCTGTCCGGGCGGCCAGCCCGCATAGCCGAGCGCCAGCAGGGCCTCCGAGGGCCCGCGCCCGTCCGCGATCGCCTTCAGGATCTCGAGCGTCGTCGTCAGCGAGATGGTGTCGTCGATCGGCAGCGTCGCGTTCTCGATGAAATAGTCCGACGAGTGCAGCACGAAGCCCCGGCCGGTCTCGACCGGCCCGCCGTGGTGGACGCGCATGCGCCGCGCCAGGGAGGGCAGTCGGATCGGGTCCTTGCCGGGAATGACGTCGAGCTGGACCAGCAGATCCTCGAAGGAGACCTGAGGCGCCAGCTGGTTGAGGATGATGCCCATCGCGCCTTCGGACGAGTGCGCGCACATGTAGACGAGGGATCGGGCGAAGCGCTGGTCCTCCATGCCGGGCATGGCGATCAGGATCTGTCCGTCGAGGTATTCGCTCCGGGAGGCGGAGCCCATGGCGTAGTCCTCTCTGGCGAGACGGCGGTTCCGGGCTCGACGTGCCCCGATGACCCGAGCGGGCCGCTTACTCTCCATACGCCCCACCATTGACCATATCGTTACCGATTCATCGCGGCAATGCTGCGCGGATCCGCGCGCGCCTCCGCCTCACGATGATATGAGAAGCCGACTCGCGACAGAAAAGGCCCCGTCTGGTGGATCTTGCGCCCATGACCCTGGCATTTCGCTTACGCTGCGTCCTCGCCCTCGCCCTTGCGGCAGCCGGGATCGCCCCGGCCGGCGCGGCCGACCGCGCCAAGGCGACCGGTGCGGAACTGCGCCTCCTGTCCGGCTTCGTCATGGGTGCGGAAGCCCAGCTCGGCCTGGAGATCGCCCTCGAGCCCGGCTGGAAGACCTACTGGCGCACGCCCGGCGATTCCGGCATCCCGCCCCAGATCGACACCTCGGGCTCCGTCAACGTCGCCGCCGTGGCGGTCGACTTCCCGGCCCCCGTCCGCTTCGGCGACGGCAACGGCGAGAGCGTCGGCTACACCGGCCCGGTCGTCCTGCCGCTCCGCGTGACCCTCGCCGACCCCTCCAGGCCCGCGACCCTGTCCGCGCGCATCCTCGTCGGCGTCTGCCGCGAGATCTGCGTGCCCGCCGACGGCGACCTCTCGGTGTCCGTCGACCCCCGCCGCACGCCGGAGCCGCGCGCCGTCTCGGCCATCGCGGCCGCCAAGGCGCGCCTGCCGAAGCCGGAGGGCCCGGAGGCGCCGTTCCGCATCGCCGATGTGACGCTCGCCGACGGCGCCTTGCGGGTCGCCGTCGAGGATCCGGGCTCCGCCGGCCCGGATCTCTTCGTCGAGGGCCCGGAGGGCTGGGCCCTGCCGCTGGCCGTCCGCACCGGGGCCGAGGCCGGCCGGAGCCTCTGGCGCGTGCCGCTCGAGGGCCTGCCCAAGGATGCGCGCCCGGCCGGCGCCGAGCTGCGGCTGACCCTCTCGGACGGCCGGCGCGCCGTCGAACGGCGCTGGACCCTGCGCTGACGCAGGGCTCCCTGCCATGGCCGCATGCTCGACGCCGGCCCGATCCGCGCTATGTGGGGCTGGACCGGTGCACGCCCGCGCCGGTGCGAGGGGTTGCGCGCGCCGAGCCTCGCCGCGCAGGTGATGGGGGAACGTGATGACGGTCGAAGTCGGTCAGAAGCTTCCGGAGGCCAGGTTCAAGGTGATGACGGCGGACGGCCCGGCCGAGAAGACCACCGCCGAGATCTTCGGCGGGAAGAAGGTCGTGCTCGTCGGCGTCCCCGGCGCCTTCACGCCGACCTGCTCGATGAACCACCTGCCTGGATTCCTGGACAACCTGGACGTCCTCAAGGCCAAGGGCGTCGACGAGGTGGCGGTCGTGGCGGTCAACGACGTCTTCGTCATGGACGCCTGGGCCAAGGCGTCGGGCGGCAAGGACAAGGTCCACTTCCTCGCGGACGGCTCCGGCGCCTTCGCCAAGGCGACCGGCCTCGAGATCGACCTCACCGGCCCCGGCCTGGGCCTGCGCAACAAGCGCTACGCCATGATCGTCGAGGACGGGACGGTCACGTCGCTCAACGTCGAGGACAAGCCCGGCGTCAGCATCTCCGGCGCGGCGCACGTCCTCGAGCAGCTCTGACCTAAGCCGGTCGCCGCGCTCCGGGCCGCGGAGTCCCGACGAGGCCCGCCCGCCCCGGCGCGGTCGTCACGGCGTCGGGCCGGGCGGCACCAGGATGCGGAGGCATTCGGCCGCCTCCTCGATCGTGACCGGCGTGGTCCCGAAGGCTTCGCCGTCGATCTGCACCGGCACCGGCACCGGACCGTCCGCCTCTAGGGTGACGCGGCGGACCGCCCGGATCTCCACGGCCGGGCCGGGCCGGACGCGGCCGGCCAGCAGCGCCAGGCCGAGCCGCATGAGCGCCACCGGCCTGTCCGTCAGGACGAGCACCAGGTGCAGCCCGGGCCGGGTCACGTTCGCCGCCCGCACGAGCACGTGCGGGCCGCCGTAGCGGGCGGCCTTGGTGACGATCGCGAGCCGTCCCGTCAGCCTCTCCCCGTCCGCCGTCACATGCAGGTCCGGGCGCCCGCCCCGGAACCCGCGCCCGAAGGCGGTCGCCACGAAGGCGAGCTTCTTCCAGCGCCGCTTGGCGGCGGGGTCGACCGCATGCACCACCTCGGCGTCGAAGCCGGCCGAGGCCATCAGCAGGAACGGTCGCGCGTTGGCGAGGCCGGGCCAAAGCGGCAGCGTCCGCCCGCCCGCGACCGCCGCCGCGACCTCGGCCGGCCGGCGCGGCAGCGAGAGCTCGGCGGCGAGCACATTGGCGGTGCCCGATGGAAGCACGGCGAGCGCGGGCCGGGGACCGGCGCGACGGAGCAGGCCGGCCGCCGCCTCGTTGACCGAGCCGTCGCCGCCGGCGACCACCAGCACATCCGCCGCGAGCTCGGGATCCGCGGCGATCCGGCCGAGGTCGCCCGGGCCCGTGGTCAGGCGGGCCTCCGCCCGCAGGCCGAGCGACCTGCAGGCCGAGACGAGCGCCGCGACCCGCTCCGCCCGATAGCCGCCCGCCGTCGGATTGGCGACCACGAGGACGCGCGCGCCGCCGGCGACCCGACCCGGCCCGGCGCCTCGCGGGTCCGCCGCCGTCGTCACGTCCCCGGGTCCGCCGCGGGGCCGCGGCGCCCCTTCAGGAAGGGCCGCATGCCCTCACGCGCCAGTTCGTCGGCCCGCTCGTTCTCCGGATGGCCCGCGTGGCCCTTGACCCAGTGCCAGACGATGTCGTGCGGCTTCAGCGCGAGGTCGAGCCGCTGCCAGAGGTCGGCGTTCTTGACCGGCTTCTTGTCGGCGGTCCTCCAGCCGTTCCGCTTCCAGCCGTGGATCCAGCCCGTGATGCCGCCCCGCAGGTAGGCGGAATCCGTGTACACATCCGCCTTGCACGGCCGCTTCAGGGCCTCGAGCGCCGAGATCGCCGCCATCATCTCCATGCGGTTGTTGGTCGTGTCGGCCTCGCCGCCCTTCAGTTCCTTCTCGGCGCCCCGGAAGCGGAGGATCGCGCCCCAGCCACCGGGCCCCGGATTGCCCGAGCAGGCGCCGTCCGTGTAGATCTCGACCCGGTCCTCCGCCGCCTCGCTCATCGGTCGAGGCCGTAGCCGGACGGATCCGAGATGGTCCGGTGGAAGCGCAGCTTGCGATGGTATTCGAGCGGGTCCTTGGGCCTCACCAGCGCCCCCGGCGGGACGTTCAGCCAGTCGTAGAGCCGCGTCAGCAGGAAGCGCAGCGCCGATCCCCGGCAGAGCAGCGGCAGCGCCGCACACTCCTCCGGCCCGAGCGGCCGCACCCGCGTGTAGCCCATCAGCATCGCCCGGCCCTTCGTGAGGTTGAACGAAAGGTCGGCCTCGAAGCACCAGGAGTTCAGGCAGATCGCCAGGTCGTACGCCAGGGCGTCGTTACAGGCGAAGTAGAAATCGATGAGGCCGGACAGCTTCTCGCCGAGGAAGAAGACATTGTCGGGGAAGAGGTCCGCGTGGATGACCCCGCCCGGCAGATCCGCGGGCCAGGCCGTCTCCAGATGGTCGAGTTCCCGCTCGACCTCCGCGGCGAGCCCGCGCGTCACGTCGTCGGCCCGCGCCCGGGACCGCTCGAAGAGCGGCCGCCAGGACCCGACCGAGAGCGCGTTCGGCCGCCGGATCGCGAAATTCCGGCCGGCCAGGTGGAAGCGCGCCAGCGCCTCCCCGACCGCCCCGCAATGCTGCGCGCTCGGCCGCCGGACCCACATGCCTTCCAGGAACGTCACGATCGCCGCCGGCCGCCCGGACAGCGTGCCCAGCATGGCGCCGTCCCGGGTCTTGACCGGCAGCGGGCAGGTGATCCCGCGCGACGCCAGGTGCTCCATGAGCCCCAGGAAGAAGGGCAGGTCGCGGGCGTCGACCCGCTTCTCGTAGAGCGTCAGGATGAAGGAGCCGCGCTCGGTATGGAGCAGGAAATTGGAGTTCTCGACGCCCTCCGCGATGCCCTTGTAGGAGAGCACGCGGCCGATGTCGTAGGCCTCGACGAAGCGCGCGAGGTCCTCGTCGGTGACTTCCGTATAGACCGCCATCGCGTCACTCGGCCGCCGACAGGGAGGAGGCGCGCGGCCCCGCCGCCGCGACGTCGCGGAGGTCGCGCGGCAGGTTGAACGTGACCGATTCGTCCGCCGTGCGCACCGTCTCGACCCGGATCTCGTAGCGCGCCGCGAAGGCCTCGAGCACCTCCTCGACCAGCACCTCCGGCGCCGAGGCTCCCGCCGTCACGGCGAGCCGGCGCAGGCCCGAGAAGACCCTCCAGTCGATGTCCGCCGCCCGCTGGATCAGCACCGCGATCGGGCAGCCGGCCCGCTCCGCCACCTCGCGCAGGCGCTGCGAGTTCGACGAGTTCGGCGCGCCGACGACGATGAGCGCGTCCACCGTCGGCGCCAGCGCCTTGACGGCGAGCTGCCGGTTCGTGGTGGCGTAGCAGATGTCCTCCTTGTGCGGCCCCCGGATCGCCGGGAAGCGCGCCAGCAGCGCCTCCACGATCACGCGCGTGTCGTCGAGCGACAGCGTCGTCTGGGTCGTATAGGCGAGCGGCGCGTCGTCCGCGAAGGGCAGGGCGGCCACGTCCTCGGCCGTCTCCACCAGCGTGACGGCCCCCGCGGGGAGCTGCCCCATGGTGCCGACCACCTCCGGGTGGCCCGCATGCCCGATCAGCACGACATGGAAGCCCTTGCGGTGATGGATCTCGGCCTCGCGGTGCACCTTGGTGACGAGCGGGCAGGTGGCGTCCAGGTGGAAGAGCCCGCGGTCGCGCGCCGTTGCCGGCACAGACTTCGGCACCCCGTGGGCCGAGAAGATCACCGGCTGGCCGGTCTCCGGGATCTCGTCGAGCTCCTCGACGAAGACGGCCCCCTTCGCCTTCAGGGTCTCGACCACGAAGCGGTTGTGCACGATCTCGTGCCGCACGTAGACCGGCGCGCCATACTTCTCGAGCGCGAGCTCGACGATCTGGATGGCCCGGTCGACCCCGGCGCAGAAACCGCGTGGGGCCGCGAGCAGGATCGTCAGGGGCGGCTTGTCGGACGTCATCGGGGTTCCGGGGCTCGCGCGGCGGGGCGGCGGTCGGACGGAATAGAGGGAGGGGGCGGGCGGGTGTCAAGGTCGCCGAGGGACACGGCTTCCGTCCCGCGATCGCGACGCCCGCGCTCCGCCTCGAATTCGCCTCACCAGCACCCCAGTGACGGACCGGCCGGGCCGTTGCTATAGAAGGCGCCGCCCGGCCCCGGGCGAAACCCGACCTGTCTGCCGACCCCGAGAGGACCCATGCCGCTCGCCCACCGCCCGATCCGGACCGCCCTCCTCCTGGCCGGCCTCGTCGCGCTCGCCGGTTGCGGCAGCATGACGGGCGGGATCGGAACGACCCTGATGACCGGCGGCGCCGGCGAGGACAAGCTCGACACCGAGGCCCTGCTGGCGCGCCCGACTTGCCCGCCGGCGGAGATCCGGCACGGCACCGAGTCCATGCTGATATTCGAGCCGGGCAAGCACGGCGACCCGAACGCGCTGCGCTTCCAGGCGAGCATTCAGCGCGTCGCCCGCGAGTGCAACCAGGTCGGCGACAACATGGTGGTTCGCGTCGGCTCCGCCGGCCGCGTCGCCTCCGGCCCCAAGGGCGCCACCGGCACCGTCACGGTCCCGGTCCGCGTCGCCGCCGTCCGCGACGACCAGGTGATCTACTCCAAGCTCGCCAACGTCCCCGTCGACGTCCGCGCCCCCGACTTCTCCGCCCTGTGGACCCAGGTCGACGAGAACGTCGTGGTCCCCGCCGCCGACAGTGCCAAGGTCACCATCTACGTCGGCCTCGACGAGATCGGCGACAAGGCGCCCAAGAAGGCGAAGGCGAAGTAGTCCGCCCGAGCCCCCGCGACCCCGACCGGGCAGGCTGTCTCAGGACCATTTGACGCACCTTGCCGTTCCGGCCTATGGTGCGCCGCATCGAGCCCGTTGCGACTCGATGGCGGCCGCCGGGGAGACCGGCTTCTGCCCACGCCCCCGCGGGAGAGCTCGGCGGATCATGTGCGATCCGTCGGCACCGAAGGAGAAACCGCCCCGGAAACTCTCAGGTCCCAGGGACCGCGGGGGGCGAGCGACGCTCTGGAAAGCAGCCTCGGGCGACCGGCCCGGGGCTCACCGAAGGAGTAACCGGGCGGCGCGCGGCTGATTGGAGAGCCCGCGGTGCCCCGGGAAATCTCTCAGGTTCTCGGACAGAGGGGGCGCGGACGGCGGCCGGAGGATCTCCGGGGAGCCGCTCGCGGCCTCGTCGATCCGGCCGGAAGCCTCGCATGACCGAACCCAGTTCCGAAGACCCGCAAGGCGAGCTCCTCGCCACGCCCCTCTATGGCCTGCACGTCGCGCTCGGCGCCCGCATGGTGCCCTTCGCGGGCTATGCCATGCCGGTCCAGTACCCGGCCGGCATCCTGGCCGAGCACAAGTGGACGCGCGAGGCCGCCGGCCTGTTCGACGTCTCCCACATGGGCCAGGCTGTGGTCGAAGCCCCGGACTGGGCGACCGCCGCCGCGGCGCTCGAGACCCTGGTGCCCGCCGACGTCGCCGGCCTAGCGCCCGGCCGCCAGCGCTACACCCAGCTCCTCAACGAGGCCGGCGGGATCGTCGACGACCTGATGATCGCCCGCCCCGCCGACCCGGCGAGCGGCCGGCTCATGCTCGTCCTGAATGCATCCCGCAAGCATGTGGACGTCGCAACGATCGCGGCGCGCCTGCCCGCGGGCGTCACAATCGCGCCCCAGCCGGACCGCGCCCTCCTGGCCCTCCAGGGCCCGAAGGCCGGCGCGGTCCTGGAGGCGATGGCGCCGGACCTCGCCGGCACGATCTTCATGGACGTGCGGACCGTGAGCCTCGACGGCTGGATCGACGCGACCGTCAGCCGCTCCGGCTACACGGGCGAGGACGGCTTCGAGATCTCGGTCGCCGCCGACGTCGCCGAGGCGCTCGCGCGCCGGCTCCTCGACCATCCGGACGTGCATCCGATCGGCCTCGGCGCCCGCGACAGCCTGCGCCTCGAGGCCGGCCTCTGCCTCTACGGTCACGAGATCGACGAGACGACGAGTCCGGTCGAGGCCGGCCTGGTCTGGTCGATCCAGAAGCGCCGGCGCGACGAGGGCGGCTTCCCGGGCATCGACCGGTTCCGCCGCGAGATGGCGGAGGGCCCGGCCCGGGTCCGCGTCGGCATCCTGCCCGAGGGCCGCGCGCCGGCCCGCGAGGGCACGGAGATCCGTGCGCGCGACGGCCGCCCGGTCGGCGTCGTCACCTCCGGCGGCTTCGCCCCGACCCTGAACGCCCCGGTCGCCATGGGCTATGTCGAGCCCGCGCTCGCCGCCCCGGGCACCGAACTCGACCTCGTCGTGCGCGGCAAGCCGCTGCCGGCGCGCGTCGCCGCCCTGCCGTTCGTCCTCACCCGCTTCAAGCGCCGGTCCCTTTGACGGAGTTGCCCCGATGACCCTCTATTCCCGCGACCACGAATGGATCCGCATCGACGGCAACGTCGCCACGATCGGCATCTCGCAATACGCCCAGGCCCAGCTCGGCGACGTCGTCTTCGTGGACCTGCCCGAGACCGGCAAGGCGATCGAGAAGGGCAAGGAGGCGGCGGTGGTGGAATCCGTCAAGGCCGCCTCGGAGGTCTACGCCCCGATCTCCGGCACCGTCTTCGAGGTCAATGCCGCGCTGACCGACAATCCGGGCCTCGTCAACGAGGATCCGGAAGGCCGGGGCTGGTTCGTTAAGCTGCATGTCCCGCAGGGCACCGACACGAGCCACCTCCTCTCCGAGGCCGACTACAAGGCCTACCTGGACACGCTCTGAAGAGGCCCGCCCATGCGCTACCTGCCGCTGACCCCGACTGACCGGGCCGAGATGCTCGCCCGCATCGGCGTCCCCGACGTGGACGCCCTCTTTGCCGACGTGCCCGCCGGCAAGCTCCTCTCCGACCTGATCGACCTGCCCAAGGCCAGGGGCGAGCTCGAGGTCGAGCGCCTGATGGGCCGCATGGCCGCCCGCACCGTGCCGGCCTCGTCGGTCCCCTTCTTCGTCGGCGCCGGCGCCTACAAGCACCACGTCCCGGCGACCGTCGACCACCTGATCCAGCGCTCGGAGTTCCTGACCTCCTACACGCCCTACCAGCCCGAGATCACCCAGGGCACCCTGCAGTATCTCTTCGAGTTCCAGACCCAGGTCGCCAACCTGACCGGCATGGAGGTCGCCAACGCCTCCATGTATGACGGCTCGACCGCCACCGGCGAGGCCGTCCTGATGGCCCACCGGCTCACCCGCCGGTCGAAGGCCGTCGTCTCCGGCGGCCTGCACCCGCAGTACCGGGCGGTCGTCGAGACCCTCTCCGACATGGCCGGCGACACCGTCGCGGCGCTCGCCCCCGACCCGCGCGGGACCGAGGACATCCTGGCCGCGATCGACAAGGACACGTCCTGCGTCGTCGTCCAGACCCCGTCCTTCTACGGCCAGCTGATCGACCTCGCTCCCATCGCCGAGAAGGCCCACGCGGTCGGCGCCCTGGTGGTCGCCGTCTTCACCGAGGTTGTCAGCCTCGGCCTCCTGGAGCCGCCAGGCGCGCGCGGCGCCGACATCGTCGTCGGCGAGGGCCAGTCGATCGGCAACGCCCTCGGCTTCGGCGGCCCCTATGTCGGCCTGATGGCGACGCGGCAGAAATACGTCCGCCAGATGCCCGGCCGGCTGTGCGGCGAGACGGTGGACGCGGAGAACCGCCGCGGCTTTGTCCTGACCCTGTCGACCCGCGAACAGCACATCCGCCGCGACAAGGCGACCTCCAACATCTGCACCAACTCCGGCCTCTGCTGCCTCGCCTTCACGATCCACATGTCGCTCCTCGGCGAAGCCGGCCTGTCGCGCCTCGCGCTCCTCAATCACGAGGCCGCCGTGAAGCTGGCAGACCGCCTCGCCGCCGTGCCGGGCGTGGAGGTGCTCAACCCGGCCTTCTTCAACGAGTTCACCATCCGGGTCCCGGGCGACGCCGCCGCCGTGATCGAGCGCCTCGCCGAGCGCGGCATCCTCGGCGGCCTGCCGGTGTCGCGCCTGGAGCCGGGCAGGGGGCTCGACGACCTGATCGTCGTCGCGGCCACCGAGGTGAACACCGAAGACGACCGCCAGGCCTACGCGGAGACGCTGCGCGCCGTCCTTTGACGCGCCGCCGGACGCCATCACGAGCGCGCGCCCAGAGCGCGGCGCCGCCCCAAGCGAGAGGACCCCATGCTGAACGACCAGGGTCGCCCCACCCGCCCCGAGACCTTCCAGGCGCACACGCCCTGGACCTTCACCGGCAATCGCGCGCTGCGGGTCGAGGAGCCGCTGCTCTTCGAGATCGGCCGCGCCGAGACCACCGGCGTCGACCTGCCCGAGCCCGAGGGCGTGCCGCCGCGCCTCGGCGCGCACCGCCGCACGACGCCGATCGACCTGCCCGGCCTGACCGAGCCCGAGGCCATGCGCCACTACGTGCGCCTGTCCCGGTCGAACTACTCGATCGACACCGGCCTCTATCCGCTCGGCTCCTGCACGATGAAGCACAACCCGCGCCTCAACGAGAAGATGGCCCGGCTGCCCGGCTTCTCCGACGCCCATCCGCTCCAGCCGCTGTCGACCGTCAGGGGCGCCGTCGAGGTGATCGCCGAGCTCGGCCGCTGGCTCTGCGCGCTGACCGGCATGCAGGCCGTCGCCATGAGCCCGAAGGCGGGGGCCCACGGCGAGCTCTGCGGCATGATGGCCATCAAGGCCGCGATCCGCGCGCGGGGCGAGGAGCGCAACGTCGTGCTCGTGCCCGAATCCGCCCACGGCACCAACCCGGCGACCGCCGCCCTGATCGGCATGACGGTCCGCGACGTGCCCGCCCGCGCCGACGGCACGGTCGACGTCGAGGAGGTGAAGCGCCTGCTCGGACCCGACGTCGCCGCCATCATGCTGACCAATCCCAACACCTGCGGCATCTTCGAGCCCGAGGTGGCGGCGATTGCCGAGGCGGTCCACGCGGCGGGCGCCTACTTCTACGCCGACGGCGCCAACTTCAACGCCATCGTCGGCAAGGTCCTGCCCGGCGACCTCGGCGTCGACGCCATGCACATTAACCTGCACAAGACCTTCTCGACGCCCCACGGCGGCGGCGGCCCGGGCGCCGGGCCGGTCGTCCTGTCGGGCCGCCTCGCGCCTTTCGCGCCGCTGCCCTTCGTGCGAATGGAGAACGGCACGCCGGTGCTCGTCGAGACGCCCGCCGCCACCCGCGACGGCGAGACCCCGTTCGGCCGCATGACCGCCTTCCACGGCCAGATGGGCATGTTCACCCGCGCGCTCGCCTACATGCTGAGTCATGGCTCGGACGGCATGCGCCAGGCCTCCGAGGACGCCGTGCTGGCCGCCAACTACGTGCGCGCCGGCCTCGCCGACTTGATGACGCTGCCCTTCCCCAACCACCCGTCCATGCACGAGGTGCTGTTCGACGATCGCTTCCTGAAGGACACCGGCGTCACCACGCTCGACTTCGCCAAGGCGATGATCGACGAGGGCTACCACCCGATGACCATGTACTTCCCCCTGGTCGTCCACGGCGCCATGCTGATCGAGCCGACCGAGAGCGAATCCAAGGCGAGCCTCGACCTCTTCGTCGCCACGCTGCGAGACCTCGTGATGGCGGCGCAGCGCGGCGACACGGCCCGCTTCACGCAGGCGCCGCGCTTCGCCCCGCGCCGCAGGCTGGACGAGACCCGCGCGGCGCGCTCCCCGAAGCTGAAGTGGGACCGCCCCGCCCCGATCCCGCCGGCCGTGGCCGCCGAATAGACGACGGAGCCAGGCGGAGCGGCTCTTCTCGGCCGCGGAGACGGACGCCCCGTCCGGGTCAGCCCCCCGTGCGGGCCCGCATCTTCTTCGCCAGGAAATATCCGCCGATCAGGATGGGGGTCCCCAGGATGGTCAGGGCGGGGAGGGCGGTCCAGGAGTCCGCGTGCTCGGCGCCCTTCGCCACCACGGCCCCGGGGGCCAGCATGGCGGGTACGAACAGGAGGGCGGAGCCGAAGCTGACGCCCTGGAACAGCCCGTGGCGCATGCCCATGATGCCGGCCGAGAGCGGCACCACGGCCCTGAGCGGTCCGAAGAAGCGCCCGGCGAACACGCCCCACCACCCGTGCCGGGCGAAGAAGGCGTTGCCCTTGGCGAGCATCTCCGGCCGGGTCCGGAACGGCCACACCCGGTCGGCGTGCGGGCCGAGGCGGCGGCCGAGCCAGTACGACACCGTGTCGCCGACGAGGCAGCCCGCGACCCCGCCGACCACCAGGTCGAGGAGCGGCACCATGCCGGCGCCGACCAGCCCGCCGGCCGCGATCAGGATAGCGGTGGCCGGCACGAAGAAGCTCACGAAGGCAAGGGATTCGGCGAAGGTGAGGAGCCCGACGAGCACGCCCGCCCAGACGTGGTGTTCGCGGATGAAGGTCTCGGCGGCAGCGGCGAAATCCGTCATGCGGGCTCCAGGAACGAGGTCGATCGGCCTGAGTGTGGGGCAGGCGCCGCGAAAGGCAAGGCGCGTACCTCGCGCGGGCCCGACGCCGTGGCCGGGAAGGCTCAGTCGCCGCGCTTCCTGGCCCGTCCGCCGTCGCCGAGCCAGCGCGGCGCGTTGCGCCGGACGAAGAGCACGAGCCCCGCCAGCCCGGCCAGGAGCAGGGCCCCGAGCCCGGCCGCTTCCCACCAGCGTCCCCCCCGCCCGAGGTCGACCAGCCACGAGACCGCCGCGCCGGGCGCGACCAGAACCGGGATCCAGACGATGGCGGAAGCGACGTTGACGGCCTGGAAGGTCCAGTGCGGCATGGCCATGATCCCGGCCGCGAGCGGCACCGTCGCCCTCAGCGGTCCGATGAAGCGCCCGAAGAAGACCGCGGCCCAGCCCCAGCGCGCGAAGACCCGCTCGCCGGCCGCCAGCCAGTGGGGCCGGCTCCGGAACGGCCACATCTGCTCGACGCCCGGCCCGAGGCGGCGGCCGATCCAGTAGCTGATGGCGTCGCCGAGGGACGCCCCGATCGCGCCGCCGGCCCAGACCTCCCAGAACGGCAGGGCGCCGGCCCCGACGAGCGCCCCGGCGGCGATCAGGACGGTGGTCGCCGGGATCAGCACGCCCACGAAGGCGAGCGACTCGCCGAAGGCCATCAGGCCGACCAGGAGCGTGCCCCAGCCCTTGTTGGCCGCGATGAAGGCCAGGATGGCGTCGATCGACCAGTCCGTGGGCATGCGCCTCCCTTCGGGCGGCCAGGAGCCGCCGCGTTGCGGTGAGTTAGGCCGAACGGGCACGGGCGTAAAGCCCGCCGCGCTTCAGTGAGCCTCGATCAACTTGCCGACAGCCCGATGTCACGCGATTGAATCACGCCGCGGCATTGACCACATTGGACGCGACGGCGCGCGACCCGGCGGGTGCGGCGCCCGGGGCCTCGGAGCCGGCGCGGCTCGACGCAACCAGGGAAGCGGATCCATCGTCATGCGTCCACTCGCGCATCCCAGCATCGACGAGCTCACGCTCGCGGGCCTGCTCCACGCCCTCTCCGACCCGGTCCGGCTCGACATCGTGCTGTGCCTCTCGGCGGCCAGCTGCGAGATGAACTGCATCAGCTCCGCCAAGGAACTGCAGGGCCTCTCCAAGTCCACCCTCTCCCACCACTTCCGCATCCTGCGCGAGGCCGGCCTGGTGCGCAGCGAGCGGCGCGGCGTCGAACTCCTGAACCGGCTGCGGCTCGACGAGATCGAGCGCCGCTTCCCCGGCGTGGTCGGCGCCATCCTGGCCGTTCGCAGGGCCGAGTGCCGCGCCGAACCGCGGCGGGACGCGGTCGCCTGAGCGCTCGCCGCTTCGTTTCATCCATGTCAAAGACGGCCGAGGCGCGGTCGGGCAGGGTCCCGCCGCAACCAGGGAGACCGCGATGGCGCGTATCGACGAAAGCCGGCCCTTCATCCCCGTCCGGATCGCCATCCTGACCGTTTCGGACACCCGCACGCTCGCCGACGACCGGTCCGGCCAGACCCTCGAGGACCTCGTCCGAACGGCCGGCCACGAGGTGATCGAGCGCGCCATCGTGCCCGACGACGTGGACGAGATCCGCATGATTGTCAGCACCTGGATCTCCGAGGAGCGGATCGACGTGGTCATCACCACGGGCGGCACGGGCTTCACCGGCCGCGACGTGACGCCCGACGCCCTGGAGCCCCTGTTCGACAAGCGCATGGACGGCTTCTCGGCCGTGTTCCACCGCCTCTCCTACGACAAGATCGGCACCTCGACGATCCAGTCCCGCGCGACCGCCGGGGTGGCCGGCCGGACCTTCGTGTTCTGCCTCCCCGGCTCGCCCGGCGCCTGCCGCGACGCCTGGGACGGCATCCTCGCCGCCCAGCTCGACTACCGCCACCGCCCCTGCAACTTCGTCGAGATCATGCCGAGGCTCGACGAGCACCTGAAGCGCGGCAAGCTCCAGGGCGCCTGAGCCAGGGTGGTCCGCAAGGGCCTATGCGGGTCGTTCCAGGTCGAAGGTCAGGAAGCCGTCCACCCAGCGCCGGTCTCGGACAACGAAGCGCCCCTTGATCCAGCGATGCCAGTCGGCATCCGTGATCCTGACGTGATCGGCCTGCAGCGGCCATCCGGACGCGGAGAGCTTCCGCCTCGCGGTCTCGACGCTCGTCTCCAGCCCTGGCTGGTGCCAGTGCAGGCGGCTCGCCCCTCGGCCCGTCACCCGGTAGCGCAGCTCCTCGAGAGCCAGCCTCGCGACGTCCCGCCAGGTCGGTTCGACGTCCTCCAGGACCACGAGGGCCACCCCGCCGGGACGCAGCACGCGGTGCATCTCGGCCACGCAGCGTTCAGGGTCTTGCGCGTGGTTGAAGCTCCAGAAGGACAGGGCACCGTCGAAGCTGCAATCCCCGAAGGGCAAGGCCTCGCCGACCCCCGAGACGAAGTCCGGCTCGACCGCCGCCGGAGACAGCCGTCGACGAATGTCCGGCCAGGGCGCCTCGTTCCAACTCGGACTGGGATCGAGCACGACATAGCGCACGTCGGCGCGGAGAAACCCGGCCGCGAGCCCGGCGCCTCCGCCGATGTCCAGCACGTCGCCCCGGAAGGCTGCCAGCGCGGCGGCATGCGGACGGTATTCGTAGTCGAGGAGTTGCGCGGCCCGGGCCTCGTCCGCGGCGAACGTGGCGTACCAGTCTTCCATCTCGGCCTGCCTGGCCTGCCATTCGCTGTCCACCGGCCGCCTCCGATCGCCCCGGCGCAACCGTATCGGTCCGCCGCGTTTCGGAAAACCCGCCGGCGGGAAGAACCTCGGGCTGACACGGGTCCGGTCCCTTGCTAGGTCCTCGGTAGAGAAGCCCGTCAGCAGCAGCCGGAGAGCCCATGCCCATCCTGAACGGCCGCCGCGTCGACGGCCCGACCGCGCCCTTCGACCTATCCGATCGCGGCCTGCTTCTCGGCGACGGCCTCTTCGACACGCTGGTGGCCTTCGGCGGCCACGCCTGGCGCGGTGAGGCGCACCTGGAGCGGTTGGCGGCCGGCGCAGCCCAGTTGGCCATCCCGGTCGCGCGCGCCACTCTCGAGGAGACCCTCGCGGCCGTGCTCGCCGAGGCGCCGGCCGCCGCCACCGTCCGGCTGACGCTCACCCGCGGCCCGGGTCCCCGGGGCCTGAAGCCGCCGGACGCGCCGACCCCGACCCTCCTCGCCACCGCGGCGCCCTGGTCGCCCGCCATCGTGTTCCGCCCCGTCCGGCTCGCCCTCGCCGAGGCGCGCCGCAACGACCGCTCGCCGACGAGCCGCCTGAAGACGCTCGGCTACCTCGACCCCGTCCTGGCCACCGCGGCGGCGGCCGCCCGCGGCTTCGACGACGCTCTCTTCCTCGACACGGCCGACCGGGTCGCCTGCGCCACCATGGCGAACGTCTTCGCGGTCCACGGTCGGGTCCTCACGACCCCGCCGGTCTCCGACGGCATCCTCCCCGGCGTCGCCCGGGCCGCGGTGCTCGAGGCCGCTCCCGCGCTCGGCCTGGCGCCGCGCGAGGCGAGCCTCGCCCTGGCCGACCTGGCCGAGGCCGACGAGGTCTTCCTGACCAACAGCGTCCGCCTGGTCCTGCCCGTGACGGCGATCGAGGACCGGCCGGTCCCGGGCGCCGCCCGTTCGCCCGTGGCCCGGGCCGTGCTCGCCGCCCTGCTCGACGACATCCGGCGGGCGACGGGGGCCGACCCGGGGGTCTCGCTCGCCGATTGACCGCATGATCCCCGCCGACTAGGGTCCGCGCGCAATCCGCCAGGCATCCGACGGGCCCGCCATGATCGACCCCGCGCTCCCCGCCCACATGCGTCCCGACCGGTCCTTCCAGGGGCTGATCCTGACGCTCCAGCGCTTCTGGGCCGACTACGGCTGCGTCATCCTGCAGCCCTACGACATGGAGGTCGGCGCGGGCACCTTCCACCCTGCGACGACGTTGCGCGCCCTCGGCCCGAACCCCTGGCGCGCCGCCTACGTGCAGCCCTCCCGCCGCCCGAAGGACGGCCGCTACGGCGAGAACCCGAACCGGCTGCAGCACTATTACCAGTACCAGGTGATCCTGAAGCCGAACCCGCCGAACCTGCAGGAACTCTACCTGAAGAGCCTCTACGCCATCGGCATCGATCCGGCCCTGCACGACATCCGCTTCGTCGAGGACGACTGGGAGAGCCCGACTCTCGGGGCCTGGGGACTCGGCTGGGAATGCTGGTGCGACGGCATGGAGGTGAGCCAGTTCACCTACTTCCAGCAGGTCGCCGGCTACGAATGCGCGCCCGTCTCCGGCGAACTGACCTACGGCCTCGAGCGCCTCGCCATGTACGTCCAGGGCGTCGACAACGTCTACGACCTGAATTTCAACGGCTACGAGGGCGACGCCAAGGTGACCTACGGCGACGTCTTCCTGCAGGCCGAGCAGGAATACTCCCGCCACAATTTCGAACACTCCGACACGGAGATGCTGTTCGAGCAGTTCCGCATGGCCGAGGCCGCCTGCCGGAAGTATCTGGACGCCGGTTGGGTCGACGCGGACAGGAGCCGCCACCGGATGGCGCTGCCCGCCTACGACCAGTGCATCAAGGCGAGCCACGTCTTCAACCTGCTCGACGCCCGCGGCGTGATCTCCGTCACCGAGCGCCAGAGCTACATCCTGCGCGTCCGCGAGCTCGCCAAGGCCTGCGGCGGCGCCTGGCTCGCCACCGCGGGCGGCGGCGCCGCCTGAGACGATCCCGGCGGATTCGACCCGACGGGCCGCGGCCCCGCCCCGACGGGCGTCCCGCGCCCCGTGATGGCGTCGCCGGCGAAACGCACTGTCCATCACTTTCGCGATCGACAGCCCCGGTGACGCAGCGATAGCGTCTGCCGACCAGGAACGAACCGGAGATTCCCCATGTCCGCAGCCGTCGTCGCCCAAAAGGCCCCCTATCCCGTCGAGGTGAAGGCCGGCGAGTCCTATTGGTGGTGCGCCTGCGGGCGGTCCGCCAACCAGCCCTTCTGCGACGGCTCGCACACGGGCACCGGCATTACGCCGGTCGAGTGGGTCTCCGACAAGGACGGCAAGGCCTTCTTCTGCGGCTGCAAGGCGACCCAGAAGCCGACCATGTGCGACGGGTCGCACAAGGCGCTCTGACGCGCGCGGCTAGGGACGCCCGCTGCGGCCGGCGCCCCAGTCCGACGCGAGCCGGAGGAAGTTGGCGAACATCGTCAGTCCGCCTTCGGTCAGGACCGATTCGGGGTGGAACTGCACGCCCCAGGTCGGCTCGCTCCGGTGCGCCAGGCCCATGATCTCGCCGTCCTCCGACCGCGCGGTGACGACGAGCGGGCTCGCCTGCGGATCGTCGATCTCCACGACGAGCGAGTGGTAGCGCCCGACCCTGAGCGGGCTCGGCAGCCCGGCGAAGATTCCGGTCCCGTCATGGGTCACGAGCGAGGCCCGC